>JAYUQP010000044.1:0-13013 GCA_043757265.1 Bdellovibrionales bacterium | reverse complement strand
TCTTCGAAGTGGACTACGCTAGTCGCTCCGCTCCTCAAACTTCTACGATTATTTCTTGGTCGCTCCGCTCCTGCCTTCGGCGATGGCCTTAACTTTAGTTTTGTGAAGCGGGATAAGGGGTTCGAACCCGTGAGCGCCAGCGAACAAATTAACGAACTTCGAGCCAGCGTTCTAATGGAAAGAGTTAGCTCCCGCTTTCGTTGACAAAGGCATCTTCGCGCCAATTCAGCAGATAATCTAAGAGTAATCAGTAGTTAAAATCACCAGATCGGATTCCGACTTTATTGTCGCAGACGACTCAGGGTGAGTCCTTCTAATAAACTTTCATGCCGAGACTATCAAAAATCTCAACATAGGGTGAAGTTAGTCTCAGTCGTAAGATGTGCCCCTTTTGGTGGGTCTTGGAATGCCACAATGCTTGGGTGCCAGCATAAACCACAAAGTTTCCGTCATTCTGGAAAACAGCCTTGCAAACGATACTCGCGCAATCTTTACCAAGGGTGCTCGTCTGCCAGAGAGGAGTATTTCCGTTATAAATAACCAAGTTTCCATCTGTTTGCATTTGCAATCGGACTTGTGCGGAGGTCGGATCATCCAGAAGTGCCCATTGCCCGCTTTGTAAAACGAGACTCTGAAAATCTTTACTGCTAGACCAAACGATGGACCCTGTGGCGTGATGAATTTTGATGTAGGGGCTTGTCGCGCGAAGTTGTAACGTCTCTCCTTTGGCTTGGGTCAAATGTGTGTTGGTCTGCCAAACAACAAGGTTGCTGTTCTTGATGGCAAGATTTCCATCAGCTAAAAATTCCAGTCGACAAAGAGGTGCTGTACAGCCCGCGATTTTAGTTTGGGAAGACCAGAGTGCTTTATTTTGTAAGTCATAAAAGACAAGATTTCCATCTGATTGAAAGGTCAATGTACCGTCGGTGAGTGGAGCACTTTGCCCAGCCAAAAGAATAAAAGATCCTTTAGCGAATGATTTTGCGATCTTTGGTTCGTCGAAAATAAGGGCTGGAGTGATTGTCGGTTCACCTCCTGAAAGCGTGAGAATAAAGGCGGTGAGTTCGTTCAATTCTGTAGCATTCAAGCTGATCGGCGCCAGGAAGTCATCGTCCACACCTGCGTTGAGTTTGACTGACCCAACGGTGTTGTAAAGCGCGACGACCGACTGTATGCTAGGAGCAGTTCCTCCATGCAAAAAAGGCCCGGTGCTTGCAATTCCGCGCAGACTTTTGGTTAGGAATTTCCCAGTGTCCGATGGATTTCCTGTGATTCGTGCTAAGCCTGTATCAACGACTCCAGCCAAGTTTGTTGAAGAGATAAAGGGTAGGTTGTGGAAGGCATTGTCGGTGAACTGACTCCCCGAGTGGCATTCAGCACAGCGAGCTTTACCAAAAAACAAGGCTTCTCCATTTTTTTCGAGAGCTGAAAGGGCGGTAAGATCACCAGCACGATGTTTGTCGAAACGCGTGTTACCGCTGATTAACGAAAATTGGAACTCGCGGAGCGCAACCAGCATGTTGATCGGTGTGATGGGAGCTGTTTGCGACGAGTAAGCGACATTAAACAAGTTTTGATAGTGGGGAGACTTTTGAAGTCGACCTACCACAACGCTCAAAGATGTTCCCATTTCGTCAGGGTTCGTGAGTACCGAGTGCGCCTGATCGAGAAGTGATTCAGCCCGTCCATCCGCAAAAAACGATTCACGGAACGGCAAATTGAAAAGAGAAGGCGTTTTTCGCAGTAACTTTGGCGCTCCACCTGCGCCTGCGAGGAGGCCATCGTGCAACGGGATGGCTTCTGAAAAACCTGATGCTGGATTATGGCAAGAGGCACAGGAATTTTTATTATTGGAGGATAAACGAACGTCAAAAAATAAATTTTTTCCGAGGTTTACAAGACGAGGATCTAAATTTCTTTTAAAGAAAATATCGTTTTTAACATCTTTATCTTTCAAACCTAAAGGCAGAGGTAGGATTGTTGAAACTCCTTTAGGTAAAAAACGCCCAGACTGTCTTTGGATTTCCGCTGAGCTTCTGACTACGCGGGAAAGACCCACTTGGTCTATGGCACAGATGATATTCGCATTTGCAGTGCTATCGGGCCCGATGACGACATCGGCGGTGCTTGCTGTCGATAGTGCTAAGGCGCCGTGTGGAGAAGTCCCTTGAGAGTCAATTGAACCATTTTTGTAGATTTGGTAGTGTCCATCAATGGAATTGTAAGTCAACGCAAGAGCCGTCCACTCATCGAGCAGCAGAGGTGCGACTGTTCGAAGGGACAGTGTTTGACCACCAACTAAATTGATTGAAAAGTGCACAAAACCAACATTATCGATACGACTTCTAAACGTGTTTGCTTTTTTCACCAGGTCCATGGCGGTAAATCCGCCGCCCAGGGGTCTTACGGCAAACGAGAGCGTCAGTTGCGTGGCATTTTTCAAAATTTCATGCCCATTGACTGTGGAGAGATGCGGCGCCGTCAATTTTCCACCGCCTTGAAAATAAATGGGGTTACCGGAAAAAAGTTTTGAGGCGGGAGATAAAGGGTCTTTGATATCGCAGATGCCAGCCGTTGCATAAGGGAGAGTCAAAGATTTTTCCAAGCAAATAGCGGGATACGCCTCTTCGGAATAAAGAGCCCCTGAATTTTTAATAGCGGCGTGGAAAAATCCCGAAGAGTCTTGCGTCAAGCTCGTGTCATATACACCGGAAGCGGAAACACCTTCGGTCATATCCAAGTACAATTCATAATTTCCCACAATGGTTTCTTCAAAAGAAGCCTCAGAGTAAACACCTGTGCTCATCAGCGGATAGGTGTACAATTTATCACTCAGCGGAAGTGTCCGGAGCTGATTGAATTCTAAGGGAGACCAGCGTCCTGGTGTTCTTCCAAAAGAACTCACTGAAAGTTTTGGAAATCCGCCTTTGCGCAGGAAGTTCATGCCACCATCGATGAGTTTTACGAGCCCTTTCGTGGATGCTCCGACAGCCGACAGCCCCGCGCGCCTCGCACCATCTGCATGAGTGGTGGCCGCAAAAAAAACATCATCCCCATCCAAACTAATCCACGGGTAAGCGCCCTTGACCTGGGCGAGAGGGTTTCCTATTGAGTCGCGGATTTGATAGCGCGCGAGCGGATACATTTTTCGTAATAGAGGATCGTTGTACATCTGGGAAATGGGTTTCGGAACACTCCAACCATTTAAAATGGCACCCACGGACGGATTGAAGCTGTAGTAAAGGCGCCCGAGCCTAGTATTATCAACTTCCCAGTTTTGAAACACCATAAGTTTGCCATCAAAGGTTAGACTAGGCTCGATAGCTTGAATTGGATTCCCCAGAGTGTCTTGCAGAAGGGTAAACTGAGAAGCATTGGCTCTAACGCTGTAAACTTCAGAATTAATTGACGAAGGGTTCTTCACTATTATGGTTAAGGGTAAAACTGCGACAAAATTGTTTCCAACGCTGTCAATTTGATCGAGAGGGATAAAACGAGTAAGCCAACGCGCTTTGTATGTAAGAAACGAACCGGTTTCGTCTGCGTTGCCTAAAGAATTAGAGCGGTAGGGATTTATTTTGTATCCAGGATGTGGCACTAAAGAGCCAACGTTAATCATATTTGTCTGAAGAATTTCAGCCCCCACTGGAGCGTTTGTTGTCCTTAATGGGTAGCCCCAATAGTAAATCGGTGAAAACGATTGTTTGAGGGCGTCGCCCATAGCTGACGCTAAGGTGGGGCGCAACTGATCGAGGGATTCGGAACGGAAAGTCTTAAGCCCCCAAGCGAAAGTCTGAGGATACGTGAGAAGTCCATCAGTGGGACGAGCTATACCTAGAAAAGGTGGTACGTTATAAATTTGCATTGATACCGAAATGCGATCGGCACTCGGAACTAAAACTAAAGGAGGTACACCTGTAGACCAAAGAGCTGTCGGTGGCATCGTCGATGTATTAGATAAAACCAGGTTGCCATCCGTTTGGAGACGAAGCTTACAATTCGTAGCGACGCATCCGGTGGAGTTGCTTTGCCAAACAATTGTGCTTGATGCATTACGAAGAATTAGGTTGCCACTATTCTCAAGAGAAAGAGAATGACTGCCGACAGTTTTACTTTCACCACCTATCATTTGAAAAGGGTACGAAAATTGACCTAGAAGACCGGATGGTGGAGGAGCCAATGGTGCGATCGAGGATTTAATTGCCACGCGGCCATCCCAGGTAAGAACACCGACGTTAATACCAGAAAAATAAGGTTTTTCTGAAAGATCAGAGGAAACAATATCTCGAGGCGGCTGCATAGATTTTGCGGTAGAACTTATTTCACTTTGCTCAGATAAAAGAGTTCGGAAGCTTTCGGAGCAGTTTTGGTACGCGACAAACACTAAAAATGAAAATAGCGTAAGTATCAAATAACGAATTTTTTTTTGCGATACGAAAACCATTTTTGACCCCAAACCCCTCACAGATGATACGTTTTTTATTCGGTACTTTAGTCCACAAACTTAACGTTTTTATTTGGAATAAAAAGACCTTGAGCGAAGCATTAACAGGTGGTGAAAAAAAGAATGTCTCATTTTAAGATTTTTTTATCTTTGTGATTGCTCCATTGATTCGACTATGGACAGCATTCTGCCGCGGAGGGATAGTACTTGCGTGTCCTCAATGGTTTGATGAAGTGTTTTTTCCTAAAGTACTTGCAAAAGATGCTTCAATCATATGTTGGCTACTGAAGTAGTGAACACCAAACTCCCAGAGACTACCGTGAAATGAACCTTCAAAATAGACAACTTCTATTCATGATGAAAAATGCAATGTTGTCGGGCACAGTTTATGCAAAGCCTATTTCGTCGACATTTTAAAAACAATATAAAGTAATTGGAGCAAATATGACTCGAATTTTTACACTTCTAGTAACGTTAATTGCATCGTTTAGCGCTTATGGGCAAACCCAAGCAGGGGTGTACACGGGCATTTGGTGCGCCGTTGATTCAGCGATTGGCGAAAAATTAGTCATCGATGAATATTACAACGTTAAAGCTTATCAGAGCACCCCTCAGGGTACGGATATATTGAGCGGTGCTGGATATATAAGTATCGGAGCTTCGAATCACGATTTGTACTTTGCAATTCCAGGAAGCGATCTTTACACGGATGTCTTTTTGGACGAGGCTAAAATTACTAAAAACATCTTAGGTCGGCGGCGCTTAAGCTTGCAGTATGGCGATGGGATTAAAGCTAAATACTACGAACATGGTTGTAGACTTAGATAATCACGTAGCATCGACATGACTAGATTCGGAACTGTCTTAAAATTTTGGCTTACAACACAAATGGTTTCCCATTGAAAAATCTAGCGTAAACGCTTCGCAAGTTTATTGTCTATACGGCGACCATAATCACGACGGAGTGCTCATCTGTATGAACCTCTCGTATGGTGACGATTGCAATTTCATGAATTCGCGAATTCATGAAATCTCAAAATTACGGCGTTGCCGTACCGACCACCGGCCGGGTGGCCATCTGAGTTGTCAGACCATCGTTGTAACTTAGTTCGATGGTGTCTGAAAAGGAACCCGAGCTAACTGGTGAGTACACCACAACCATGGTGCATGTTGCCGCCGAAGCGAGTGTAGGAGAGCACGTCCCGCCCGTACCTGGATAGACGCCACCAGTAAAGTTGAACGGACTTACTAAACCCCCACCAGAAAGTGCAGTTGCGGTCGCGCTCCCCGTGTTTGTCACAGTGAAAGTTTTGTTGAAAGTGTTACCCACGATCAAATTGCCATAATCATATGTCGGTCCATCACTAATAAATAATACAGCAGGAGCAACCCCTGTACCGCTCACCGCCCGAGATGCTGTTTGCGCTGAAGCACCATCGTTGTAACTTAAATCGATGAAGTCATTGTGGGCACCTGTACTTGTTGGATAATAGGAAACGACGATAGTGCACGTCGCAGAAGCTGCAAGCGTGCTTGCACATGTGCCACCAGTGCCTGGATAAGTGCCACTTTTAAATGTAAACGGTGCGGCCAATCCCCCGCCCGATAGCGCGGTGGCGCTCACTCCGCCGCTGTTTGTAACGGTGAATGTTTTGTCAACCGTACTTCCAGTCGCTACACTGCCGTAATTGTAGCTTGCGCCATCGCTAATGCTTAAAAGAGCGGGAGATGCCCCAGTGCCTTGAAGTGCCCGCGTCGCAGTCTGTGCGGCGGTGCCATCATTGTAACCGAGACTGACGGTACCGGAGTGCGGACCTGTGGAAACGGGGGCATACGTGATAACCAGCGTGCAAGTCGCGCCCGAAGCAAGTGTTGCACCACACGTTCCAGCAGTCCCAGGGTATGTACCACCCAAGAAGGTAAAGGGAGCAGCAAGACCAGAGCCTGCCATCGACGTTGCGGTAGCTCCGCCCGTGTTGCTCACGGTAAATGTGTATGACGTTGAGCTGCCCGTGCTTTTTAAACCAAAGTCGTAAGTGGCGCCGTTTGAAATTGCAAGGAGGGCCGTGCTCGGGGTCGGTGTTGTGGGTGTTACTTCCTGGCCGCTAAGTGAGTAAATACACATTCTCGTCGATGAACTCGCGGTTGTAATCACTTTTGCAGATCCGGTAAGCCCTAAAAAAATTCCATTAAACTTAATTATCGCATTTGATAATACCGTTGCAGACGAAACAGTCTGCGAGGCATGCAGTGATAACGTCTTACTTGTTAAGACGCCTTTGCCAATGTCTGCAGTGAGATCAACGTTTGTACTATTGGCTTCGTAAAGTGTCGCGCGATAGGCTGTACCGGTGCCAGCACTTAAACTTGCAAAACCCACACCCATGTAAAAATTGGTGGCCGCAGTTGAACAGGCTGCATCGCTGCCCGAAGCGAGTGTACCAGTCAGTAAAAAATATTTCCCGTTGAAAGATGCGATATTTGTTGGAAGGTCTACATAACTTGCATTAATTAAATTACTTTCCAGCTCGGCAACGGCAGCAGGCCCATGGACGGTTGCATAGTCCGCCTGAATACCAGCAGAATTTATACCAAGACCGACGTCTGTATTAATTTCGTCAAGGATAGCTCTAAACGATGCCACATCAGTCGTCGCATTAAAGTTTGTGAAATTGAGGCTGGCTGCAAAATTCATCGCCTGTACGCTGGTGGGTATAGTAAATACGGAATCGGTGGAATTTGCATCCAGGGCCTTAAAGAGCACGCCCATCGCAACGGCTCCGCCGTTGGGGTTTACAGCCCCTTCATTTGTTAGATTCATTGGAAAAATAACGTTTCCGCAAGCAGCGTCACCGAGGTCCAGGTTACCAACTGTGAATGAAACGACCTCGCCATACGTACAAGGAAAAGTACCTGTAGCGGAGGTCTTTCCGGAGCCACTCGAGGCCGCGTAACCTAAACCCGCCACTGGGGCATCAACAAATAGACTTGTGATCTGCGTTCCGACCTCGACATTGTCCGTCGCCGCGTCGTCACTGCCACAGCCTACAACCGATAGTAAAATTATCGCAATTAAAAGACGGACCCCGTTTATTTGATTCATGAAATTCTCCCCTTGATAGTAACTCCCGTCATTATCTGACGTTTTTTAAAAAAAAGTCCATCTCCTGGTAGTATGGTTTCTAATAACCAGACCCGTTCCAAAATAAGAGACTTCTCGCTATGGGTTCTCCCTCATTGATTTGTTCCATGCCGACAATTGAGTCGACAGTTCAGAAGGCGATTTGTCCCCTCTGAAAGATAAGCTCGCAGCGACTTGCCTGTGCATCGTTAAGTTTTCTCCATTCTCTAGCCTCTCTATGGACCTGTCGCAGAGAACTGTGCTAACTAGATGCATTAAGAGCAAATTGGCACCCGATATAGTGTCTGAGTGTTCTAAATTTATCTGACCTCACATTGCCTAGCTGTTTGTACTCTGCCACTTCAACGCCTGCTAAAGATTCAGATAATTTTCGAACTTCCCTTCAACGTGAGAAGGGTTTGTTTTCTTGAATTAAATTTTCGGCTTGAACCAGCCAGGGTGCATTGAGTGCAAAGTGTGAAAGTCATTTTTAATACCAGCGAAGCCGGTCGCCTGGCTCTTTCCTTGGATTGGAAAAAAAACGTCCTCGGGCCAATAGATCTGTGGCCGGAAAATCTCAAAACAATCGTCAGCCTCATGTTCAGTTCCCGGTTCCCCATGTTCATTATCTGGGGCCCACGCAGGATTCTTCTTTACAATGATGCCTATGCTGAACTTATTGGTCAAAAACACCCAAAGGCTTTTGGTGAAGAATTCCAGACTATTTGGTCTAAAAATTGGTCTGATGTTGAAGCACATATTAAATCCGCCGAGCAAGGACAGGCTGTATATCTCGAAAATGTGAGATTTATACTCGATCGCGATAATTTTGAAGAGGAAACTTTTTTTACCTTTTCCTACAGCCCCATATGGAGCGAGTCCGGCACGGTCGATGGCCTGCACGGCACCTGCATCGAGACAACGGCCGGAATCGTAGCTGAAAGAAAACTCCGCGAAAATCAAGAGCGCCTCCGAGCAACGTTTGAGCACACATCTTTGGGAGTCATTTTGATCTCGCTCGACGGTCGGTTTCTTGACGCCAATAAATCTTTCACAAACATGCTCGGACGAAGCCGTGAGGAGCTTTCGCGGTTTTCCGTTTTGGATATCACCCATCCCGACGACCGCGAGGAGACACACACAAAACTAGAATCTCTTCTTTCCGGTAAAACCAAATCATTCAAAATTGAAAAACGGTATCTTCGGAAAGATGGGGATTATTTTTGGGCCCAATCCACAGTGTCCCTTACAAAAGATGAATTAGGTTTCCCCTTACATATTGTAGCCGTGACCGAAGATATCACTGACAGGAAGAGTTCCCAAACATTTTTAGAACAAAAGGAAAATGAGTTGCGGACTTTTGCTGAAAAAGCCGTACAGTCGGAAAGTGAGCTAGTCGACACCTTAGAAAGTATGAGCGATGCATTTTTTTCCGTTGATAAGAATTGGATTATTACGCGAGTCAATCAACAGCATGAGGCAACCAGTAAGTTGGGGCGACAACATCAAATTGGAAAAAGTTTTATTGATATTTGGTTTCCCGATGCTAAGTACGAGAACACAATGTATCTGCAATCATACCGAAAGGCGATGAACGAACGAGTGCCGGTTACCTTCGAAGATTATTACAAACCTTTAAAACTTTGGACCGCAGTGCGTGTATACCCTAAAAGCGATGGTGGTCTTGCCGTTTTCTTTACGGATATTACGGAGCGAAAAAATCACGACCTCGTTTTAGCGACAGAACGTCAACGCCTAGACGCAATGGTGGCGGAATCTGCTTCGGCTATCGGCCTTATGCGTGGGCCTGATTTAATCTTTGAAGTGGCAAATAAAAAATGGACCGGGCTTGTGAGTCCTCGGGACTATATGGGAAAAAAGTATGCCGAAGTTTATCCAGAGCTTGTCGGCACTCCAGTTCATAAATCTTTTCTAGAAGTATTTAAAACCGGTATTCCTTTTGTCGCAAACGAAATGAAATTTAAGGTCATCAGCCCCGCCGGAAACTTTGAAGAGCAATATTTTGACTATTCAACTATCCGACTTAAAGACGAGGACGGTCATTCCTATGGTGTTTATTGCAATGCTCTGAATGTGACAGAACGGGTTCGAGCCCGACAAGCTATTGAAAAGGCAAAAGCCGAGGTCGAACTTGAGGCAGAGCGGGCTGATCTCGAGCGTGCAAAATTTGAAGCTGCGTTTCAAGCAGTTGCCGAAGGAATATTTATTTTTGATTCTGACGGTGCTTCAGTTTTTATCAATGAAGCGGCGGCAAAAGTGTTCGGCTCGGAAGATGCAGATAGAGTAAAGACTCGTAAAAATTATTTTGAGCATCTTGAGCTGTATGACATGAATGACTGTTTGATTTCTCCGAAGGAGTGGCCCTTAGCCAGAGTTCTTCGCGGCGATTCCTTCCGAGACTGGCAGATCAAGGCCCATCGAACGGACACCGGAGATCGCTGGATTTGGAGTTGTAGTGGACAACCTGCAACTCAGCCTGCTTCTGAACTAAATCTTGCGGTGGTTGTTCTTAGAAACATTACGGACCAAAAGGTGGCCGACGAAAAACTAACTGAAAGTGAGCGTCGTTTCAAAGTGGCTCTTCAAGATATCCCGTTTCCCGTTATGATGCATGCGGATGATGGTGAGGTTCTTTTTTTAAACGAGTATTGGGAAAAAATTACCGGTTACGGTATTAACGAGATCAAAACGATTCGCGATTGGACCGAAAGAGCCTACGACGATAATAAAGAAAAAGAAAAAGTTTTAGCTCATGTTCAGCAGCTTTACAGCCTTACGCATTCGATCTTTGAAGGCGCATTTACGATCCGAACGAAAACTGGCGAAAAGCGAATTTGGGAATTTAATTCCACACCTATTGGCAAGACAGCAGTGGGTCGCCGCACAGTTTTAAGCACCGCCCGCGATGTGACTGAAAGTAAACAAGCTGAAGCCAAGCGCAAAGACATCGAGCGTGATTTGATTCATGCAAAAGAGGATGCAGAACGAGCAAATCAACTTAAGTCTGCATTTTTAGCCAATATGTCCCATGAAATCAGAACTCCGCTTGGTGTGATGATTGGCTTTGCAGATTTAATTAGCGATGCAAGTATCCAGCCCGAAGAGCGCGAGCAGTTTGCGGAAACCCTCAGACGAAATGGCGAGCAGCTCTCGGTTTTAATTAACGATATCTTGGATCTCTCAAAAGTCGAAGCGGGCTATTTGAAAATAGAAATTATGGAATTTTCCTTACGATCGTTGATCAGCGATATCGCTGCGGCCCTGGCGGTAAAGGCTACCGAAAAAGGCCTGGAATTAAAAACTAACTTCAACAAAACATTTTCCGACACTGTCACAAGCGACCCTACTCGAGTGCGTCAGATACTTTGGAATTTGATAGGAAATGCAATCAAGTTCACAGAGCGAGGGCATATTGCCATTAACGTGACCGAAGGAGACGGCACTTTCGAGATCGAAGTTGAGGACACCGGGATCGGAATTCGTGAAAAAGATCAACAAAAATTATTTAGACCCTTTTCCCAAGCCGACGAATCCATGACTCGAAAGTACGGAGGCACAGGATTAGGTTTGATCCTGTCTCGACGCCTCAGCGAACTTTTAGGCGGTCAGCTTATTCTTAAACGCAGCACTCCGCATAGAGGATCGACATTTTTGTTCACGCTTAAAAATCAATTCCATGATGTGAAGACGGTGAAAAAAGCTCCAGCCCCCGAGGCGCCCTTCCCTTTGGCGCCAGTTTCGAATGAACTGGCTCTGGATGGCATGAAAGTTCTTCTTACGGAGGATTCGTCAGACAACCAACGACTGATCTGGACACTCCTAACGCGCGAAGGGGCTGTGGTCGAAATTGCGAACAACGGAGCCGAGGGAGTTGAGAAGGCCCTGCGTGGTCAATACGACGTAGTGCTGATGGATATTCAAATGCCCGTTCTCGATGGCTATGCGGCTACTCAGCGACTCCGTGACCAAGGCTATCAAAAACCAATCATCGCGCTCACTGCCCATGCGATGAATGATGTGCGCATGCGTTGCATGGATGTGGGCTGCACGGATCACCTACCAAAGCCGATTAACATCAAAAAGCTTGTGGCAACCATCGTTAGACATGTTGCAGTCTAACTTCGAAGATTAGATTTTATTAGCCAGTCTAAGGGCTAACTTTTTGCAGCCTTCGGGAGTTACCCATCCCCGTCACGACAAGTTCCAACTATCCTGGAAACAATGAAAAATATTGGAATAAATCTTCACGGCGGTGGTGCTCGGGGAAGCTATCAGGCAGGAGTCCTGATGGCGCTTGGCCAGATCCTGGAAAAAAGAAAACTTCTTGGAGATAAAAATCCTTTTAAAATATGGTCCGGTACAAGTGCGGGAGCAATCAATGCTGCGTTTTGCACGTCGCAAGCAGCTGATTTAAAAATCGCAGGCGAGCAGCTAGCGAAAATCTGGCAAGAAATCACGCCAGAGCAGGTTTATCGAACTGATTTGATAAGTCTCAGCACGAACAGTGCAAAATGGATTCGCGACCTCACCTTTGGCTCGCTCTTTCAAAAAAAACTGGCCCAATATCTCTTGAACGCAACCCCGCTTATTACGCTGCTAAACAAAAAGATCCATTTCCCACAGATTCAAAAGAATATCGACCATCAGCTTATTCGTTCTTTGTCATGCACGGCTTATTGCTTCAACACAGCCAAGACAGTGTCGTTTGTTCAAGGTAACAGTCCGTCGTGGCAACGCACCAATCGGCATTCTACTGCAACTACGATTAGCGCCGCGCACATTCTCGCTTCGTGCTCCATACCTATGCTTTTTCCTCTCACCAGAATAAACAACCAGTTTTTTGCCGACGGGGGCTTTCGCAACACCGCACCGACTTCATCCATCATTCATCAAGGTGCGCAAAAAGTCTTGATGGTGGGGGTTCGATTTTCACCAACGAATCTCACCGAGCAGACGGTCTCACTCAACGAGCCCGGCGTAGCCAAAGTGGCAGGTTCTATGCTCAATGCTCTTTTTTTTGATAACATCGATTTAGATCTCGAACGTTTAGATCTGGTAAATGAAATCATTCAGAGTGTAAATAAAAGTATAAAAACCAAAAGATCTGAATACTCAGCGATTGACTACCAATTGATAAGGCCATCCCAGGACATTGCAAAAATTGCCGAAAGTTGTTCAAGCAAAGGCTTTCCGAAAGTCTTACAATTTCTGATGGACGGTCTGGGATCCCGCCAAGATACAGCAGATCTTTCAAGCTATTTGCTGTTCCACCCCTCGTTTACGAAACCTTTAGTGGACCTGGGTTTTAGAGACACGTTAGAGAAAGCCGATGAACTCGAAGAGTGGATCTGTAGCGACGGTAATAGTGATTACGACAGTGACGTCGCTGTCTAGGAGAGGGCTTAATCTGTGAAGAAAACTTCACTA
>JAYUQP010000043.1:0-13200 GCA_043757265.1 Bdellovibrionales bacterium | reverse complement strand
ATTGAAAAAGAAAACGCTTAGCAAAAAAGAACGTCATCAGTTTCAGGAAAAATGGTTGATGACCGCAGGTCTGATTGGCCACTACATCGCCGATCTTTCCCAGCCCATGCATGTTAGCGAAAATCACGACGGGCAACTCACCGAGCAAAAAGGACTGCACCATTGGTTTGAAGAAAACATTGTAGATGACCTCTACCCAGCGCTCACGAACAACGTTTACAAAAAATCCCAAGCTCAGTGGAAAACTTTTTACCAACGGCATCAAAAAATGTCGTCCTACGATTTAAGTTTGGAATTGATCAAAGATTCCCACAAAAATCTAAAACGTGTTTTGGATTTAGATAAAAAACTGGGACGCAGTTCGGAAAAGAAAGTTTCTGCCGCTTATGAAGAACTCGTTCTCGAGCGACTTAGTACTAGCGTTTTATTTTTAGCCACAATTTGGGCCCAGCATTTGGATTGGCAGTACGACGGCGAACGCTTTTTCAACTTCGTAGTGAAACCAGAATTCATCGAGCCCGGTACTTAAAACGTCAGCATCATCACACTACCGGCCGAACTCCGCCGTCATCCTGAGCGCACGCGAAGGATCTCGACCAAATCCCGTTCGATCTGCGAGATCCTTCGCATGCGCTCAGGATGACGGTGTGGCACTCGGGTCCGCACCTTTAAGGAACTAGAGTCAGCACGTCGCCTTTACCGGTGTAGAAAACTTTAAACCATGGTGCGTATTGGTTCGTGATAAAACGATCAGTACTTCTCAATTTGATACAGGCTTGCTTTAAAACGATTAAAGACCGCACAGCAGAAAACCGATAAATTGCTGTGCTAAACAATAAGAAATTTTCATTACTAACGAGTTCTGCGGTAATTCTCATATTAGTTGCAAGCTTTCAAAACTGCGGAAAAAGCAGCAACAGCGGTGGCAGCAGCAGTAACGATTCAACGGTACTCGAATGCTCGGTTCCTATTTACGCAAATATAAGTAGCATAAACGATTTTATCAACATGCAGCCTTGCTACACTTACACAGTCCTGAACGATATTGATTTTAAAGGGACGGTGATCGATAGAGAACTGAATAATATTCGAATTGTAGGAAACAATCACAAATTTACGAATCTCCGCATGCAGTGTACAACTTCAGCAAGCTGCTCTATCAACGCCACCCGTAAGAACTTTATATCTGGCCTTGTTCTAAACGATTCACACATTGAAAATTTGCAACTTACTTTTTCCTCAGATGTGTCTCTTTTTCCGGATATAGCAGAAGCATTTTCCGGGCTGCGATTGATTGATCTTAGCAGATCCACCCTGCAAAATATCTCAGTCGTGTGGAATATTTCTGGCAATGTTAAAACGAATCAATTATTTAATCGACAATTTTTCATGTTGATGTCCGCCAGTCAGAGCCAGGTGAATGGATTTGATGCTGCCGTGACATCACGGGTTTCGTTCGAGGGAGGGAGTGCAAGTAAGATTCGCTTTCTTTCGACTCTTTTCACTCTCGTCGAGACCACATTGAAAACTATCCAAGTTCAAGTCATTTCCGAGTACACTTTTATCGCAGGCTCCGCAACAGACTCCCATCAGATTTATTCAGAAGGTTTAAGACTCGACAGAAGTAAAATTTACGATGTGACAATTCGTCAAGAACTGGTTTCGACCCAAAATAAATTCCAACATCTCAACCTTGAGAGTTGTACAAACGCAAAACTGAGCGAATTGAAAAATGTAAATCTGGCTTATTCCAGCAAAATGACTCCAACTAGTTTCAAGTTGATCTCAGAAGCCAGCGGGTATTTAGATCTGGAGAAGTTCCTACTCTTTGAAAACGTAAACAACACTTGGACGGCAATTCCTTAAAATCCGGTAGTATTATTCACACGAATCTCAAAAGCTTCTGCTTAGATTTTTAAACGACAGTTAGTTGTATGCCATGAATTTTTTGGAGATTTAAATTGCGAACTTACACGCCGAAGGAAGAGCCACAGCCGCAGGTGCGTGTGGCATTGGGATTATTGAATACAAATCCCTGACCGTTCAGGCCGCCTTGATAATCCAAGTTCATTCCCACTAGGTAAAGATAACTTTTTTTATCGATCACAATTTTCACGCCTTGGCTTTCGATGATTTTATCATCCGGGCCGGACTCTTTTGAAAAATCAAGTTTATAGGACATTCCAGAGCATCCGCCTGTGACCACGTTGACCCGCAACAGTGCATCGGCCGCCATATTTTCGCTGGCTTGAAGGTGGGCAATCTGTTTGGCTGCTGTCTCGGTCACTTGGATCATTCGATGAGTATAGCAAATTCCAGGATTTTTATCATCTTCTTTTCCCCTGCGGACGATTTCGAGAAGACCTTCCTCCTCCGCCAGCCTGATTGCCTTGCGAAGGTGGACGTTGTCGCTGCTGCGGCTTGCCCTCTAACCCATTAAAATCGCGAGAAAAATCATTATAAAACTTGTCATGCCCTGGGCGTTCCTCCCGTGGATCCACCTTAGCCACAAGGTCAGCTTCTTCCTTATACTCCTCGATCAAAACACCTTTAATCGCATTGGATTTTTCTCCATCTGGTCGTGAAGCCCTCCCTTGCGGGCGTTTGGCGACGCGATTCTCTTTTAAAAGCTGCTCAGATAAATCCACCACCACGTCGCCAAAGCAACGCAGCTGACAAGATAAACGGCTTTGATCCACGTAGTAAGCTGTCCCGATAAGACTCAACTCTTTCGATGAGGGATGAGGCACATGGTGCTCACCCTGCTTGATCTGAATTCTGCATTCCGCACAGGACGGCATTCCTTTACATACAGATTGTATATGAAGATCATGTCGCTGAGCTAAGTGCAGCACGGTTTCGTTGAATTCGATTTCGTACTCCACATCCATTGGCAAAAATTTAACTTTCATAAAGGACCCGTCCCTAAATTCTCGTGTGACTGAAAATTTATTCTAGCGCGCGTGTTCAACAGCACGAGTTTCACGAACCACCGAGATTTTTATTTGTCCAGGGTACTTCATTTCTTTTTCGATCTTACGAGCGATATCGCGGCTTAACATCACGGACTGTTCATCGGTCACGCGACTGCTATCCACAATCACGCGGATTTCACGTCCGGCTTGAATTGCAAAAGTGCGTTCCACACCTTCAAAACTGTTGGCGATCGACTCAAGATCTTCAAGGCGCTGAATATAATTTTCGGACATGGATTTGCGCGCGCCAGGACGTGCACTGCTCAGTGCATCTGCAGCTTGTACGATGTACGCAAGCAGCGTGCGGGGCTTTTCGTCTTCATGATGCGAGCGAATCGCGTGGCACACAGGCTCCGGCTCACCGTAACGTTTTGCAAAGTCGGCACCGATCACCGCGTGTGAACCTTCGATACTGTGATCCATGGCTTTGCCAAGATCATGCAGGAGACCCGCACGGCGCGCCATTTTTACATCAACGCCCATCTCTGCCGCCATCAAGCCAGCAAGCATTCCCACTTCCATGGAGTGACTGTAGTTATTCTGTGCATACGACGTTCGGTATTTTAAACTTCCTAAAATTTTATGGATTTCGGCGTTAACACCGTTAATACCTAAGTCGAGACACGCCTTTTCGCCATCCATTTTAATGGATTTAAAAAGTTCTTTTTTAGTTTTATCCACGACCTCTTCAATACGACCGGGGTGAATTCGTCCATCTACCATCAATGTTTCCAACGCTCGGCGAGCCACTTCGCGGCGAACGGGATCGAAACCGGAAATCACAACAGCCTCTGGTGTTTCATCTAAAATCAAGTCCACACCACACATCGCTTCGATGGCGCGAATGTTACGCCCTTCTTTACCGATGATCTTTCCCTTAAGTTCTTGGTCGGGAAGCGGAACCACAGTCATGGTTTTTTCGGCCGAGTACTCACCAGCAAATCGCGAAATTGCCATGCCGATAATACGCTTGGCTTTTTGCTCGGCCAAAGCTTTTGCTTCTTCTTCCACGGCGATCACCATTTTGGCTGATTCGGACTCAACTTCTTCTTTTAAGGCCAATTTCATTTCTTCTTTGGCCTGCTCTTTTGAAATGTGCGAAATAGACTCCAGTTTTTCCGTCAATTGACGAGTCTTCACCGTGTTGTCTTCCTTCATCGCTTCATTACGAGTTTCTTGCGCTTTTAACTTTTCGGATTTTTCACGCATCTCGAGCTTTTGTTTTTCCAGGTCTTCTTGCTTGCGCTTGTATTCCCGCTCAAGCTCTTTCCCGCGTTCATCAAGTTTTTGTTCAACCTGGCGTGACTGATCTTTTTGCTTCCGAACTTCGCCTTCTAAATTTTTACGCATGCGCTGATCAGCGTCTCGCGCCTTGTCCGCAGTTTCTTTTTCGATTCGAGCCGCATCCGAGCGAGCCTTGTTTAAAATGCGCGCGGCTTCGGTTTGTGCGATTTTCTTTTTATTGTTCTCGACCGACTTTTTATAACCGGCGAAAGCTCCAACACCTAAAATAATACCTACTAAAACGTAAACAATTGAAAAAATATCCATACCCTACTCCTTAAGTTCCCGAACATCGAATCACCTGTTTTTCGGTGATGACGAAGTCCATTCCTATATCCCAGGCGTCCTTTGGAAGAGTTGTTTCACTCAATCTTGGTGAAAAACAAACTCCTACTTTGAGCCCCTTAAATTGTTGAAGTGCACGATCATAAAAAGATTTTCCTCGGCCCAACCGCTGCCCACTGCGATCAAAAGCCTGTCCTGGAATCAACAAACCGCGAACTTTTTTAAAGTCCACTTGTTGTGAGTTTTCGGGGGTTGGCTCTTGAATGCCAAAGGCGCCCTCTAAAAAACTCGAATGTTGTTTTGGAATCCAAAAGCTGAGATCTAACTCACTCACCTTCGGGAATGCCCAGGTGATGTGCGACGTTTGTTCTATGGCTTGCACCACAGAAGATTCATCGGAAAGAGCTTGGTATGCGCACCAAATACCCTTTTCTTCGTTTAAAAACTCAACTAAATTAAGGGTTAGTGTGGCTTGCTCTTTTGCCAGCTCCACGCCCAACACTTCACGCCATTTTTTATCAATCAGGCGGAAGTGCTTTCGCAAGGTTTCCTTGCTTTCCAATTACGGACTCCAAAAGTTCCAGTGACGCTTCAAGGAATTTCCCCTTAAATCCACAAACCATTTGTGAATGTAACGTGCACTATGTGTTGGAAATTTGTAAATCAGATAGGATGCGATTGGCGAGATTTTCAATGTGATTTAGCTCCTGGCTCGTGCTCTGCTTAAAAGTATATAAGTCTTCGGCAAGGCGAAGGCAGGCTAAAACTAAGGCTTTTTGTGGCGATATTTTTGCGACCTCGACGTCAACCCGTTTGTTGACCATTTCAAGAATTTCATCAAGTGTTTGATGAGTGTGAGAGGTCTTCAGTCTCATTGAGACACCAGCGATATCAATCTCGTGACTTGTCAGTTTCTCTGCTGACGTGCTGGTGCTGACCATTGCTAACTCCAAATCTTAAATAAACAAATTTCCTAATATTATTAATAACATGTGCTGTGACTTTGCGTCAATACCACAAAGGGGTTTGCCCTGGTCCTTCGTAAAGGTAAGGGCTCACTTTTGGAGCCAAAAAGATACGCCGATCCTTTTTGCGACCAAACGCACTAAATCCGGTGCCAGGTCCTGTTCAATCCGGTTGCAATCATCGAATTGCAACCGGATTAAACAGGACCTGGCACCGGATTTTAAACGCGAAAAAGGCCTACCAATCTCCACTTTGAGATTAATTGACCTTTTGATAAGCATTTAACTGATTAAGCGGAAAGGGTTTGCCCTTTTTTTTGACCAGCAACCTTAAACTGCTGCTTAAGCTTTTTCGGCTTTAGCCCAAGACATGCACCAGCCATTTTTGGCGACTGCTTTACCTGCAAATATTTCGCATGGAGCATAAGCTGCTTCTTTCGAACCCGGTTTACAGGCTGCATCTGCCGCAGAACATTTGTTCCATTTTTGACAGTTATAACAGTTGGCTTTTTTATCAGCTCTTTCTGGACCAGCTTTGCTTGCATCGGCAACGTATCGCATTGCTTTTGCTAAAGGCTCGGCTTCGCCAAGAGCATTTGCGGGCGCAGCTGCCGCTGCTTTGTCTGCCGCAATCGAAATCTGGGGAAGAACAAAGGCAAGAGGTGCAAGAACAAGTGTTTGTAATAGAGAACGTCTTTTGATCATTATTTACTCCTGGTTGATCGTAATTGAAAACTTAATGAAATATAAAAGACTACCAAATGAATGTCACCCGAAAGGTATCAAGTACCTTTAGCAGCGGCAGAGCGTTATGCTTAGGCAGGCTAAGGTGAGTCCTCGGAGCGAGGGTTCAATCAAGTGAGTCCTCCGAAGGAGGGCTTTTTTTACCGCACCCAAAAGGTACCAAGTACCTTTTGCGGCGGCAGAGCGTTATTTTTGAGCAATTTAGAGCGATCTCTTAGAGCGGGTACTTTTATTTCCCGAGCATCTTTTTGAGTTTATACAGTAGATTGAAACCCAAACCCTTTTCAGCTTTCAAGCTCAGGGCTTGGTCGATCAAAAGCTCGGCGTTGGGGTTTTCGTAGACCATTCCATTTAAAACAGCCACGGGTGGCTTATGGAAACCAAGAGTTTTAGTTCCTTCCAAATGCGCATCAACAGCCGTCTTAAACTCGCGCGCCAAAAAGCAGGTTCGAAATTGTTCAAAATCAGCGCCCGTTGCACGAGCCGCATTGTTGATCGATTCTTCGATGGACGCCTCGCCTTGCTTTAACATCGACGGAAATTGCCAAAAGAACGCTTCGCTCTGCTTGCGCACGCACAAGCTGGCTTCGGCGAGCATGCGCTCTTCGTTGTTGCTGTCTGGAAAATTGAAAATATATTTCAGGGCGAAGTATTTTGGATTGTCATCGACAAATGCGCTGATTGACTGACTTAGCGCTTTGCAGGCTTCGCACTGCGTATTTGAAAATATCAAAACTTCGATCGGGCCCTGGCCTTTACTTGGAACCATTTCGGGGCTTACTTGTATGCCATCCATACGTAGCTGGGCTTTTTTGAAACCCACTTTGATCGGAGCTTTTGTCATGTTCTTAGCCACATACTGTGACATCAAAAGATCTCTTTCTCGGGCCTTTATCGTATCAAGAACTTGCAATTTCATCTCGGGTGTAAGGTCGGCCTCGTAGATATTATTGTTCTTAGCAAATGCTGCTAGGTCTGCCTCGGTGGGCTCAGGCACGCCTTTCATGATTGTATTTTGAATATAGTCTTCCATGGGAGTATTAGCATCTTTTGATGCCTGCAAAATTTTTCGGCGACTGACAACGCCTTCAAGAATATTTACTTTTTGCTTAAAACTATCCGACAACAAACGCGATAAAAGCATGTCTTGTCCAGCCAGTTCTTCGCGCGTCCACGTTTTTTCTCCGAGCGTTGCGCCTTGTCCTTTGACAGCAGTTTCATCAAACGTCACAGCGATGTTTTTATTTAGTTTTGCACCTAAAAGGGTTTTTAATTCCTCTTTGGGGGCCGCAAAGCCAAAGACGAGCTGCATGTCTGCCGTCTTAGGCCCGTCTTTTTCGGTCGCACTAGTCTTTTTTATGTCTATCTTTTTTCCGTCCTTCTCAGTTCCGTCATTTTCACCATCACCTGTTTCAAGTTGCGCTAAAGCTTTCTCGTAAACAAGAACGAGCACTATTTTATTCATGCGCTCTTCAAGCTCTTGCAATGCTGGAGAGGGTCCGTACAACTGCGAGGTACCGATTTCTTCGCCATCGACCTTTGCAATGATTTCGCCCTGGCTTAAACTCTGATCGTAGGAAAACAGAAACGGACTATCAACTGAGATTAAGTTCGGGTCCTTCTTTGTACAAGATACGCTGAACACAAACAAACATACAAATGCTGCCAAAACTCTCATAGAATCCCTCCGGTGCCGTTAGCATTCTGATGATAACAACAACATCTTTCAGCACCAAACGATTTACGGTTGCACATCGGAAAAACCGTCTTTCACGGTCGACCAAGGTCCTGACCCAGCAACCTTGTAAAGTGCGGACTTTAATAACACTCAAAAATTAAATACTATGAGGAATGCCTGAACTCTCCTCCTCTCCACTTTTGCGCATGTTGAATAGCCTTCGCTCAGAGCAATCCGCGCAAATTCTTGCCGAGCATTCCCTTTGGGGCCTGAAAGAGCTTTCTTTCAAAGATGATTCTGGTCAGCGAACCGCACAACTTCAAAAGAACATCATTTTCCTCGACGAATTTGCGAAACTGAATAAAGCTTTTTTTGGCCAGACAAACACTTATTTAACTCCTCTCAAAGGAATATCTTTACTCACCGAAATCTATGGGAAATCTCTGAATCGGCCCATGACCGACATAGACGTGTACACGAAACTTCCCGAAGCGATTTTTAAAAAGATTTTTTTGGAACTCGGATACGAGTACCAACAGGAAACGAAATGGCGCTTTAACCAGCATAAGTTTTTGTTCCGAAAACAGCACAAATTATTTGAAATCACGTGCGAAGTGCACACGGAGCTTGTTACAAGCCCGGCTCCCTACTCATGGCAAATTGATGAGTATGGGAAACTGGCCAAAGATGAGGAATTTTTATATCTCTGCTACCACTGGGCTGAACAGCATACATGTTTGAAGCTGTTTTGGCTTGTCGATCTTTATTTTTTTTCGCAAAAATATCAACTCAATGAACAAGTCCTTTGGGCGAAGGCAAAGCAGCTGAATATCACGTCGTCGTTGCTCGCCGCCCGCTGGGCTCTTAAAAATTGCTTTCAAATTGAAATAACGAAATCGGCACCAGCCAAGTATTATTGGAAGTCATTTATTTTTGAAAAACTTCTCACCCCGAACACCCTGGCTCATATCCATGAAACGCGTGGAATTTACCTGGTACTTAAGCATCTTCTTAAAGATAGTTTCTACAAACAGTTGATTTACAATTTTTTGTGGCTTCGTCAAAGATACTGTTAGAGCATATTTGGCCGCAGTGACGATCGCTGCCTCCATCCACGTGCTCGAACGAATCCGTAATTGAACAAAACACCGGTCGATAAACATAAAGTTTCCAAAAATTCAAACTTAGGTATGCAAACTACAAAGGGCCATGCTAATTCCTGTGAAACACATAAATAGGAGATTCAAATGAAATTTTTATCGGTCGCAATTTTAATAGCCTTCTCAAGCTCGGCATTTGCCAAAAACGAAACACGCTGTGGTTGGATTTCGAACCCAACTCCGGCAAATTATTGGATCGATGATGCTGACGGTGAATGGATCATCTCGGTGCAAGGTGGCTATTCGGCTAAAGGTGATATCGAAGCCTATCCTTCTGATGATCAGATGGTGCGCACGAACGGCCACTACGGCTACTGGTGTGGCTGCATCACTGGCTCTTTCGACCGTAAACAAGGAAAAGTCATTGAGATCGTTTCAAGCACAGCTAAAAATTTAAATGTCTGCATGGAAGATCCAAATCTTCAACAGTGTCGTTAATCTTCGTTTTTGTTTTGAAAGCCTGTAACCAATCTTACAGGCTTTTTGGAATAACCTTCACAAGGCAAATTGAATTATTCGTAAATAGACACGACCCAGCCTGCCTGCTGCCCGCCGAACCGTCATCGAAGTTACTCTCTGCGCAATCATCTGCGCCCAGCAGTAAATGCGTAGCAACACGTGATTACTAAGCTCATGCCGAATACCTTTTTTTTCAAATGCAATAACTCGTCCCCAACTGGAATTCACGTCGATGGTTTCGCTGCACGAGCTGTTGTCACCCTTGAGACACAAATTTGTTTGTTGAACGCCAATGAGTCGATGGCAAATGAGCTCTTTGTTAGAACTCTGATATACTAGAACATCTCCCACGTAAGGTGCTTGCGCTTTTGAAAAATCGACCCATACAAAGTCAATGTCTCGTAGAATGGGACTCATACTTGCTCCCTGAAAAGGAAGCTTATGAACTGTCATTGACTCTTCCATCAGACGGAGAGTTCCTTTTTGAGCTTTGCCACGTCCTTCGAAAAACATGTCATTTTTTGAGCGTCGCCTGTTTCGTTTTTTGCCATCCCAGGGCAATGATCACAGAACGAAACCATGTCCTGATTTACATCTTTAACTTGATTCCAACGCATTTGTCGCCAAGGTTGAACTTTTTCACCGTGCCATAATTCTGCAAAAGGCTTTTCAAGCAAATTGCCCAACGAATCACGAATCTCGATGCAGGGAAACAATTCACCGTAGGCATTTACTGCACACTTTCCTTTGCCGGCATTGCAGGCGTAATTTTCTAAGGTTTCACCGGAAGCCTTTGGTTTCCCCATGGGCCAGCGACGCATCTTTTCCTGATAGTACGCACGCAATTGCTCGATACTCGCACGATACTTGGTAGGCTCGAGATTGCCATTCAGTTTGGGTGTGATCATCGGGTCTACTTTAAGCATTAAATCTTTTTCGAGGGCCCAATCTTCTAGATCAAAAATTCCTGCAATATTTTGTTTGGTGAGCAAACAGTTTACCGCGATCTGAATGCCCTCCTGACGACAGAGTTCGATCGCTCGTAACGTTTTGGCGTGCGAACCACGCACCTTAGTCATGCTGTCGTGAATGTTTGCATCGAGGCTGTAAAAACTAATCGTCGCGTTTTGCAATCCGTGATTTTTAAGTCTATTTGCAACTTCAGGCGTTTGAATTTTTAAACCATTCGTGATCATGGACGTATGGAAGTTGAGATCTCGGGACCGGGAAAGAATATCCCAAAAATAAACATTGAGCATCGCCTCACCGCCCATAAGAATAATGTAGAAGGCGCCTGCGGCACGAAGCTCCAGCAAAATATGATACCACTGCTCAAGATTTAAAACCCGTTTTGCGTCATCAGTGAAATCCTCAATATAGCAATGTGTGCAACGTTCATTGCAACGATTGGTGAGCTCGAGGGAAGCTTGCAGTGGAATAAATTTTTGACTGCTTTTATTTCGGAACTTATCGAGAATGGACATGTTTCCACTCATAATTTTATTTCCTTGCTGATCTCAGAAAAAATTTTCTCCCAGATTTTTTCTTGCTTGGGAAAGGACAGCTGATACAGAGGAGTTTTTTCGAGGCATTGAACAACTAATTGAAATATTTTTTCAACCTGTGGTGTTTGCAATTGACCCCAAAATAGATTTGCGACAGATGAACTTAGCAAACGAATCTGCGCTGCTTTTGGTAAGGTGCTGAGACTTAGCTGCTGGTCTTTGTCGAGCCACAGAAATGCTTTGACTGGGTACCAGTTGGAATACTCTGTGGGATTGAGTAAAGACTGTCCCAATGCCCCAGCCTGTGCCCAGCATTGATCATTTTCAAATTTGATCACATTCATATCGTCACCAAGAACACTTTTACGCGGGCGAAACGAAGCAATAGTACTTTTGCCAGCGCCCGAAATTCCTAGAGAAAAATAAGCCAATCCTTTATCGTCAAGAACGCACGAGCTATGCAAAACCAGTTTTCCTTGCTCGACAAGAAGAACAGGCACAAGCCAACGCAAAAAATTAAAAAACCCGTCGTCGAGATGATACGGACATACTAAGTTGCATATATTATTTTCGAGAATGGCTGCAAAATCGCGCTGCACAGCGATTTGCTGTTTGCCAACCGCTGATACATGACATTCCGGAGATATCTCGTTAGCCCAATTCTCATTGGTCCAACCCAAAACCTCGTTGTTCGTCCAATAGATGTCGATGGGTTTTTGCGAGGTTGCTGGTTGAAACCATGCAAGCGGATAGTGATCATACAATTCGCCGAGCAACTCCTCAGAGGTCACATGAAAGCGAAGTGAGATACCATGAATTGCGAGATCAACAACCAAACTATTTTCTTGCGCTGTGACTGGCGTATTTGAATAGGCCGTCAAAAGAGTTTTTTGTTTACTTTGTAAATTTTGAGATAGGATTTCCATGGTTCTTAGTCTATTCGTTTTTAAATCGCAGGTACAGATTCGTCGCTCGAAGGTCTAGGTTGACGATGAAAGTTTTGCTCGCGAATGTGGGTTAATATATTATGAAAGTATGAAGAATCAGCAATCTCCCAAGCTACTCAAAAAGAAAAAGAAATATAACAAGCCCTCGTTTCAGACGGAAGGTTTGATGACCTTCGGCGCTCTTTGCAACGGCACTCTTGTCGGCGGACGAAAGCAAACCGCCAGCGCGCCGGACAATTGCGGCGCAGGAAAACTGTTATCTTAATTCTGCCTTTCGTCGGATTGTGAATAGCTAACCGCTCGAGAAAGCCGCAGTTCTATACAACGGTTATCGTAAATTCAAATTCCTAATCTTTTATTCAAGTTTACACCCGGTGGACAGGTCCGCACCCAACGCGTATTTGGTGTCCGAATTTTTCATTATGCAGACCTAAATCTGACGCAAGTCTTAACCAAATGGTACGGCGTACGTTTTTAGGTACGCCGTTCCTTTTCTTGTGTGCGTGCGTTGGGAGTTTGTTGAGGATCGAGATTCAGATCCGACTGACGGACGTATTCAGGTATGCAGTTGTTTTTTTGGGGTTGGCGCGCCTTTTTTCGTCATAGCTTTCGTCGTTCGCCTTGGAATCTGACGCAAGTCTCAAACAAAGGGAACGGCGTACCTAAAAAGGAACGGCGTACCTTTTCTTGTGTGGGTGCGTTGGGAGTTTGTTTTGTTTGAGGCGTTATTTTTTGGGGTCTCGTTTTTCAGAAGTGGGATTTTTTGGTAGGTGGTTTTTTTTATTGGGTTTTTTTGTGGAGGACTTTTCTTAGGAGGACCCATGCGATGAGGGACTCTAAACATAGGGCGAAGAACAGATCCCATGGGGTTTGGTGGGCTGGAATGCCAAAGGCTGCGCCGGCGGAACAACCGCTGCTTGCACCGGCATCGCTTGTGGAACTGCTTCCGGCATTTGAAGAGTTACCACTATCCGTCGTCGACGATACTGGCTGTGCGGCTACCACTGGTTTTACCATTGGATCCCCGATGATTGTCCAGGACATCATCACCTCTGCAAATGGCGACTGCTGGTGCGCTTGAAGTTTTGAAACTTTCACGGCGTCGCCCATTGTGCCAGTGGAACTTGCTAACAATCGCTCGTAAAACGCTTTTTGATAAACGCTTTGCACACTTGGTGGTGTCATCGATGTGGATCCC
>JAYUQP010000042.1:0-4576 GCA_043757265.1 Bdellovibrionales bacterium | reverse complement strand
ACCTTTAAGTCATCTGTGCGGGAATGCGGCCTGCCATGATTTCGGCAAATGGCTGAGTTGCTTCGATGCGCATAAAGACAATCTTTAATACTGCCGTGATTGGAACTGCTAGAAACATTCCCGACAGTCCCCAAATCAATGCCCAAAAGACGAGACAGATCAAGACTGTGATGGGATGGAGATCCATAATCTCACCAAGCACTCGGGGCTCTACGATGTTGCCGATGATAAATTGCATAATACCTAGTACAGAAAAGATCACAAAAAACTGCCAACCAAATCCATAAGCGTAAAATACAACAGGAAAGGGCAGAGCCACGGCAATGATGGGACCCACGGTGGGAATAAAGTTGAGAAGGATCGCCGATAAAGTGAAGATCAAGGCAAGGTCCACCTGAAAGGACCCAAGCATGATCAAAAATACGATTCCTGCGGCAAGTGCTAAAAAAAGTTTCTTTATAGTGTACTCAAAAGTTTTGATCATGATTGTGCGAATAAGCGGGGATTTAATTTGCGCGTTTTGATCCCCAACAATCATAAACGCAGTGTAGATCAGCACTAGGGTGAGATTGCCAATGATGTAAAAGGTCTGCTGGGTGAAGTCGCGAACATAGGAGATGGGATTAAATTCCTTGGCTTGCGCAAGAATGAACTCTTTGTCGATCTGAATGCCTGCGGGCAACTGTTCTTGGATCGAGGTTAAGATATTTGCCAGGTAATACTCGTAACCAGAAATTCCCGTGATGAGCTGTTTTAGCGCCGGGAACATAATTACGATGACACTCACAATTACACCAATCACTCCCGCGATGGCCACACTGATCGCAAGAGTGCGCGGAAGTCGAAGGTGTACCTGGATCCAGTAAATGATGGGAGCGAAGATGGCATAGGTAAAAATGGCGAACACAAACGGCACGAGAACCGGTTTTGTATATGTGAGCACAGAAGCAACTGCGATGATTGTTAGGATGACAAGACAGATTTGGATGGTTTTTGTGGCAGTGGTGATGGAAGTGGCGGATTTTAACAAGGTAGGTCTCCTAGCAGGGGTGCCGTACCTAGATCATGAGAGATCTAAAAGTTAAAATCAATAATTATTGAAAAAGACCGTCGAAGAGTTGCCCTGGCTGAGTCGGAGTGATTACAGAAATCTGGGAGTTGAACTTTACCTGAGTTAATTGCGCACTCGGTTCAAAGTTCGGTTCGTTTTGTTGAACGAAGCCTGCGAAATCAACATTGTTATCGAAAAAGCGAATCTGCCCTTCGTACTCTTCTACAAACTGATTGATCATTTTTGGAGTCGCTTTTTGCGAGAAACTTCGAAGGTCTTCGTAGCAACCAGAGATGTTGCCATTTTGCGGAGTTGGTGCCCAGTAAGGTCGGTTGTCTTTGTTCAGCACTGCAATCATCACATTTTCACAAGCTTCGAAAGTTGGCATAGAATGGCTTTCGGTATGATGTGCGTGGGCGGCGGTGGTGAAGCTTAGAAACAGGAGAGTAAAAATTGTTTTCATGTGTACCTCGTAATATGGAATAAGAGATACAGAGGATAAGATTGAAAGAAAAATTATTCGTTGGAATCATCGATCATCAGTTTTTATACTGTGATAATAGATTACTCAGTATGAAAAATTTTCAAGTGCCGGCGTTATCGGATATTGCGTTTATCAAAAACGGGAGTAGCCTTTGTTATATGGATGCAAAAATTTGGTTTAAAAAGAAAACGTACGGTTGGGGATGGACACCATGTACATGGCAGGGTGTGGTTGTTGTTGTGGTGTATGTCATTGTGCTTGCCTTCACTGTTAGCTTCACCCGATCGGGCGCTCTCTCCTTAAGCTCAACGCAGCTCGCCATAACTCTCATCGCGCAGAGTGGGCTGCTTATCGCGGTATCCTATGCCAAAGGCGAAAAGCCGTCATGGAGTTGGGGCAAATCAAAGTTCTAATTTCTGTAAAGCCGCAGTACTCCTTAATTCCCTGAAAATCCCAAGTAGTTCGAAATCTAGAGAATCTTAAAACGACTTTGATAAGAACGAAGCATCTGCCAGAATTATTACGAGATTCTAAAAATATTGAGCTTCGAAAATAAAGCATTTTTTAAGAATCGGAACGACGACTTCGGGGTCTTCTTGACAGGCCTCTGCCCAAATAACTTTTGCAGTGAGATCTCGAGCTCAAGACACTGACTCAATTTTGTCGCATCTGTAAAAAATAATTCTGCGCAGACTGCGAAAAACTCTTGGGCATTTTTTCGTCCATAAGGTCTGATTGTTGGGTAGGAACCTGTTACAAAAGCGTCGTAATATCGTTCCCAGATCGGATCTTTTGAATTCAATTCGTTGCTGTGATCAGTGTATAAATAATCAACTATATGAGCTACTTCGTGGGCCAGTAAATGCTGATCCGGCAGAACCTCGCAGTAAAGTAGAGATAGCCACGACAAGTGGATGCTTGCCTCGTTTTCTAGCGTGTCCTGAGGTACCACCATTTTCAATGGTTCAACAAGAGAACAAATCTCTTTGCAGGCGGCTAAAAGAACTTGCTGGGTCTCCGAACCGCTGAACTCCCGACGGATTAAAAGAGGCATTGAATTAGTGAACAGGTCAACGAGCTCGTCAGCAAATTTTTTGATCAGTGTTACAGATTCATTACCTTCAAGAAGAGCCTGCTCTACGTCCTCTATGCTGCGCAGACTTCGGTCCATTTTATTTTTTAACTTATCGGGAGCCCTCAGATACCCTTGATCTAAAAGCTCTAAAATATTTTGTAGAAGTCTTTTGATTATTCTTAATCGACTTGAAACAATTTTTCGTCCACGAAAAATGACACAGCCCTGAGCTTCGTTATTTTTTGCCATTTTTAAATTTGAGTAAACAACAATTGATTTAATCTTGCAGACAACCTCTAACTGGACCTTCCAGGTCAATTTGCCAAGCTCAAGACTTAAAAAAAGTCGAATTTCAGGAGGGAGAGTTTTTCCCGATTCGCTAAAAAATGGAATTCGATTCGCGATGTTCAAAGTTTTAGAAAAAAGTTCGTTTTGTTCATCAATAGATAACTTTGTAAAATAAGTATCTCTCAACGAAAATTTTTTAAGCCATGAAACAGACGAATCGGGAAGAGGGATATTTAAACGCGTATCGCTAGGCCAACAGTCTTTCAAAAGGTCATTTGGCAAAATTTCTGCGCTAAGATTATTCAAAAAGCTCATAGGTAAGGTCTATGCTGAGTGAGTGCCTCGACGCTGTCAACCAAAGGAAATTATCGCGAATGCGATAGCACGGTTTTCTTAATTAGAGGAAAAGCCACGAGCGTGGGAAGAATCCAAAAAAACACAGGCGGAACAGCCCTTAAAATTTCAACTCGCCCCACATTCACAACAATGAACGCCGTCGACATAGCAACATACGAGCCTAGCATCCCAGTGATATGTTTTTTTAACCATCGCGAAGGTCGTCGCTTTTCTGCGAGGTAGCCGCGAAGACAAAACCCATAACTAAATATGGAAACAAATAAAAGCCACCAGCTGCGCTCCCAATTCAGAACTGCGAGTGTGCCGCCGGATATACAAACTAGAGTCATCAGGTAAAAATAAATAGTTCCAGAAACCGTATGTAAGCCATTGCGTTTTCTTGCAAACATGGCAACGGGACCGACAATCAGACCAATTAGGCCCGCTAACGTATGAACAATTAGAATGAAATTAAACATTAAAGCGGAAGAAGAGAACGTCACCGTCTTTGACGATGTATTCTTTGCCTTCGAGGCGATACTTACCGGCGTCTTTTACAGCTTGTTCACTCTTTAGAGTAAAGAGATCGGCACAGTTGTAGGTTTCGGCGCGAATAAAACCTTTTTCAAAATCTGTATGGATGACGCCTGCGGCTTGCGGTGCTTTTGTGCCCTTGCGAATGGTCCATGCGCGCACTTCTTTTACGCCTGCGGTAAAATAGGTTTGAAGTCCCAAAAGAATGTAGGCTTCGCGGATTAAGCGGTTGAGACCAGGCTCTGTAACTCCGAGGCTTTCTAAAAATTCTTTGCGCTCTTCAAGGGGAAGCTGCGCAATTTCTGCTTCCATGGAGCTACAGATGAGAATAGCTAAGTTGTTTTCTTTTTTTGCGTACTCAATCACCGACTGCGACCACGCATTTCCACCTTTGGTAAAATCGCCTTCGCTCACGTTGCAAACATACAACGTCGGTTTAGAGGTCAGCAGATGCATCCCTTTTACAATGGGCTCCGTTTGTTCATCGGTTTCAACGATGCGTGCTGGGTTTCCAGCTTCGAGAGCTTGCTGAATTTTTACGATGATATCAAGCTCGGCAACTTGTTTTGGGTCTTTGCTGGATTTTGCAGTTTTCTCGATGCGCTGGCGGCGTTTTTCTACAGAATCCAAATCCGCAAGCATCAGTTCGGTATTGATGACTTCGATATCGCGAAGCGGATCCACCGATCCCGACACGTGAATAACATCGGGGTCGTCAAAACAGCGTACAACCTGCACGATGGCGTCAGTTTGGCGAATGTTTGCTAAAAACTGGTTGCCCAGGCCCTCGCCTTTGCTTGCACCCTTG
>JAYUQP010000041.1:0-4584 GCA_043757265.1 Bdellovibrionales bacterium | reverse complement strand
AGTGGCGGTACCAGAGATTTGTCAAAAACTTCCTTCTTCGCGTAAATATGTTCAGGCGAAGGAATATGGGTCGTGTACTGTTTGTACTCTTCGACCAGCTGATTAAAATCGCTCACAAGTTGCGAGTCAGAAACTAGCGCATCAGGCATCCAGGTGATTCTATTTTTTGGAAGATAATCAACGGTCAGCGACGTGGATGGATAAAAATACGAAAGTAGAAACTCAATTCCATCGAAGTAATTTTGATTGCGAATTTGCGATTGCAAAGAAGGTATGTCCGATTCGCTTTTTTTACCGTCGAGAGTTTGGCAACAACGAAGAATGCTGTCGTCTGAAAAAAGAATTTCGTGGGCAGGTATAAGAGAAAACTCAGGTGTCTCCGTAACCGAGAGCTGGGTTTGCGGGGAAAACCACCGCAAAGACTCGATCACATCGCCAAACAGTTCGATACGTACCGGGAGGACGTGCGCCGGCGAAAAAAGATCGACAATCCCGCCGCGCAAGGCAAAGGTTCCGGGGTCTTCAACGGTAGGTACAGCCATGTAGCCCAAAGATGAAAGCATTGTGCCTACGTTTTCGGGAAGAACATCACCTTTTTTAAAGAACTGAATTGAATCTAAAAAAAGCGTCTGGGGCAGAGTAGTTTGGGCTAAAGCTTTGATAGGCGCGACAAAAATAGTCGGAGTTTGTTGTGGAAGTGAAGCGAGATAAAGCCAGCGCAGACGTTGTTGCATCCCGGCACGAGAGCTGTAAAGACCGGAATAGGGAGATATGTCATGTGGTGGTAAAATTGCTGTTTCATATTTTTTAGAGCCTGAATAGTTAGAAAAAAACTCTAGATAATTTAGAAACTTATGCGCGCTCGAAAGATCCTTTGTGAGAACCAAATGCTGTGCAGCATTTGCCGTAAAGGAAGACTGGCTGATTAAAAAGGCAGCAGAAAATAGTTGATCAGCCGAAGTGATGCGGGCGTTCTTGAGGGAAAGAGCTTTGTGCAAATTCTGATCAAAATTCAAAAACGACATGGGCAAATGCAATCTCACAATATTCGCTAAAAGGATACAAAAAGGGCTCGAAATTTATAAAGACTTCATATACTTACTAAAGCTATAACTTAATCCACGTATTTCTAAAAACACAGCGGAGTGGAATTCATGATCTTGCCTATTTTAGTACTGGCGTTGATGGTTGGAACCTTTGGAACGTTGCTGGTTTATGTAGCCTCGTTATTAGGCCCTAAAAAGAAGAAAACAGCTGCCAAGTATATGCCGTATGAGTGCGGCATTCCGGGGCAAGAAACCAAAAAAACAAATGTTTCTATCCGTTTTTATCTTACCGCCATTTTATTCATCATGTTTGATATCGAAATCTTGTTCCTTTATCCGTGGGCCGTGGCCTATCGCGATTTTGTCGATGCGGGACAAGGGGCATTTATGTTTTGGGAGCTTGTCATATTCATCGGCCTGTTTGTATTTGGATTGCTTTGGGAGATAAAAGCGAAAGCGCTGGATTGGGAATAAAAAATGGGATCAGATGTTTTTGAGATTTCGGTCAATGTTATAAAAATGCTTATCATTTTTTTACTGATGGTTCAGCTAGTGCCGATCTTGGTTTGGGTTGAGCGCCGAGGTTCTGCTTTTATTCAGAATCGCTATGGACCGAATCGTGTGGGCCCTTTGGGGCTAACGCAGCTGTTGGCAGATGCGGTTAAATTTTTATTCAAAGAAGAGTTTGTACCACCAAAAAGCCACGCCCTTCTTTATTATGCGGCACCCGTGTTGGCACTCATTCCCGGTGCCATTGCGTTTGGCGGAATTCCGCTCTCGATGCCGATCGACATTCAGCCGTTCCAGATGTTCGGTTCCGAGTGGGGTCCCTACACTTTCAAGTTTCAAAGCTACGATTTGGACATTGGAATTCTATTTATTCTCGCCATTTCGTCGCTTGGAGCCTACGCCTTGTTACTCGCTGGGTGGGGTTCGAATAACAAATATTCACTGTTTGGCGCTCTGCGCGCCAGCGCGCAAATGATCAGCTACGAGTTGGCCATGGGCTTATCTCTCGTCGGCATGCTGATGCTTTATCAAACTCTCAATTTTTCGGAAATGGTTGAACTGCAAAGAGGTCCTCTTCACTTTATGTTTTTTGGCAAAGAAGTTGTACTTCCATTTTTACCAAATTGGGGAATTTTTTATCAACCTCTCGGATTCCTGATTTTTGCAACTGCTGCATTTGCCGAAACCAATCGTCTGCCTTTCGATTTGCCCGAAGCTGAAGGCGAGCTCGTTGCAGGCTATCACACGGAATATGGCGGACTTAAGATGCTGTTGTTTTATATCGGTGAGTACGGCCACATGATGGTTGCTTCGGCGATCATGGTGACTTTTTATTTTGGCGGCTATGAACTTCCTTTTTCGTTGTCAGACACTCTGACCGGCGCCGTTCGCAGTTTATTTACATCAGTTAATTTAGGAAATGTGATAGCGGCTTTAGTAATGCATGTTGTGATGCTGCTGAAAATTTTGTTTTTTCTTTGGGTTTTTATTTGGGTGCGCTGGACACTTCCGCGTTTTCGGTATGATCAGCTTATGGATCTGGGTTGGAAAACCATGCTCCCTTGGTCCCTCGGAAACGTTTTGTTCACAGCCTATCTCATTCTAATGGCAGGAAGTGCGGTGTAAGATGGTAGAGATTGTTTTGTTTTACTTTTTAGCAGCAGTCACTGTTGCAGCAGCAGTGGGTGTCGTGATGCACGAAAACCCGCTGCTTTGTGCCCTTCATTTGGTAATTTCCATGTTGGGTGTGGCGGGTTTGTTTTTTTTACTTCAAGCCCCGTTCGTTGGAGCTGTACAAATCATGGTGTATGCCGGCGCCGTCATGGTTCTGTTTGTGCTTGTGCTGATGCTGATTGATACAAATAAAGAAGATGAAAAATTCAGTGGTGGCAACATTTCCGCTCTGACAAAGGGTTTAGCGGTGGGCGTGCTGTCTGGCTTACTAACATCAATCATCTTGCGAACTCCGCAACCACTTCAGCGAAGCGTCACTTACGAAGCTTATGAAGTCATTGATATCGCAAAACTTCTCTTTACCAAATACGTACTTGCCTTCGAACTCTTGGGCATCTTGCTGCTCGTGATTCCCGTGGGCGTCGTAGCGATTTCGCGAATCCGGGGAGGAACCCATGACCGTTGATATGATGATCGGGCCAGAGCACTATCTTATAGTTTCAGCAATATTATTTTGTTTGGGACTTTCGGGAATTCTCTTGAGACGAAACATGATTGTCATGTTGATGTCGATCGAGTTGATGCTTAATGCCATCAACCTCACGTTTATTACATTTGCGCATTACAACCAAAACCTCGATGGACAAATCATAGCCCTTTTTGTCATGGCAATCGCTGCTGCAGAAGCTGGCGTAGGATTGGCTTTAGCCGTTATGCTTTTTAAGAAATTTAAAGAACTCAACATCAGCTTTTTTGAGCATTTGCGCGGATAGGTATCATTTATGTCCAATCATGTTTTACTCGCTCTTTTATTATTATCACCGGTTGTTGGATTTTTAATCAACGGCCTTCGATTTCGAAATCAAAATGGTGTTCTTGCCGGAACCATCGCCACTGCGGCTGTGGCCACGTCTTTTGTAGCGGCGGTGATTTTTTTCGCTCAGTTGATTGGCCTTCCGGCTGACCAGCGAAGCCTCCGCATCGAGTACTTCACATGGCTTTCACTTGGCGGCCTCGACATTCCAGTTGCGTTCGTTGTCGATCAGCTTTCGATTTTAATGGTCTTGATTATTACCGGTGTTGGCGCACTGATTCATTTATTCAGTGTTGGTTACATGTCTCACGACGCTCGCCCAGCAAAATATTTTAGTTATTTAAATTTGTTTGTCTTTAATATGCTCCTGCTGGTTCTTGGAGCCAATTTGATTATGATGTTTGTGGGATGGGAAGGCGTAGGCCTCTGTTCGTACTTGCTCATCGGATTTTGGTTCACGGATAAGGAAAAAGCTGCGGCCGGAATGAAAGCCTTTGTGACCAATCGAATCGGCGATGCTGGATTTTTGCTCGGCATCTTTATGCTCTTTATGACTTTCGGGAGTATCGATTTTGCTCAAATCATTGCGGTTCTGCCAGAGACCGCAGACACAACGTGGACCGCGGCGATGACATTGGCCTGTTTGTTTTTATTCGTCGGCGCAGCCGGGAAATCGGCACAGATTCCACTTTATGTTTGGCTTCCTGACGCCATGGCTGGTCCAACACCCGTCTCTGCTTTGATCCACGCTGCAACGATGGTGACGGCCGGTGTATATATGATCATTCGGCTGAACCCTTTATTTTTGCTGGCTCCAAACGCCATGGCGGTAGTGGCTGTAGTTGGTGCGGCGACAGCTCTTTTTGCAGCAACAATGGGGATTGCGCAAAACGATATTAAAAAAGTATTGGCTTATTCAACCGTTTCGCAGCTTGGCTATATGTTTTTAGCTGTGGGTGTGGGAGCTTTTGGTGCTGGATTTTTTCATCTAATGACCCATGCGTTTTTTAAAGCACTCATGTTTCTTGGATCGGGAAGCGT
>JAYUQP010000040.1:0-227500 GCA_043757265.1 Bdellovibrionales bacterium | reverse complement strand
AGTGAAAATACAGAAAACTATAAAATTGGCCGGATGACGCCGATAGGTGGTCAGAATCGCTGAAAACTAATCCGGACAGGTTCCCTGAAAATTTTCATTTGCCAGCCAAGTTTGCCAGCCAAGTTTGCCAGCCAAGTTTGACAGCCAAGTTTGACAGTCGCAAATTGATACTAAGCGATTTGCACGGGCTTTGTCGTCAGCAGCTAAGCCAGACCGGACAAATGTTCGTCTATCGGACTTTAGATGCTGATATTTTACCGGACTGAACATCCAAACGCCGACCAATTCGGCCCAGTGATCCTTTTTGATGTCATTGGGATGTTTTCGCTATTTGCAATCGGCCTTCAATGCGTGGCCAATTGAGGCCTAATAAGCGCATAATCTCAATGTTACGTAATTTTGTAACTTTTTATTGAGCTTTTCCGAAAAGGATATATAATGTCTAAAAGGACAGATTTCCGGGATGGTAAAATGAAGTACACTAATAACGAGATTTTTAAACGGACACGAAAAGCAAAAGTGGATCTAAAGTCGCTTACACACATCACAAATAAATCTAACCTTTCTCTGGAAGACAAAATGAAGATGAGTTTGTGTAGGCACTTTGTACAGTTTATAAATACACGCAGACTAAAGCTTAAAGAAATGTCCGAACTTATGGACGATATTGCGGTACCGAGACTGTCCGAAATTGTTAACTACAAAATAAATAAGTTTACAGTAGATCAGCTTATAAAAAATCTTTCGCTTCTTGCGAAACATGATGCGCAAATTAAAGAGTATCTTGTTTTTTTGGAACAGGCGACGGAGCTACCAACACTTGCAGTAGCACATACTCGACGACTGACTAAAAACATCCGTGCTGCTTCTGCAGAACATACAAATCATAATTAGATCACTATTGCGGCTATTCGCTGGATTGAGCGCTGTAAGTCGAAACACACCAAACCTGCTGCTTTACACTCATCGCTTCAATCCAATGCTCTCGTACTTGCCGTTACATCAAATAAACGGTTGAATTAGCTGACTATTCTAAAAATAGCAAAATGCTATATTTCTAGCTTGTGTTATTTATAGCAATTTGCTATATTAAACCCAGATGTTACTTCTTGGTAAACAGCTATTGAATGATTTTAAGAAAAAGCATGCACCGCTACGTAGTGCTTTGGATAAATGGGTCCAGATTGTCGAATCGGCAGTAATTACTAAACCCGAAGACTTCAAATTGGTCTTTGGAAAGAGATTCGATAAAGTCGGTGACAAGTATGTATTTGATGTCGGCGACAATAAAGTTAGGGTCATTTGCATTACAAATTTTGGAATACCCGTTATGCAAATTACCGATGTGTTAACACACAAGGAATATGATAAAGGAAAGTGGAAATAAGATGGGAATAAAAAAACTTGAACTTAAAGACATTATCAAAGAAACAAAAAATATTTCTTCTCTTGACGATTCTTTTCACCTTTTAACCAAAGCCTTTCCACTTAAAATGATTGAAAATGATAACGAAAACACTGTTGCCCTTAACCTTTCTCAAAAACTTATTAGTCTTTTAAACACATCTAAAGTCGTTAAAGCCGGCGTTAAAGAGTATCTTAAAACTCTTACCTATCTCATCCACGAGTATGAAAACCAAAAGTTTAAGATTAAGAAGGCTTCAGGACGCGAATTGCTAGCTTATTTAATGGAACTCCACGAACTAAAACAAACCGATCTCGCAGAAGAAGTCGGCGGACAACCTGTTGTAAGCGCACTTCTTAGCGGCACTAGAGAACTCAACACAAAGCAAATTAAAGCTTTGGCAAAACGCTTTTCCGTTGAAGCTTCGCTTTTTATTAACTAACGTTAATCCTTGTTGTACTCAAAATTTGGTCAACGAAAAACCGCCTCTAGTTCTTACTGTTCGCGCTTGTTAAGCCTGATTGACACCCAACCTTCTTCTTTACACCCGCTACCTCGATCCAGTGCACGGCGAGCATCACCATTGCCAAGGTGTCCAGGTGGCAGTACTTGAGAAGGGCTTTGATGATTCGTTCGCGTTCCATTTGTGACATCTGGGTAAATTGCATCATGGCGTAGGCTGTGGAAACGGCGCCACCATCTTTGATGTCTTCGCCTTGGAAAAATAATTCTTCAATCTGCTCGTTGTCGTAGCCGTCCATCAGTGGGCCGAGCAGCTTGTACGGGTCTTTGGGGTTGCCGGCTTCGGGCAACTGCACTTAGGCGATTTACACAAACTTTGCCGCCAGCAACTAAACCAACATACAGTTATCATAAATTATTGCGGAATTGCTGATATTTACCTTTTTAATAGTATATTTTAAAGTATACATATTATAGTTTTTTGTAGCTTTATAAGTATACAAATTACGCCGATGGTGTATATAATAAAGTATACAAAAGAGGCGTATATGAAAACGAAGAAGCAACGAACCCAAAAAGACATCATTCAACAAAAGCTGAAACGCTTGGCGAAACTTGACGAGCCAGCCCCGCCCACCGGTTGGATACGGGCGCTTCGAGGCTCCCTTGGGCTTTCCATTCGGCAGCTTGCTGAGCGTGTAGGTGTTCACCATGGATCTATTAATCAGATCGAAAAGCGGGAACCTTTTAAAAAAGTAACACTCGAGTCTTTGGAGAAGGTAGCCCAGGCCATGGATTGTAAAGTGATCTATGCAGTTGTTCCTAAAAATCTCAATTTATCAATCGATGAAATTATCGAACACAATGCCAATCGAGCGGCCGGCCAAATTTTGGAAAAAGTGGCCCATACCATGCAGCTTGAAAGCCAAGGAACAAGTAAAAAGCTAAAACAACAAGCCGTGCGAGATTTAGTCCGACAAATGATCGATTCTAACGATCCGCGGATTTGGAAAAGCGATAAAAAGAAAAGGTAATAACGATGGTTCGATTCCAATTTTCCTATCCCGATGGGGCAACACCCATTGATCTCGACGAAGCTCGTGACCTTATTCCTGATTATATCTCAACCATGGGCGAGCTCAACCAGCTGGAGCAAGCAAACATTGCAAGAGGTTTTCTGTGGGCCGACAAGCAAGACCTCGCAAATCTTTTAACCGTCACTTTTCCATTTCGAGTCCATCACGAAATGTTTAAGGATGTTTGGAAATGGGCAGGCAAAGTGCGCAAGACCCAACCTTCGCCCGCAAACTAGTTACCTCGATCCAGTGCACGGCGAGCATCACCATTGCCAAGGTGTCGAGGTGGCAGTACTTGAGGAGGGCTTTGATGATTCGTTCGCGTTCCGTTTGTGACATCTGGGTAAATTGCTTCATGGCGTAGGCTGTGGAAGCGGCACCACCGTCTTTGACGCACTTACGATGTATTAATTCTCCAAAGACAATAAGGTCGTCTAGTGTCTGTTTCACATTAGCAAAAAAAAAGTGGAGCTTTCGCCCCACTTTCTAATTAAGATTTTTTTATTTTTCTTATTGCGCGTCGCTATTGATTTTTACTAAAGAATCACCCCGAAAGTACTTTTTTGAGTCTGCATTGATTCCAACTATTTGTACTGGTGCATCCGCCAGTGCAATCGCCGCGTCGCTATTTGTTGCTCGAAATGATGCCATGAATGGTACTCCAAAACTCCAAGATGTTAAAACTGTGACATACTCAATTTCAGAATTGGCATTAATACCATTCGAACCCACAGTGATATCAAACCCCATGTCTCTGAAAGCCACATTATGTGAGCGACCAAAACAAGATAAATTATAAATCGTGCGTAATTTAGCCTTCATTCTTCGGACAACGAGTCTTTCTAGGGGCGTAGAGCCAGCTGTCACCGCTGCGGTCATAGCACTAACGTTGACACGGCCCTCGCGAAAATAAAGGCGTCCGTCACTCCCATGCAAAGACATGATTACATCGATTGCGACTACATCCTGTCGCATGGCCAGAGAACGAAGAGTTGATGCAAAATTGGCTAACGTTGCTTGGTTGCTCCTGAGATATATAATTTGCTTATAATCATCTCCTAAAATCAGATTCGTCTGTACCTGAGTCAATTCCTCTAACGCAACATAGAGAGTGCGTAGATTTTGAGGACCGTGCTCTTGAAGCTCACTGACTACGACAAGCACTCGATCGTTTTTGGTCACCGATCCCCATGCGCTTGCGCTCACGATAATGATTCCAAGAAATACGACGACTTTGTTTAATACTGTTTTCATTTGCTTTCTCCTTTTTAGAGTTTGTTTGTTTGTTCCTGAAATCAGTTATAAACAGACCCTTTGAAATTCGCCACGTAGGCATCTATATAAAAAATGATGTGATTTGATGTAATTTGTGATATGTGTACTTAAGTGTCTGTAAACTCATATGAAAATCAATTTTTATCGGGTCAGTTTGCGCGCTTAATTGAGAAATATAAAGCGGAAAAAAGGCCTGTAAGCACCCCAGTTTTAGTACTGGCCTCTTACATTTTTCTGGATGATCTCGAAAAAGCTCAGCAAATTTTTCGCGAGTACAAATTGGATCAATCGACAGAAGCTTTGTTTTTTATTTCTTTAGGATATGTACGGACTTCACAATATGAAAAAGCGCAAACAATATTACTCTCGCTACTAAAAAATATAAACAAACCACAAGATCGCTTTTATGTTTACCAGGGTATCGGCTTTTATCGTTATTTTTGCAGTCGCTATTCCAAAGCTCTTAGGTGGGCCGAGAGAGCGCAAAAAACGACTTCGACGCCCTACCAAAAACTTATTAATTTAGATTTACTTTCGCAAACATTAATTCGTCTTGGAAAAATTCAAAGAGGCTTTTTGCTGAGTGAAAAAGCTCTGCAAATTGCCAATGAGCTCAATAACAAGAGCGCCGCCGATGCCATCCAGGTGAGCACAGCGATTCATCAGTCTCAGTTTAGTCCACAAGTAAATGAAACTTTGGCAAAAGTCCTCTCACTAAAATCTCGTTTTCAAAGCAAAAATACTTACTACTTTATGAATTTAACTTTGGAATATGTGCGGCGCCTCAACTTAGCAGGACAAATCGAAAAATCCGAAGCCGAGCTAGAGCTTATAAAAAAAGAAATTTTCGAAAGCTCCCTTTCTCGACAAAAGTCCCTTTGGAGTTTCCGCAAAGCACATGTATTTTTTTTAAAACGAGAAATGCAACTTGCCTATGACATGACTCTTTCTGCTATCGATTTTATCAACCCAGAGGTTGATTTGTACCTCAGCGTCCAAATTTTGGGATTGCGATATAAAATTCTCAAAATAGAAAATAAACCAGCAGATTCAGAAATATTTGAGATCGAAGAAAAAATAAAAAAACTGACTTTTCTTTCACAAGATGCAATGGCATTAAGTTATGCCTATCGCTACGCATGGCTTAAAAAGCCACTTACAGAAGATCCTTTCGCAAGTTTTTTTCACCAGTGGTTGCGTGAAGGCTACAAAAATTATTCTCTACTAAAAAAAGTAACTGATAAAAAATGGATCTCTCTGTTGGTAGATCTCATCGCTACACAAAAAAATCATTTTATCTATCTAGATATTCTACCAAAAAATATACTTCTCTTTAGTTCTAGCGAGATTCAATTGAGAAGTGGCTTAACGCCTCTCATTCGCCAAACCCTATTGCTCTTATCGAAAGGAACTTACTCAAAGCAAAAGTTTGTTGAATTGATATGGGGCTACCAATACGACTCCTTCAGGCACGATCCTTTAGTCTATACTTTGCTCAGTCGCCTTCGCGAGCTTCTTGGCTCATTAAGTGAAAATTTAATCGTTAATGACAATCGCATTCTGTTAAGAAATGTCGAGGTCCGAGTGTATGAACACCTCCAAATCCCTAAGATGATTGAAAAAGGTATTTTTTTTTTAGAAGGGCAAACTCCGTCTATTAACCAGCGGCAATTAGAAATTTTGGAATATTTAAGTAAAAATAAGTACATCAATGTTTCCCAAGCTACGGAATTTTTACAGGTCAGCCAGATTACAGCTTGCCGAGATTTAAAATCCTTAGTTCTTGCAAAAAAGATTAGGAAAATTGGCCAAGCCCGTGCTACTTCTTATTCTCTAAACTAACGGAGTTCTTCTATGAAAAAATATATTCTTATAAGTTTATTTATGACCAGCTTAAATGTCTTCGGCGAAATTTTAAACCTTAAAGCCGAATACGAAATTCCAGTAACAGATCCTGCTGATTTTAGTTTAAATAAATTTATTATTAACGATTACCAAATCGACATTCACTCAGCCACTAATGTGGCTTTAGCTTTTACATTTCCCGAAGAGATGGTAGGAACCAAAGACCAAACAGTCGTTTTCAAAATGGTCTCTGTTCTAGAGGATAATACAAAAATTTTATCCGGAAATTCGGGAACAGCTATCTGTAAAGGACCCTGGGGTGAAGCTCAGTGCACGTTTGTCCTCAAAAATATAAACATCAACACCGAAAACTTAAGAAATCTCCTTAAAGACAAATTAACTCCTGATGAACTCGAGCGGCAGATCAACTTAATAACCGACTTTAGTGTTGATCCGATCGGCATCTCAAAAATTATCAGCGAGTAATTGAAGAGATTTTTTCTCAGTTATGCTCAACTTCAACTGTTTCCAAATAGAAACACTTTGTTCAGAATAATACCTTATTTAACAATCAGAAAATAAATGATATTATACGCTGTTATCATTCGATGATCAGATCTGCGTTACAAATTAGCATATTCGATTATCCAACCTTCGCTCGCACACCACTAACCTCAATCCAATGCACAGCGAGCATGACCATGGCGAGAGTGTCCAGGTGGCAGTACTTGAGAAGGGCTTTGATGATTCGTTCGCGTTCCATTTGTGACATCTGGGTAAATTGCATCATGGCGTAGGCTGTGGAAGCTGCGCCACCATCTTTGATATCTTCGCCTTGGAAGAATAACTCTTCGATCTGGTCGTTGTCGTAGCCGTCCATCAGTGGGCCGAGCAGCTTGTACGGGTCTTTGGGGTTGCCTTCGTCGTCGAAGGTGATCCACTCGGAGAACTTTTTTTGTACAGCTTTGGATTCTGATATAATTGCAGGTAGGACGAATTTTATGGAATTCGATCCTTGGGTTTTTGGGTGGTAGTAAAATCTTTTAACGTAGTCCAAAAGATCCACCATATCGCGCGGTCCCTGCCATGTCAGATTATTACCGTCTTTTTTGCCAGCTTTGTCTTTTTTGTGGGTAATGGTTTCGATCCATACACAGAGCTCCTCGCGATCCACTTCTACGCTTGATCGAAGCTGCTCGTGGATTTGTAAGAGCACCGTATTTTCATGATGAGAATACTTAAAAATAGTACCTTGGTTTTGACTGAGCGCCTTTTTAAGTTCCCGCACGAATTCGAAATTAGGAAAGCTTCCTACACCGCGGTGGATATACTCGGAAGCATGGACCACCCGACCGTCAGCGTGCAAAATGTGATGCGAGAATTGAAATGCCATTTGTTCGTAGGGCCTACGTCCCTTTTGAAAAGGCAAAGCACTTGTCATGGTCTCGAAATCTATAAAGTTTAAGGGATACTCCCAGGCAGACATCTCTTCGGACAAACCTTTGCTATCTACGTAGGGTGCCGTGCTCCCCGCCTGCACCATTTGGATTTGTAACCATTGGCGCTCGGTTTGCGACAACCCGGAGCGCTCTTCGTGTGGCATAGGTTCAATATCATCTTCAACAAGATGGCTAAAGTATTTTTTATTAGCCTCGATTAATTGATCTACTTTTTTGTAGTTCCAGATTTTAGTCACAGGCACTTCACCTTGCGGTACATTCCAACATTCTTGAAATCCACTTTTTGCATTCGCTGGCGCAAGCTCACCCAATTGAAATTCGCACCCTTTGCATTGTTTCCCTATGGAAGTTTTTGCTTTTTGATCCTTGCTGTGCAAATCAGCCCACACCCTTGCGTTGATAAGAAAGTTGGGATTGGAAAGAAAAACATTGGTTTCTTCATCGACGTTTACAGTGCGTAGAATCTCGCCCCCTAAGTCACTGTTGCCTACTCGCTGCGCTTTGGTTTGGCCGCTTTGGTTTTTTGTTAGAAGAAACATTTGATTTAATCCATCTACGGTAGCTACTTTGGATTTATCGGCCAGCATCAGGGAAGCAGTCACGTTAGTCTTTGGAAACGCAAGTTGGGTGACTTGTTTTTGAAATGCAATGTCGGCTATGTACTCGAACCAATCTCCATGAATTACTTTTTTTCCTTTTTTAAGCTCCTTTTTATTGTAAAAAGAGTCTTCATCCTCGTCGTAGCTTTTAGCTTTGACCTCGATGAGGTGAATGGAGTTTTTATTTTTTATTAGGATATCGACGCGGATTAAAAAATCTTCTACCTGGACTGCGGCCTCGAAAATCACAGCACGTTCGCTTTTAAGTTGTTCGTTGGTGAGTGCTAAGGCTTGGTCTTTGTCCAACGTCTGGATGTCTACACCTTCGGGGTAGTAGGCCTTTGCGAGCTCGCCCACTTGGAATCCTCCGCGTGCTAGGGCTTTTAGGAACTCGTCGTCAGACTTTTTGCTGTAATACTCGCTATGGGCGTTGTAATAGAGCTTTGTGGGACATTCGAGGGCGATTTTAAAGCGTGATTTAGACAGTAGTTTTTTTGAGGACATGTAAGTATTTCGGCGCAGGCCCGGAATTAGTAAAGTGAATTGGGTGATTTGATAGCCAAGAGATCGTTATGAAATAAAAACGTAAACAACAGAGGTCGCGAGGAATTAAATCCCTTGTGAGGGTGAATTTATTCCTCGCGACCTTTGTATGTGGAGTCTGGTTAAGGTGCTGCTTCTTCACCGACTTTAGGTGCATCTTCGATTGTGGGACGGGCGTTTTTTTGAGCTGGGGGGTTTGGTTCTGTATTTGGTTCGGGTTTTGACGACGCCTTCAGTGTTTTGGCTTTTTTTGTTTTGGTGTTTTTTTCCATGGTTGTGTTCCTCCACTCGTGTGAAGTGCAAAGGATGCGCCATGGGCGCGTACTACTTACTTGGAAGTTCGATGCTCTATTGGTACTCGAGATCCTTCGCATTCGCTCAGGACGACGGAGGGGGTACGCTCGGGACGACGGTGTGGGTGGACTTACAATTATCGCGCCACCGGCGCCCCTCAGCGGTAGCTAATGCGCCGGCTACTGCGCCAAAGTTACCGCATGCATTTTATGAAGATTTGGGAGGCGGCGACCGCGTCGCAGTGGGCGCGGTGGTGGGTTTCTAATTCGATGTCGAGTTGTTGGCAGAGATTTTTTAAGGAGTAGGATTCGAAGCCCTTGAACTTGCGGCGTGCGAGGGCCACTGTGCAGGCGGTAGGGGCGTAGAATTCTTCGCCGATCGATTGGAATTCTTTTTGGATAAAGCCGTAATCGAAACGCACGTGATGAGCTACGAAAATGCTGCCGTCTAAAAATTCTCTTAGCTGCTGCGCGATTTCGACAAACGTTGGGGCGCTTGCCACCATTTCGTTTGTGATTCCGGTAAGTCTGACTATAAAACTTGGGATCGGGATGCATGGGTTGAGCAGTGTTTGGTAGTTGTCGATCACCTTGCCGTTTTTAATTTTTACGGCGCCGATTTCGGTGACGCGGTTTTTTCCTCGAAGCCCGCCGGTGGTTTCTACATCGAGCACCACGTAGGTTTGCTCGTCGTCCTGATCCCAGCAAACATCCACCACCTCGCAGTCGTAGCCCAGGGCTTTAAGCTCAAACAGTCGTAGGTTTTGCTTGGGGCTTATTTTATCGCCTTCGGCTTTGATTTCGACAAACGTAATTTTATTATCTGTGACTGTAATTAGATCGGGAAAGCCCGAGCAGTAAAAGCGGAAGTCTTTGGCCATTCGGGTTAGTACCATGGCCACCGCACCGGGCGGTGAAAACTGTATCAGCTTGAGCATGGGGTCCATGTATTTTTGTGTCCAGCGGAAAAACTTTTGTGGCTTTTTGTAGTTTGCGGCAAAGTTTTTTAAAACATGTCGCTGATGAATAAGCGGCGATGAAAGCCGTGCCAGGATTTGTTCAAGGCTTAGCTGGTTGTTTTTAAAAAACTCGCGGGTTGGGGTGTTGAAGGCAAGCTTACCTTCTGCATCTTTTGAAAAATACACGTCCCAAAATGTGAGCGCAAAAAGCATTTTCCACACGCGGTTTTCGGTGTAGTAGGTTTCGATGCCGTTTGCGTTCATGGATTGCGCGAGATCATTTTCCAAGTCTGCTAATGAGCCGTGGGGCAGATTGACCGTCCGCCGTGGCACGTTAGCTAAAGCATCTGGCTCCCCTCTTGGGCGCGACACTTCGGTTTGCAGAAATTGCTGAATTTCGGGTGGAAGATCCATGCTTGGAAGTTTTTTTATAAACTCGCTCAGGCGCGTATCTTTGCAGCGTTTGAGGTGACGAAACACTGGTGCGTAAAAATCGCTCAATTTAGAACTAAAAACGAGGTTTACAAGATTTGATCGGTTGTGGGTTGTTGCCTGGGCCGATGATTGACCGGGTAATTGGCCGGATGATGGACCGGATGCCTGACCCAATAACCGGCCGACTGCTTGGTTTGTTTTTTCGCCTACTGTTAGTTTTGTCTTTTGCTTTCTTGGGGGTTTTAAAAACCAAAGAGTTTTTATAAGTGCCGCCGATGTAACCGATGCGAGCTCCTGAGCTAAAAGATCAGCCTGTGTGTGGCAAACGTCGAACAGTGTTTGCTGAAGCTTCGGTGCTGCCGTCATCACTTCTACACTTTTTGTAAACAACCAATCCACGCGCGACAATCCCGACACGTGGCCATGGCTTACGTCCGACGCTAAGTTCATTTGCGCTAGCGCAAACTGTGTGGAGTTTGAAGTGGTGTTGCCAAAATGCAAAAATTCCAAGTAGCTTGTGACAACTTTAAACGTTGGCACAAAGTACGACGAACTTTCAAGATCGAATTCGAACTGTCGGGTTGCGCCGCCGTGCACGAGTGCTTCGCAGAGGTCGTGCGTAAGATGTTCGAAGTAAGATATTGAGCGCTGCGGAAGTTCTTGCTTAATGCTTTGTTCAAAAGGCTCTGCGAGCTCGTTGCAAGTGGAAACAAGCTTTAGAAAGTTTAGATCCATTAAACATTCCGTGGCCTTTGCCACGTCGCAATCCTTGGCGTACTTGAGCATTTCTTTTTGCGGAAAATAAAAACGTGTGGAATTTGCAATTCGCACGAGAAGAATTTTGGAATTAAGATCTAACTGAAAGTATTGCTGGATAAAATTTTCATCGGCGGTCGATAGGCTTGCTTGATGTGAAGCTGTTATTTTTTTTAAAAGCTTTTCGAAATTGTCGATGTAGTAGTATTTTTGCAATGCCGGTGTTGTTTTGCTTTGCTGCAGTTGAGCCATTTTTATGTTGTCCAATAAGCGTTTTAGTTTTTAGTCAGTCTTTTCAGCTAAATTATTCAAGTTAGTTATTCGGTTTTAAACGATTCAGTTAAATTTTTCGTTTAAATTTTTCGGATGACACCTGCGAGCACGCCAAGAATTTCGAAGGGAACATCTTCCTTCACGATGATGGGCTTGTAGGCTTTGTTGGTGGAATGGAGTTCTATCGTTGAAAGTCCAACTGCGCTTCGCTCTGTTGACATTACGTCAGCCCCCCTCCGCTTTGCTGTTTGTGTAGCGCTTGTATTTGTTTTACGGCGGTAGATTTTTTTTAAGGTAGCTTGATTATCTAGCATCGCTGCGACGATTTCACCATCTTCGGCGGTCTTTTGTTTTCTAATCACGACAATGTCACCATCGACGATGTGGGAGTCGATCATGGAATCACCACTTACAATCAGGGCGAAGGTTTCGCGGCCGTCTTTAACAAAGCTGCGAGGGACCTCGATGTAATCCTTTGTTTCGATCACTTCGATGGGCATGCCTGCGGCGATTTTTCCTAGCACCGGCACTTGCATAGCTTGCACCATTTGTCCCGATGGGATGCTAAAGCCACGATGTGCGCCTTGGTTATGAAGCAAACCCTTTTCGCAAAGCTGGCCAATGAGTTGTTGCACCGAGCTTACGTTGGAGTACCCCAAACGCGATTGAAGCTCGCGGTAGGTGGGAGATATTCCGTGCTCTTCAAAAAAATTTTGCACCTCTGCGAGCGCGGTTTGTTGCTTGGTTGTCAATTTGGTTGCTATTTTATTTGCGATCTTGGTTGATGAAACTTTAGGCATATTATTTGTTAACTTCATACGCGCATCATATGCACAATTATGTTTAAAGTGTACTACTTTTTGTATTAGTCTACCTCTGAAAGAAAATTCCTCGAGGTACCGTATTAGGCACACACATAACATGGCACTCCTGTTTACACTTATTTTTTTGCAAGCGGCTGTACAAGCGACTGTACAAGCGTCAGTGGAAGCAGCTGTACAATCAACAGTGCCAGCGTCAGCGCAAATTACAGTACAATCGACTGTGCAAGCTACGGTGCAGTCGGCTGTACAATCGACAGTGCATGCACAGCCTGTAGAGACGTCAGTGCGGAATTCGGTGCAACAATCGCAGGCGCTCATCGATAAATGGATCAAGGCAGAGAATGAATATTTAAAAAAAGATCGAAGCAAAAACAAAATTGAGCGAAGAATAAAAATTTTAACCACGGGGCGAAGTGACATTGAGAGCGAATTTCTAATCGACTCGCCCGACCCTTCCGTTGTGCACCGGGTTCGCTACCCTAACAACACCTGGGGATATCGGATCAGTTTTACTGGCATGTTTTATATCGAAGCCCCCTCGCCTAAAATATTTTATCAAGGTGGCGATTTTAAAATTCTAAAATCAGCGGGCCAATATCCAGACGGCACTAAAATGGATTTCTCCTATGACGGGTATGCATCACCGTGGGATACGATTATTTATCAGAACACCACAGGCGAAAATATTGCCTTTGGTGGAATGATGGAGCAGCAGACAGGCGGCGTACTTCCCGAGCTTGATTTCAATTGGACGCGTTCGCGGTGGTGGGGCACGGTTCAACATATAAAAAATGCCAATGGCCACTACGATGAAACGATTCATTGGCAAAGGTCTCTAACCCGCCCTGCGGATGAGTTGAACGAATTTAATTGGCTGGGACATAGCTACGGTGGAACTCTACTGAGTCATTTTGATGCCAAATCGCAAATGCTTTTGCCACTGCTTTCGGCGGAAAACAATTTTACGTTTTTTTACGAAACTGTCACAAGCGATCTTCACTCCATGCCGTGGGAAACATCAATCGTTGCAAAACAGCTGCATGGTTCACTGAAAAAGACTCTGGGAGAAACCAAACTGTCGGTGTCACCGCAAAAATCGGATTCGTCTGACTTTTTCGAAACGCATCATCAAAACGATGACCAAGCGTATTACCATGCTGCATCTCGCGGAGAAAACGCACAAAACGGCTATTTGGTAGAAGGGCCGCAGGTGATGGTACATGAGCCGACCGGCGTGCTTTTACAAACATTTAGCGCTGGCGATTTTACAGGACGCTACGGAATGTACTTGGCGTTTTTGCCTTATGCCTTTGACCCGCTCTCGCGTTTCGAGCCCGCGGTCGATAAATATAATGAGCTTGTGGATTTTGCTGAAAGCCTGCACCTGCGCGATATTTTACAAGCCACGTGGATGGGGCGACCCGCACTTGATGTGGATCCTGATCAAAATTTGTGGCTGCGATTTCATTTTGTGCCTGTAGATATTTTACCGCCAGGCGCTCCCATTGAGGGTCATCCACCTTACGAGTACTTGGGTTCCTACCCGCGATATGCCGCGCAGATACCTGTAAAAATTGTTTTTGATAAACAAAATAGACCTGCAATTGAATGGGACCTTGACCCCGAATTTGCACATCAAAAGGAAGAATATTAGTCTGGACATTACCTGTTTAAGACTCATTTTGTGTACGTATGACCGCTCGTGAACCGCTGTTAAGTAGCATTCAGAAAAAACTATCGGTTCTTGCAGACGCTGCGAAGTACGACGCCTCCTGTTCGAGTAGCGGTGGAAGTCGAAAGCGCGATGCAAAAGGTATGGGAAATTCTGAAGGCATGGGAATTTGCCATAGCTACACGCCTGATGGTCGCTGTGTAAGCTTGCTAAAAATTCTTTTAACTAATTACTGCATTTACGATTGCAAGTTTTGCGTCAATCGCGTGTCGAGCGATGTTCCCCGCGCACGCTTTACCCCAAGCGAAGTGATTTGGCTGACACTTGAATTTTACCGTCGCAACTACATCGAAGGTTTATTTTTAAGTTCGGGAATCATTGGCAGCTCGGACACTACAATGGAGCAGCTGATCGCCGTGGCGCGGGGTCTTCGCCAAGAACATAAGTTTAATGGTTATATTCATTTAAAAATGGTGGCCGGATCCTCGCAGGAACTTGTGGAAGAGGCCGGAAAGTGGGCCGACCGCGTGAGCGCGAATATCGAAATGCCTGTGCAGTCGGATTTGGATTTGCTTGCGCCTGCAAAAACGATCATTGCCGCCACCGAGACGATGAAACAGATTTCGGAAAAAATTTTGGAAACCAAAGCGGATCAAAAACAATTTAAGTTTACCCCAAAGTTTGCCCCCGCCGGGCAAACAACGCAAATGGTAGTAGGGGCCACGCCCAGTTCGGACTCGGTGATTTTGCAAGCGTCTGAAAATTTGTATAATAATTTTTCCCTTCGCCGTGTTTATTATTCGGCCTACAGCCCTATCCCCCATGCGGATGCGATGCTCCCTGAGGACAAACCGTCTCTGGTGCGCGAAAATCGTTTGTATCAAGCTGATTGGCTTTTGCGTTTTTATGGTTTTAAAGCCAACGAAATTTTAGATGATGTAAAAGACAACTTATCACTGGAGATTGATCCGAAAACTGCGTGGGCTTTAAAACATCGGGCGTTTTTTCCGGTGGATGTGAACAAAGCCACGCGCGAAGCACTGCTTCGAGTGCCAGGGTTTGGGGTACGCAGTGTGGAGCGTATTTTACAGCTACGTAAGTATGTAAAAATTAATTTTATGGATTTAAAAAAGATGAACGTAACATTATCACGAGCGCGCTACTTTGTGCTCACTGCAGATCACAATCCAGATGCAAAGCTGATTGACTCAGAACATTTGGAATTGCGCTTTAAACCCAAAGCTGTACAGCTTTCGCTGTTTGATACTGCGAACAGTTCAACTTTAAGTTCGCTGGGTGAATCACCGACTGGCTATCAAACTAGTTCGCAAAGCAATTCCCATACAAGTTTCCATACAAGTGCACAGACAGGTTCTCAACAAACTTCAGCGCCGATTTTAGAGCTGGCTTCGGGGCCTCCTTCGGCAGCGGGTTTGGATAGTGAGCTGTGATCACCGCGGACTTCGAAAAAACATTCGATGGATGGCGTAAAGCGGCCCGTCAATTTCTGCAAGATGGCATTTCGCCTAGCGAAATTAATTGGGATGATCAGACGCCCGATCTTTTTTCGAGCGCGATGGAAGTTAAAAAACTAAAGCGCATTAAAAACACAGTGCCTAATGAGTTTATCGACCTTGCCCAATCCGTAGCGTGTTCGTACCACGAGGATCGGTGGGCGTTGCTTTATCGAATCTTGTATCGCCTGCAGTACGAAAATCCCGATCTGTTAAATATCTCCATTGATTCCGACATCAACCGCGCGCAGCTGATAAAAAAATCTGTCAAACGAGATATTCATAAAATGCATGCGTTTGTGCGTTTTAAAAAAGTGACCCTGAAGTTAGCTCATAATTCTGTGCAGACGTTGGCTAACAGCACTGATACTGCTGAAAGCCCTGATGCCGCGAGTGATGCGGATGCGGCAAGCGAAGCGAGTACGGCAGGCGACGCGAATACTACTGCCCAGGAAGTGTACGTGGCGTGGCACAAGCCCGAGCATTTTATTGTTCGTGCGGCCACCCCGTTTTTTGCGCGGCGATTTGGCGATAGGCCCTGGTCTATTTTTACTCCGCATGAATCTGCGCATTGGGATTTAAAAAGTCTCACGTTTGGTCCGGGCCTTGCGCAAAGTCAATTCGACGTTCGGGATGATTGGGATGAGATCTGGAAAACCTACTACAAATCGATTTTTAATCCTGCACGTATAAAAATCAAAGCCATGAAAACCGAAATGGCCACAAAATACTGGTCGACTTTGCCCGAGGCCTCGCTGATTCAAGATATGATTCGCGATGCACCTCGCCGTTTGCAGGAGATGGCAAAAACCCAGCAACAGTCGGCACGCGTGGATTTGCACTTGCCCCTCACTGAACTTCGCGAACAGGCCAAGACCTGTCAGTCGTGTCCGTTGTACTCGCAAGCCACGCAGACTGTTTTTGGCCAAGGGCCTCAGACGGCATCTCTCATGATTGTTGGTGAAGCTCCGGGCGATCAGGAGGATGTGGCAGGTGTTCCTTTTATTGGACCAGCGGGAAAACTTTTAAATGAGGAGCTTGCGATAGCGGGCCTGGTGCGCGATGAGATTTATCTTACAAACGCCGTTAAACATTTTAAATGGACTCGTCAGGATAAAATGCGGCTGCATAAAAAACCGTCGGGCCCTGAGATGACAGCTTGCAAGCCGTGGCTTGAGGCAGAAATTTTTCAAGTTCGGCCACAAATTATTTTAGCGTTGGGAGCCACCGCGGGCACAGCAATATTAGGGCGGCTTCCAAAAATCACTGAGGAGCGCGGGAAAGTTTTCAATAATGTGAATTTAGCTCCTAACGTTGTTTTATCGTGGCATCCTTCGGCGATTTTACGCGGAGGAAGTGACGAAGAAAAAACTCAGCGACGCTTGCAGCTGCGCGCGGATTTAGAACTGGTTGCGAAAATTTTGCAAGATCAAAATCTATCGGTGGATCTTCGACGTTAGTCAAAGTCGGTTGATCAGCAACCTCTTTCGTAAATGCTATTAAAAGTTATTGCTTTGGAGCACCGGAAACACGGGCCACTCCGTCATCCTGAGTGAAACGAAGGATCTCGACTTGAGAGCGTTGCGGCTGAGATTCTTCGCTTCGCTCAGAACGACGGGATGTTGCCACCGACGACCGAATGTTGCTACCGACGACGGGATGTTTGGAGGTCACAATTGACCTCTTCGGCCTCTTGGGGAATACTCCCGGCATGAATTCGACTGTGAAAAATCGTGTCTATTTAATTGCGAATTTACGCTCTGGAAAAGGGATCGGCGCCGATGTTCCGCAACTGGCGCAAAAAGTTTGCGATGAGCTAGGATTGCAACTTGTTACCTATGCACCGACCGATGCGGAGCAGTTTAAAAAACAAATTCAAATTGCCGTAAAAAATGCAGGCGAAGAAAGCGGCATTGTTTTAGCCGCTGGCGGGGACGGCACTATTCGCGCAGTGGCCGAAGCGGCAGCTTTAGCTGATGTGCGTTTTGGCGCCATTGCCATTGGCACCTTTAATTTTTTTGCGCGCACACATAAGTTATCAGAAGAGCCCGAGCAAGCCATTCGCGATGCTTTAACTGGGAACGTTAAAGCGGTGCGTTTGGGCGAAATCAACGGACATATGTTTTTAATCAATGCCAGCGTGGGCCTATACGCAAAGTCCATTCAGGACCGCGAAGTGAGCACCAAACGATTTGGTCGAAACCGCCTTGTAGCAATTATTTCCACCTTCAAGAGCATGTTCAACACCCATCGCACTTTCGACGCCACCTTCGAAAGCGGAAGCGGCATTGTGGAACGAAAAACACCGATGATTTTTATTGGAAACAATTATTTACAGCTGAGTAATCTTAACTTTGATGCCGCCGAGTGCATGAAAAAAGATTTGCTCGCCGTAGTTTTATTTAAGCCCGTTACTCGCACCTCCATCTTGCGTATTCTTTGGCATGGCCTTTTGGGTAAAATCAATGCCAACGAAGATGTGGAAAGTTTCTGCATGCGGTCAATGACCATTCACACAAAGCGAAAATCCCACGACGTGGCCTTAGATGGCGAGCTTTTTCATTTAGACACACCTCTCGAGGTAAAATCTCTACCTAAAGCGCTCCAGCTCGTGGTTCCCTTGGTCTACACGCACGAACCGCAAAAAAAGTGATTCCTCTGGGAGGTATTTCCCACTACAGTGGCCTCTTTTAACGAGGTACCCATGGAAACCACCGAACAAAAACCCGTTGCTCCCCGCCCCAGTTTTGAGGAGATTTACATGCAGCTTGCGCATTCGCTGGCTGCGCGATCGACGTGTCATCGACTCAACGTGGGCACGGTAATCACTTCGACGGATTACCGAAAAGTGCTGGCCGTGGGTTATAACGGAAATGCGGCTGGTTTACCAAACCAGTGCGACCGAACTGACATTGGCAACTGCGGTTGTTTGCACTCGGAAGAAAATGCCGTCATCAATTGCGATTCTCCACGAGCTGCAGAAAAACATGTGTTCGTGACCCATCTTCCGTGCGTGGCTTGTGCAAAACGTTTGATTAATCTAGGCGGCGTGCGAAAAGTTTTTTTTCGCAACCAATATCGCTCTACTGAATCAGTGGAGCTTTTGAAGTCTGTAGGAATCGACGTGATTCACTTTCCAAAAGCTGCTGTAAGTTAGGACCGGCTTTAGGTACGTCCTTTGGTAGTTAGGACGTTTGGGCAAGTCCTTTGGTAATTAGAAATTGCTTTGTGTGGTAACAACATCTGCCAACGCACTATCTGCATATTTGCTGTGGTGGCGAGAGATCCTTCGCTTCGCTCAGGATGACGGACAAGAAATGTAGTTTGAGCGAACGTGTATACCTTATGGGCGGGATTGGAAAACGAACATCGTATTTGCGTGTTCGGCTATTAAACGAGCGTGCTTTGTGCACGCTCGTATTTGAAAATTTTAAAAATTAAAAAACAATTCGTAGAAGGGCGATGAGGAATAGGACCATCACTGGCACTCCTAAAAACCAACCGATGAGGTATGGAAACATTCCGCCTCTGTCGTTTCGAAGGCCTGCGTAGGCTGGACTGTATGTTTCAACTCGCGAAAATGGTTTTGAAACATTCGAAGTGGCTCCAAATCCTCCACCTAACATAGAGGCAATGAGTCCTAGTAAAAACAAAACAAACATCGTCATGCCTGTGTCACCTACGGCATCAGCGGCTTTTTCGCCGGCGTTTTTTACAGCTGCATCAAATTGAACTCTGAGCTCTTGGATTTTTGCATCTACTTCAGCTTCAGGCAAACCTGTTTGATACGCGTAGTAGCTTTTTGCTGACTCAACATTTCCTTGCATCAGTCGAACAGCGAGACCTTGAGCGACGTCTTTGGGATCTGACTTAAGAGTTGTTGTGCCAAATGAACGGTTGACCACATCTTGCACCATGGGATTTGACGAAAGACTTGTCATTCCCTCACCTGCTCCGCGGCCGATGGACGCAAAACCCGAAGCCAAGCCACCGAGAATATTTCCGATTCCTAACAACATCAGCAAAAAGAAAACTGAGCCGATCACCAGGCCGTGCGCAATTCCGATTTTAGTTGTCACATAGGTGGAAACGCGAAGTGCGAAATAACTTCCGGCAAAAAGTGCAGCGATGATCGAAACTCCCATCCACAGTGCGGCTCCTGTCGCAAGCGATCCGCCTCCAGACTCACGATTGATCATAGCCTCGGCCGTAAAACCTGCCACTGCCGCACCTAATGTTGCTAAAAGTAAAAACGTCATGAGCGATACTACCAGGCCCGCTAAGACCGATTTCCAGCACACAAGATGTATCTGATTTGGCAGAATACTCTCATGTACCACTCTACTTGTTGAAACTTTAGTTTGATTCATATTAAATCCTTTCGTTGTTTGTCTTGCAATTTTTAAATCCCAATTTCTGATTTCCTAATTCGTTTTTCGACCTCAGTTTTCAAGCGGCCTTACGTTTGCTAACGTGGCTTTTACTTCTCCGGAAAAAAAATTATTTGCAAATTCATGGCTGACATAAAAAGTGAATGAACAGTAATACAGCCATAGCAAAAAAATAATGGCCGATCCCGCAGCGCCATAAACCGACGCCACTGCCGATTTACCCAAGTAAAGCCCGACGAACTCCTTTCCCACAGCAAAAAAGACGGCAGCCACAAGGCCCGAAACAAAGCTTCGCGCCCAGGAGAATTTCTGACTCGGTACAAAACGAAAAACGCAGGCGAACACCAAGGTTTGCAGCGCCACTGTAAGAGCAAACGATAGCGCTATGAAAATGGCAGCTTCGTTCCCCGGCATAAAGCTATTAATAAGAGTGCTTACCACGAGGGATGTGAGCATCAGCACGATCATGCCAAAGAGAAAAAGCAAAAATACGGCGCGTTCTTTAAGATAAGTAAAAATACTCCACGGTCTTACATCAGGTTCGGTCTCGTTGATTTTATCCATCCCATACTTAAGCTGCGAAAATATTGACGAAGCAGAAATGACAATGATCAAAAACGAAATTATTCCGCCCAGGCCGCCCGAGATTTGATTCCGTTCGGCACCTATTACAATCTGGCGCATAAAAATACCTGCCTCGGGGCCCAGCAAATTTTGCGACTCGGTGACGACCGATGATTTGTACGACAACGGTAAAAATGTGGCGCCGATGAGTAAAATGACTAAGAACGGAGCGACAGCTAGCGTGATATTGAACGCCAACGACGAAGCGAGCATCCAAACGTCATGCTTGTTGATTTCGGTGAATAGATTTTTGAAACGTCTTTTTAAAAATCCTGTGCGCATCAACTTGGCTCCATTGATTGTGGCCGAAAAAAATACAGCTTATTTTTATCGACGGAAAAATGAACAGTGCATACCGATATGCCACTGGCCGACCATCCAATTGAAAAGCGAAAAGTATACAACGAAAAAAACAAATCAGCCGGTCGCAACTCAACTATGAAAATATAAGCAAAGGAGGAGCCAAACTCCTCTCGCAATTGTTTCGTTTTAGAATGGATATTTAGAACACTGCGTTCAAAAAGAGAACGCCGCGCTTTGCAGTTTTATGGCCCTGCATTACAGAGCGGGCATAAAATGCAACCATCCCAGGGTGTCGGGAGACGCTCCCGTTTGAATGGCGGTTATTTGCTCGTACAAAAGCAACGCTACAGGGCCCATGCCCATCGAGTTTTTGGATTGAAATTCGATTTTAAAATCTTCCGAAGTCAGATTACTGATGGGTGTGATAACGGCCGCGGTCCCCGTGCCGAATGACTCAGTCAAAGTGCCAGCCTTGTAAGCTTCGCGAAGTTCGCCAATGGAAACCAAGCGCTCTTCGACAATATTTCCTGCCCGCCTTAAAAGTTCGATGACAAGCGATCGTGTTCCACCTTCGAGGATGGTTCCCGTGAGTTTTGGAGTGATGACTTTTCCATTTATCACAAAGAAAACATTCATGGTTCCCACTTCTTCGATGTATTTTTTTGTAACATCAAGCCACAGAACCTGTGCCATTTCTTTTTTTCGCGCGTTGAGTGCTGCTTTTAAACTGCCTGCATAATTTGCGCCCGCTTTGGTAGCGCCCAAACCACCGGGGGCTGCTCGAGTGTATTCGGTTTCAACCCAAATGCGCACGGCTTGCGGCGAGGTTCCATAATAATTTCCCACCGGCGAGAGCACGATAAAAAAAATGTACTCCTTCGACGGACGAACACCTAAAAAGGCCTCAGTCGCAATCAGCGTAGGCCGAATGTACATGGACGTTTCGGGCTCGGACGGAATCCAGTCCTGGTCCACTTGCAGAAGAGTTTCGAGTCCCTTCATAAAAAGCTCCTCGGGCGGAGCTATCATACATAAACGATCTGCACCATTTGTCATTCGCTTCCAGTTAAAGTGCGGGCGAACCACAGCAATGCGTTTGTCTTTATGGCGAAAGGCTTTCATACCTTCGAACAGCGCTTGCCCGTAGTGAAGGACGCTGGCGCAAGGATCAACTGCGAGAGGTGCGTAGGGCACAACCTCGGAACTGTACCAGCCGCCCTTGGCTTCGGCATAGCGAGCAATAAACATGTGATCTGTAAAATACCTACCGAAACCAAGTTGATCGACAGGTGGACGAGATTTGGGCGACGTCGTGCGGCTGATTGGAATTTTCATTGTTATGGGGATAACATAGATCAAGTGCTAGGGAAACCACATCCTGCGGCAGCGGGGTGTCGTCCCCTGATTAACTCAGGACGCCCAAATTAACGTCCAAAACAAACAGTCGAGTTCTCAAGCTGTGTGAATAATTTCTGTTTCTGCGGTTTTAGGGGCTGTGCTACCATTACGGTGTGCTGCATTTATCAAAAACATTTATCATCATACCATTAATGATCTGTTTTTTTGCTTTAGGCCTAACTTTTGACCAGATAGGTTTCAAGGCATTTTCGCTTATCGCCATGGGGATCACCCTTGCCGGGATTATCGCCGCCCCCTTAGAGGCCTCACTTTTTTTGGTTATTGTTTTTATTTGGTTTCAAGGATTTTTAAAAATCATTTCGAATTTTCACCCGTTTATTCACGTGGGCGCCGACATCACGGTCATCGCACTCTTAGTTAAAGTTCTTTTTCAAAACTTTGGTCAAAAGAAAAAAGCGCCACCACTTACGTGGCTCTTTGTACTGCATTTTTTCTGGATATTTATCGTACTTTTTAATCCGTATTCATTAGGGCTTATTCCCAGCCTTGCTGGATCAAAGATTTATATTTCGATGTTCTTACTTTATTTTTTTGGATATTATTTGACCAACTCATTGAAGGACGTCAAAAAATTATTTGTGCTGTTTGCAGTTCTCGGAGCCATTCAAACATTTTTTACCATCTATCAAGGGCTTCGCGGACCCTCTAGCGTTTTGTCCCTTCACCCGGCTTACAGAATTCCACTGGCAAAGATGGGGCAGTATTCGTTTAGACCTTTTGGTCTTACAAACTTGCCCGGCGGCCCTTCGGTTTACATCTATATGCTCTTACCTATTCTGGCTTATTTTATTTATTACACGCGATCGCACTGGATGCGCTTTTTAGCAGTGGCCCTTATTCCGTTGGTTGGAGTTGCACTTTTTATGTGCCAGATTCGCTCGGCTATTGCGAAGGCTGTTATCGCGATGGTTCTTTTTATTTTTTCACTCAGCACGAGTCGTCTTCCCATCTCATTATCACGCCGACTGATGAATCTAGCCGGTACCGCAACACTTGGGTGCCTCATCGCCTACGCAATGATTTCGATTCTAGGATATTCAACCGATTCGTACGAGGACAACGCTAGGTCTATTGAGCGGAGTCTTACAACATTCAATCTTGATTCCATGAGCACCGCTCGGAGGGGCAACTTGGATCGGTTTATTCGGTACGCGGGCGAAGTTCCTTTAGGGGCAGGGTTTTCAAGAGTGGGAGCGGCCGCGGGGGCTTTTTCTGATTTACAAAAAACCGATCCGCATTTTACACCTGGGCATTTTTTTTCGGACAATCTTTTTATTCTTCTCGTAATAGAAATTGGAATTCCCGGAATGCTGATTGTGACAGCGATGATTCTTTGCATTCTGTACCTCGGGTTTCGCGTCTGGCGCACCGAAGTACGACCACAAATTCTTGGCCCACAGATGGCCATCTTGAGCTCCCTGGCAGCTATTGCATTGGGATCATATGGTGCAGAGGGAATAGTTTATAATCCTGAAAGCTGTTTTTTTTGGCTCTTTGCGGGAGTGATGATGGCCATGCGCGATCCTAAATTTGCAATCGAAGATCAGAGCAACTATTAGATTGATTCCGTCCTTATCGGGACTTCATTAGATTGATTCCGTCCTTAACGGGAATTCGTTAGATAGGTTCCGTCCCTAACGGACTTTATCAAATTTATTGCTCATAAACGGATTCCATTGATTAGATTCCACCCTAAACGGATTCCATAATAGCGGCAACGCCCATTCCGCCCGCAGTGCAAATAGAAATCAAGCCGCGCTTTTTACCACCTTGGCTTAATAACTTTGCAAGCACGCCTACAATGCGGGCCCCCGTTGCTGCAAACGGATGACCCTGTGCCAGGCTACTGCCCACCACATTTAATTTAGTAATATCAATAGAGCCAAGCGGGGTGCTTAGACCCAAAACATTTTTGCAGTAATCTACAGACTCCCACGCTTTAAGATTGCATAGCACTTGGCCCGCAAAAGCTTCGTGAATTTCAAAAAAATCAAAATCTTGGAAGTTTAGTTTATTGCGCGTCAAAAGCTGCGCCACTGCAATAGTCGGCGCCATTAAAAGCCCCGCACCTTTTGGAAAATCCACTGCGGCGGTTTGAAAATCGATAAACTTTGCCAGCGGTTTTGCACCGATTCGACTTGCGCCGGCGGCATTGGCAATAAGAACGCTTGCCGCGCCATCGCTGAGGGCTGTGCTATTTCCAGCGGTTAAGGTTCCAGCAACTTTGTCGTAAGCTGGTTTTAGTTTTGCAAGTTTTTCGATCGTGGTATCGGCTCGCAAAATTCCGTCACGCTTAAGTCCCATAAAGGGCACCACGAGATCGTCAAAAAAGCCTTTACCATAGGCGCTTGCCGTGCGCTGGTGACTGCGCAGTGCAAGTTCGTCCTGTGCCTGGCGTGGTATTTTCCATTCCTTTACCATCAATTCGCAGTGCGCACCCATAGAAAGATGTGTGCGAGGTTCGTCTACGCTTGGAGCCTTTGGTTTTAAATGCGAAAATCGAAGGTCTTTGAAAACTGTTAATTTTTCGCCCAATGTCTTTGCTTTATTGGCGCCGAGAAGTATTTTTTGCATGGGCTCCGAAACTTCGATGGGAAGATCGCTATTTGTATCGACACCGCCCGCAATACCTAAATCGATGGCTCCGGTGTGGGCCTTCATCGCGATGAGCCAGCTGGCTTCGAGCCCCGTTCCGCACGCTCGCTGCACGTTCACTCCGGGGGAGTTCGGGTGAACAGCTGTGGATAGGATCGCTTCACGGGCCAAATTGAAATCGGCAGATCCGTTCATCACCGCGCCCAGCGCTGTGTCGTCGATTAATACTCCGTCGAGTTTGTAGCGCTGCACAAGTCCGTTTAAGGCTGCGACCATCAGTTCTTTTCGTTTTGTGTCGCTGTAGCCCGTTTGGCTTTTTAAGAACGGAATTCGTGAACTGCCGAGGACAAAAACTTCGTTGTTATTAGTACGCATTTGCAAAGCCTTTGTTTGAGTGTTTTTTAGATTAGAATGCGAACACTGTCTGAAGTCCAATCAAAAAGAGTGTTCATTCCTTTGCTCCATCATTGTTCAATTTCTTATCTCTTGGTATTTTGCACGTTTGCAGTGGATGGTTTCGTAAGATTTTCGACAACATAATCGATTCAAATATTGATTGGCTACCTGACAAGTCGAATTGGACTTATAATTGGTCACATTATCGACTGATTTGTTTTGGCTTAAGTTCTAAGGTGTGCCGAAGAAGATATCGATTCCGACCTGAATGCTCGGTGATACTTCCCAGTCTTTGACTTTGGGACTCGTTAAGCCGGGACGTACGGTGAGATAATAGTGCCGCTTATAAAGACGACGTCGGTACGACACACTGACACCATACGAGTCTACAAAATACACCGATTGGGCGGCTGGATTTACCGAAGTAACAGAAAAGCCATAGCCCAAGGAATGCCCATAATCTACGTGATGAAATATCGTAAGCCCCTGATTCATCCTAAAGCTGTTGTCAAAGTCGCGGTAAAGACTTTCGTTTGAAACACGAAACAGATACTGCTCGTTGATTTTATAGGTGTAGGCCAAGTACCCTTTGTGCTCTAAACCCTCTAATGATTCTCCGTAAAAATCCTGAATTAACTCCATAAGATGTTTGTCGTTTTTACTACGTAAAAGATAATTTCGCGTTTTCACATTCGTCCAAGGCACGAGCTGACTTTTCATTCGAAGCCCTGCAGTTAAACGAAAATCCGTATCAAAGGCGTTCTGATAAAAGTTGATCCCAGCCCGCCCGCGCCCGTTTTGTCTTTGTTCCGAAGCTTGATTCAGATTCGAGTTCAAGTTTTGCGATCCATCGCCTGCTTTAAAATCGTCCACTGCCTGATCAAACTGAAATTGCAGCTTGTCCTGACTCCGTGGAAGGTTCAACTTGAAGGAGATATCAAATTCGTTTGCAAACCCCTCCTCCTCGGCAACGCGGGCAAGGTTGGAGACCCGAAGGTTTGTGGTATTTCGCGTAGCCAAGTAGTTCGGGTTGGCAAAAAGCAAATCGATCTCATTTGATTTATCCACGAGAAACGTGGACATTCCTTCTCGAGAATCTTCGAGATTCGACAATAGCCTTGAAAAAAATGGCTTTCTCTCCTCAGGTTTTTTCATAAGAACTGGCTGCATGATGGTTGTGTTTTGGGCGGCTTTTTCGGCAGTCTGATTGGTAGTATTAACGGCTGTTTTTTCAGAGGGCTGAATGGTCGCTGGAATTAGGTTTAGATTAGGTACGACTGCCGAATTTCCGGCCGGATTTACGGCCGGATTAAGGGCCGGATTGACTACCTGACTGGGTGCCTCAATGGCTGAAGCGTTTCCAACATTTACGAAAAAAGCCAAGATTACAAAAAAGTGTAAGCTGTTTTTCTTCATTATTTTTTTCATTTCCCTAATCCGAATTTGATTCCCGCCGTAAAGAATATGGAATTTGATTTTTTAAGTTGTGCTTCATCGTAAGGAATATAGTAATGAAGCCCAAACGAGCCCTCGATCTGTTTACTGATGGGGACAAAAAATTGCAGTGCTGAAGTAAATCCAAACTCTACAAAGTCGTCCATCGAACTTTTGGGTGGACTGAAAGCCGGGTTCAAACCTCTTCGAAACGTTTTTGCTTCGTTCAATGCGAAACCGATGTAAGGGCCAGCAGAAATGTAAAACCAAGTAAACGCACGATAGGAAACCATGACCGGTAGCAAAAGGCGACGTCTTTCGAACAAAACGCTTGCGCCTTCTTTATCCAGTAAATACTGCTGCTGAAGAACAGTTAGGGAAACTTGCGCAGCCACGTATTCGCTTGCCTGGATTTCGATAGCGACCGAAGGCGAATCAAAAGTCCAACCACCCCCATCCACGCTTTCCGAAAGTGTTTTTGATCCCACAACAGATACGATGAGTCGGTTTTCGCGATGCGCTTGCTCGACCACGGGCTGCCAGGTTTTTCCAGTGGTTGGAGTCGCTGCGGAGCCTGCTGCTGGTGCCGACGCTTTAGAATCCTTTGCCCCAGCTTTTGCTTTGGCAGGCGACGTCGTCGTCGCTGGTGACGGAGCCGAGGCAGAAATCGGCGGCGCGCTTGGCTGCTGCTGAGCCCACGCGCAAGGGAGACTTAAATAAATACTTATTAAAACGGAGACCATTTTCGGGCTTTCCATTAAAGTTTGTAAGCGTGATGGTTTTTTTCGAAGTTTTGTGAAGCCAGCATTGTAAATATAACGACCAACGCAAAGAATAAAGCTCCAGGCTCCACAGTCACATTCATCCACGGCTTAAGTTTCAAAACGGTTACCATGAGCGCTAGCAAAAAGACATCTAACATTGACCATTTTCCGATAACTTCGACAAATTTTAAAAGTTTTAAACGAAGGCCTGGCTGAAGCTTCATTTCTTTAGTGAACTCAAGAAAAAACAAGATGCTCAATTTGCCCACAGGAATAATGATGCTCGCTACAAGAACAACCACTGCGATAAACCACGAGCCTTGTTTAGAAAGCGAAACCACGCTTTGATAGATGGTCGTTGTGTTTTTAATGCCGTTGATCTCGATAGTCATAAACGGCAGTAACATCGCCGGCATGTATAAGAAAAGAGCTGTAAGCACAAGCGGCCCAAGTAGTTTATTATTGCCCGACTTATTGCCTGTCTTGCTACCCGTCCGCTCCGCATCCATTGCCACCCCACAATTTTTGCAAAGAGAGTGATCAGTCATAGCGGGTGCTTATTTTGGTTTGAATTGACTTTTGCTGGGGTGGGAAGTTTGGCTTCCAATTTTTCCAATCACCGTCAGGCTCGTCGTCACGCAGCGCGAACGAAACACCAGATTTAACATCGGCGCCAAATTTAGTGGGTGTTGCGAAATTGATTCCACCCTTAACCAGGCTCTCTAAAGAAGATACTCGCAATGATAGCCCCGACCATCCCAATTTGCTGTCCACTGCAGACTTTCGCCAAAATACTGAATTTGCCTTCACGAGTTGTTGGTATTTTGCATCCATTTCCACGCGAACGACCGCGCTGCCGTCGGCTTTAAGTTCAACTCCGTTTATTTTTCCAGTCTTCACTCCGCGATAAAATATGGGATCATTTTTTTGCAAGGATTCAGCGTCGTTAGTGGTGAGTTGGAATTGTTTCGACTCTGCTGCGGAAACTTTTTTAGCAGGTCGCTTATCATAAAGTGTAAACTCCTGGCCGCTTTTGGCTGGCTCAACACGTTCCTCACTTCCGTCTACTAAAATGCTGCCCTTCATGAGCGCTTCAAGCGATGACACCTCAAAGTTGAGTCCGTTGATGCCCGCCTGTACCTGCACGGCGGGACGTCTCCAAAAGCGACTTTTATCGTTAATTATTTCAGCGTATTTGTTTTCGATTCCAATTCGAACGAGGATATCGCGATCGCTGTTTAAACCTTCTCGGCCTAAACCTTCAAAATCTACAGCCACAACTGATCCGATTTTTACGCCTTTAAATTCTATCGGCATACCTACGCTCAAAGCCCTGCCGTCTTGCGCGCGCAAAGTGAAGCTTTTTGCATCTCGCGTATCCTCATCGTCAGTGGTCGTTCCAACAAAAGTTTTTTTAATTTTTTTAATATTTTTAGCTTCGACTGTTCCTTTTTCGATTCTAATGTATGAGCCTTTGAGCAAGGTCTCTAAGCCGCTGATGCCAGAAAATCCAACCTTTGGCTGGATGATTTTAAACCTTGTTCCTTCGGCGGCAAGTTCCTTGGCTTCGTGATCTAAATTGGCACGCACGACAACGTTATTACTTTTCGCATCAAGGCGAACCCCGTCTACAACACCAACCACAATGCCTTTGTAAATTAGCTGAGTTTTTAGCGGTTCGATGGACGACGCATCATTAAATACGATGTGAATATCGATATCGCGAGACGCATAATAGTCGATGATAAGATACAACGACAAAGTCATCGCGGCCAACGGTAATGACCAAATAAGGTAGTCGACCAATTTCCAAACTTTAAAATTTTTGAGCTGGTTAATCATTGGACTTTTCGTAACCTTGTGAAAAGCCGCGCTTAAAAGCTTCCAAGTTTTCCTGAACATGGAATTTCGCGCTCTGTATAGGATCGGTGTCACTGTCCGTCAGTTCTGTCTCAGATGTTTCCTGATGTTTATCTTTTACGTAGTGCAAAACATAGACAGATACTGCAAAACAAACTACTGCGATGACCAAATTTATGAAAAAGGAAGGCTCTAACTTTTCAACACCGTTATCAACAATATTCATAAGGTCCATGTAGCTAACTATAACTAACACTGTTCCAAGGACTGTCAGCGGAATCACGATGACACTCTTCTTTAAAAGAGCATTTAACTTTACTAGGACCATCGTAGTTAGAGCGGTGTACCCGATGGCCTTTGTCGAATCACCAATCCAGTTTGTACGGGCTGGAGAAAATCGTTCACGCAGTAAGTACGTTGCGAGAAACGTCAAAACTTGCTTTAAAATCATTTAGACCCCTTCGTTGACGGACCAATATGTCGTCATCATTGAATAAACACAACTACATATAGCAAGTGGAATGCCACACCTTCCAATTGTTCAATTATTTTCAGGTCTAAATTAAGCCAGCACAGGAGTCAAACTCGTCCAATTAAATCACTCCCCCATGCTACAAGTCCATTTTTTGAACGCAAAAAAAGTCGAAGGCGTAAAGCCTTCGACTTGCACATACTTTCCAACAAAAACTATCGCATTCACTAAATAGGTCTTGAAGTATTGTAGTGCAGTTCTGGTGATGTGGATTGAGCCCTGGTCACGCCGATATCATCGCCGCGTTTGGGAGTATCGTCTTTGTAAACATCCGAACCTTTGGCTTCTTTTTTAACGCAAATGTCGGAGGCACCGCACTCTTTAAGTATTTCAAGTGCGCCTTCTTGCAACGGTGATGTGCTCACGTGGACAGACAGTAACATGCCACCAGCATTGACGAGTGTTTCGTATCGCTTTGCTTCGTATTCAGGTACACCAAGTCCAACTAAGGCCCCAGAAATTCCGCCGATGGCACCACCAATACCTGCTCCAGAAAGAGCAGCCACGATTGGCCCTGCAGCAATAAATGGCCCAACGCCTGGGATCGCCAACGTGCCAATTCCAGCCAGCCAGCCTAATACTCCGCCGAGCACTGCTCCGCCGGCTGCACCACCAGTTGCAAACTCAGGCGATTTCGTAGAATTTTCGTGAGCAAAAGTTCGCGTCTCAGACTTCGACGGCATTAACACCGAAATGTCTGTACCAAAAAAACCTCGTTCTTTCAGCTTCGTAATGCAATATTCAAGAGCGATTTGGGTTTGAAAGATTCCAAACACCGAATTTTTCAATTCTTTTTTATCTGTGTTCATATCAACTCCTTTTGTTAAAATTCACTTATTTTCCGGCAAATCTACCAATTAATTTACCGCTTATTTTACAATGTTTAAATCATGAACGATCTGCGAATCTTGGGCGGCTGTTGACTTAGCAACTTTAACCACTCTTTGTAATTCTTCACGTGAGTTGACAGCCCCGCGAATTGTTACTTTATTTTTAAGAGTGATGATTTTCACATTCCTTGCGTTTGTTGATAAGGATTCATCGTCCATTAGAGCTCGTCGAATTTGTCGGGTTGTTTCGATATCTTTTTCACTTCCGTTCATCTGATCTAACGGAGTTTTTGTTCCACCGTCTGCATCTTTAACATTTAATGCTGTGGAATCTTTCACCACGAGAGCGGTATTTGCAAACGAGCTATTCGCAAAAAACATTCCGTAAACCAAAGCTACTACAACGCCAATATTTCTAAAAAGTCTCATCTGATCTCCTTCCTTTGTTATCCTGTTAATTCTGTTAAATATTCTATGAAAAAAGGAATGGCCAAGCATAAAAGGCAGCGCTGGCCATCCTTTTCCGGCTACTACATTTTTGAATGTCTATCTTTTTGCACCTTAGAATCATCGCTCCGAGGCGCATCTTCATTGGAACGAGCAGGATCGCTTTCAATGCCATCTTCTTCTTCGTCATAGCCGATGTCTTCGTTTCGGTTATTGGACTTTTCAAACTCTTTAGTTTTCGGATCTTGTTTTGATCCCGGGCCAGCTAGTCTGGTATCATCTTGTTGATTGTACGGATTCTGCTTTTTCATAATGACTCCTTAGGTTAAAAATTTTTTCATTCTGGAAATTCATCTCTTTAGGCTAAGGCCATGAAGCCTTGGCTTCTATCGCAATACTTCATTCCAGAATCAACATTAATAAGAGCAATTCGTGTGCCGTTCTGGAACTCACTTTTGATGGAATACAATTTGACGAGAAGGATATATTTTACTCGAGCACTCGAGGCGTCGTCCGCTTTTTCCACACATTAATATTTTTTTTAATGACGACGATCCATGCTTCCTTCGAGCGTAATGCCAATTCCAACGCGTTCGATGGATCTGTTGTACTCGATCAACGAATGCCCGTAGCCCGACTTATAGTTAACATAAAATCGGTAGAAATCTTTAATAGGAAAAGAATAGCCAAATTCCACTCCAGGACTTTTTGAAAAAGGCATTTTAAAATCAAAGGTGTGCTTACCTAAGGCGTAAAATACTGCGAGGTCGCCGTAGCCGTAATATTCCTGAATTCCAGGGTTTTCATCCTCTTCATTGGGTTCGGGAAGACGGTGCCATGCGGACAACACAACTAAGAATTTTTCCGCACTGTAATGGCTGCGCAAAAATATGCGGTTCCAACTTCGCGACAAAGATTCGAACTGCCCGTTAGATTCATGGTTGTAGCCTAAATCAACGAACATAAACTTTCTTTCACTCCCATTTGGGATCTCGATCGATTTTCTAAAAAAGAGTTCGGGTGCGTAGTTCGTCTCGCGGAATGGCTTAGACCACGATGCGTTGTACAATTGCCACCAGGCATGATGGGTGTAGCCTAACAGTAAATCGAAATTTTCAAAAAAAACGTCCTCAACGAGCGGCGCGAAAAAACTGATTTGGAATTCAGCCTCGGTTTTTCCGTAAAATGGCGAGTCGGTATCTCTGTACGGTGCCACTGCACTGTAAAGATCGTTGTTGGGATGCCAGTTATAGCTCACGGGTAATAAATAATTTCGTTTGTGCAGAAAAAATGAATAGCGATTTTTGAGCGGTTTATTTAAGGATTCACTTCCAGGCATGAGCTCGTCTTTTAGCACGGTCTGTGGCGGGGTTTGCTCCGATCCAATTGTACCGATAGTACCAATTGCAAAACTTTGCAATGGCAGGAGGAGGAGGAAGATGAACATTAAAAAAAAGAAGAACTGCCATGGCAGTTCTTCCCGTGTTCGTTTTGCATAGATCGTCGTCAACGGATACGCCATTAACCTAAAACCGTTAAAACCAGTATTTTGCAGCTACATTGGTTGAAAACACATTGGGAAGTCCACTTGAACTGACCAAATAACGGGCGTTCCCGCCTAGTGAAAAATGTTTACCAGACTTCTCACTTCCAATCGGAATATCAAAACCAATTACCGGCATTACGCCCAATACCACTTCATCGTCATCGCGGAACGACTCAAGCATTGGACCAATACCTAACCCTACATACGAGTGAGAGATAACTGGGATGTTACCCGCGAAGTTGTAGGATAATTGTGCTATTGCCTTAGTCCGTCGTAGATCAGCGGAATCACTAGCCGCATCGTTACCAGTCGTCGAAAGTTCGAAAACCAGCGAGTACGGAATGTAGAACTGATACCCTACGCTGAGGCCATACTCTGCGCCTGATGAATAAGAACCTTCAGGGTTAGAAAGCCCGAGCAGAAGTCCGAAGTGTGGTTTCAATTCGCTGTCGGCACCCACAGCTCGTGGTTCGGATATCACTGATCCCGCAGAATAGTCCGTATCGTCGGCCACTGCTACAAAAGAGAGCAATGAGCATGACAAAAACAGGCCAATTAGTTGTTTAAAATGAGTTTTCATTTTAATCCTTTCTATGTATTTATAAAAATTAAATTAATTTTCCGTTTATATATATTTGATTTCCGTCGAAAGAAGCTCCATCAAGATCATAATTTCCCGAGACATCGCTTCTTCGAGCTAAATTTAAGCAATCTTTACTCTTCAACGATCTATTAAACAACAAATTATGAATTCGACAACGAATGTAAAATAGACTCTTCAGCCAGAATTCTTTCAGTTTATAAAAAATCCGTTTCATAAAGACTCCTTTTCTCTAAAATACAAAGCCCTCTTTCTATAATGAAAGAAGGCCATAGTTAAAAGAGGTATAAAAATTATTTCCTGCGAAGGGCGTAGGTAATGAGTGCGCCGATCACAGCGCCAATGCCTAAAGCAGCAACAATGCTTGTTTCGGGATTCGTTTTCACATACTCTTGTCCACGCTCAACATACTCGCGACCGTTAGCCATGTATTTGTCAGCAGTTGCTTTTACTTGCGAAGCAACAGTTCCAACATGCTTTCCAGCTTGTTCGCTCAGCTTATTAAATTCAGAGCCGTAACCCATTTTGCTTTCGACTTTACTTTCGATTCCACTTGCCGCATTTGAAAAATCCTTAGCTGTTTTACTTGCTCCGTTGAGTGCACTATTTGTTGTATTCGTGTTTGTTGTATTCATAATTGCTCCATTTTATGCGTTGTTTTTTGCCTATCCAAATTACATTAAATTAAGTTCAAATATCGTGACGAAAATGAGTTCAAGTTCTAATAAACCCCAGATACATTCGACGTGTTTGAACTGTCGGTTCGCAAGTTGTCTTTTACGCTATCAACGACGCCATCTTTTTTAGAAATAAAACGCTCGTAAATTCCGTCAAGTTGTCCTTGAAAACTGTCTTTTGTTTCGCCGTACTTTTGCTGAATGAGTCCAGCTACAGCTTTCATGTCGCCTTCGGTTTTATCGAGCTCATCATTGGTTAGCTTTCCCCAAGCTTTTTGGACTTCACCTTTAATTTCAAGCCATTTGCCTTTTACCATATCTTTATTCATCTTTTTCTCCTTTATGTTTCACTGCTTATTAAAATTAATAAAATCTTTTTTTACTCTTAAAACTTTCTTACCCACCGCGTACTAAAAATATTATGAATAAGAGTGATGCCGGTACACCAAGCATCCACGCTACTAAATACCCAACTTTTCCTTCTTGGTTATTTATTAGCTTTTTGACAATCGATAGCTTTGTTAGGTTCTGGTACATGTTTCTCCTCCTTGTTAAATTTTAATAGTGCTTTAAGCTATAGCGCCAATATCCATCGGTTTGGACTCGATAGATTTAGAACCAAAGGCGGTTCTTAAAAAAGAAGCCAGTTCCGTTTTTTTATCGAGGATTTTTTCAATATTAAAATGTTTCAAACTGTAATGACTGCTTAGCTTGATCGGTGCTCCAGACATTAAAACAACAGGTATCTTGTGACTAAAGCGATTGAGTTCTGCAAGCGTCGGATCTAAGTCGATAAATTTATCTACTTGGCTAAGCACGCTCGAACCGAGCATACCCGGCAATTTTTGATCAACTAGAACCATGTCGTAAGCGGAATCACTTAGCAGATTGAGAGCCTCGTAGGGGTCGCTCACAAGGTCGCAGTGCGATCCTCCGTAGGATTCAATACGATATTTGATAACCGCGGCCATATCTTTGTCGTCTTCAATGATTAATACCTTTTTTTTGTAAGTGCTCATCTTGTTCTCCCTATTTAGGCGGCCTTTAAAATCTGAATGGCGTTGCTACCAACCATTATCGCAAGACGTGGGCCAAGTATCAGATGACGTATATTTATTTTGAGCCCACAACACGTTCAATTAATGTACGAGTCGCCAAAATTATGGGAATATTTTATTGCCCAAAAAATATGCTGGTGGCAAAAAATGTGGATTTCAAAAAGGCGTTATGCTACCGTCTTTTTATGGACACGGAATTACCAATAGAAGTGATACTGACGTATTTGCAGCGCAGATCCAAAGATGTTGAAACTCTCCAGGCGAGCTTAGCTGAAAACAGCGTAAAAGAGTTCAACCGGATTGGACATCAGCTGGTTGGAAATGCGACGAGCTTTGGTTTCGATGAGCTTGTACCTCTTGCTTCCCAAATGGAAGACCTGAAGTGTGAAGATCTTGCGTCGCAGGGAAGTGATTTGGTAGGTCAATTTGAAACTTGGCTAAAATCGGCCGAGAAAAAAATCTCTCTCAAAAATTAAATCGTCCTTTCATCTTTTACATGATCATTTGAGCATTCAATGAGTTGCAAGATGGAGCTGATTAGAGCGGACCAGTCGATCGGCTTTGAAATATACGCATTAGCTCCGGCTCGAAGAGATTTTTCTCGTTCCCCTTTCATTGCGTTGGCCGTAAGTAAAATGATGGGGAGTTTGTTTCCCATTTTTCTAATTTTTTTGGTCGCTTCGAAACCATCCATCACAGGCATTTTGTAATCCATAAGAATGATGTCGAAGTCTGCCGCTTGCAAACGTTCAATAGCTTGCTGGCCGTTATCAGCAAAATCTACGCTTGCTCCATATTTTTCCAGCATGATCTGTAGTAGCATCTGATTGTCTTTAGAATCGTCGACGACAAATATCTTGATGTCTTTTAAGCAATTTTTTCCGATAAATTTATTTTTTAGAAAAATCGGAGAGAATTCGGCTTCGTTCGCATCACCCAATGCGATTTTCAATTTAAACGTGGTCCCGTCATCTGGTGCCGAACGATCCAAATAAATATCGCCTTTCATATTCTGCATTAGCTTTTTGGAAAGACATAGACCAAGTCCAGTGCCCCGCATGGTGATCTCGGAATTGTATTCAGTGAGTTGGTTAAATGGCACAAATAGATTTTTTTGTTTACATAGAGGTATACCAATGCCCGTATCTTTGATGGTGATCTCAAGCTCATCTTGAAAAACTTCGCAATCAAGAAAAACTTTTCCATCTTTTGAAAATTTGATTGAATTGCCTATGAGGTTGATAAGAACTTGTCTCAATCGAGTGGCATCTGCCTTTACAAACAAGCTGTCGTCGAAGTATGGCCCAATGGTCATGGTGACATTGTTCGACCTTGCAAAGCCGCTAAGGAAAAGAATCACTTCTTCCACAATTTTCTTTAAGTTCACATTGGCAATGTCTACATTCAACTGACCGGCTTCAACTTTTGAAAGATCTAAAACGTCGTTGATAATGTCGAGTAAGTGCGTTCCGTTTCGAATAATAATATTGATGTAACTTTTAGTTTGTTCAGGGTCTTGCAAGTTTTGTTTGATGAGGTCTGCGAAGCCCAGTATAGAGGACATCGGCGTCCGGATTTCGTGACTCATGTTTGCAAGGAACGCGGATTTGGCTTGATCTGCCTCCTCGGCGATCTCTCGAGCCTCGGCCAAATCTTGTGTGACCTTTTCGAGCAAGAGCACCTTTTCGTGTATTGCAAGCCTCTTGTCTCTCAAGCGCATGAAAACATCAATTTTTGATTTTAGAATTTGGACATTGACTGGTTTAAAAAGAATATCAGTTGCACCGACATCGTATCCTTTAAACTCATATTCCGTTGAGTGCATGGTTGCGGTTAAAAACATAATTGGAATGTGTTTAGTCTTTTCCACCCCGCGCATGAAGCTCGCGAGCTCAAATCCATTCATCTCTGGCATTTGCACGTCCAAGAGTGCGAGTTCAACGTCGTTCGTTTTAGCTAGTATCTGCAAAGCCTCTTGCCCGCTGGTCGCTGTTGCAAAGGATAGCAAGGGACTCTCTAATGAAGCATGTAGGGAGAGAATATTACTTTCTTTGTCATCCACGATGAGTATTTTAAAAGGACTCATCGTGAGCTCACTTTAGCAAAAAAATTTGGTTTTATAACTTGCTGAAATAGATTTAGCTTTTGCTCAGATTCTAAATAAAGTGAGGCCATGTTGTAATTTCTGAAATCGTACCCGTGCACTTCAAAAAGACGATTTATAAATGGTTTAAATGCGGTGCTGACTAGTTCCATACGCCCCGATTCGACCACATTTTGATCATCATTATAAGTTTTTCGAGATCTACAGGTTTTGTTAAGTAATCGTTTGCACCTGCCTCAATACATTTTTTTCGATCCTCCTGCATTGCTTTCGCGGTAAGTGCGATGATAGGTAACATTTTAAAGTTTAAATTGTCGCGTATAATTCGAATGGCCTGGTAGCCATCCATCATCGGCATCATAATATCCATCAAAACCACATCAAATTCGGTTTTTGTTTTTAGCACCTCTATGGCGTCCTGACCGTTCGAAGCCATCGTAACTACCCCACCAGCCTCTTCTAAGAATGCAGTCATCGAGTACACATTGCGGACATCATCGTCGACCACGAGTACCTGAATGTCTTGTAGAGATTTTTTATATTCATTGTCCGTCGACGTGTCGGCTATTTTATCGCCCGCTGTGCCCTCGCGCTTGACTGTGGCAGATTTCAAGAATGTGCTAATGTCACTTGTTATGCGAGCCAGGGATTTTTGTCCTTTAATCACAATTGATTTACAATATTTTTTGAGTTCCATTTCGTCTTCACGAGAAAGATTCATCGCCGTATGCACAATCACCAGAGGAATGGGTGGCGCGCCCAATGTTGCATGAACCCGTTGTAAAAGATCGAGCCCAATACAATCGGGCAATTTGTAATCCAGAATTACACAATCGACATTGTGGGCGCTAACTAGAATTTCATAGGCTTTCTTGCCCGAATCAACAACGTCCACCTCTGTGCGAAACGCTGATAGATGATCTTTGAGATAGCCCGCCTGATGAGGGTCATCTTCGACAATAAGAATTTTGCCTTTAAGGTGATGAGAAAAATCTTGAATTTCACTAATGATCTTATCCAAATCGCCTTTGGTTAGAGGCTTCTTTGAAACCTTCACGAGATCGTCGGCATTTTGTCCTAGCAGACTGCTATCAAAGGCAGAGATGATAAAAACAGGAACTTTTTTGGTTGCGTCGTTTCGACGTACATTTTCTAAAACAAATAAACCACTATGATCAGGAAGTTGAATATCAAGTAAAATGGCAAGAAGTGGCTGACCCGCCAGAAATTTTAAAGCCTCTTCAGCTGAATGCGCAACCAAACAGCTAAAGCCCTCAGTACTCACGCTCTCAAACAAAACCTTCGCAAAATTTTTGTCGTCCTCGACGATCAGAACTTTGGGAAGTGTTTGATCGTTATCTTGATCGTCATAGAAATTGGCGTCACGATCGCCGACGCGATCGACGTCGGCGGCACTGACGGTGGAAGTGAGCGGCGCTTTCACAGGCAACCGCATCTCGCCTAAATCCTTCGGTAGGCACACTTCGAACTGGGTTCCCTGGTCAACAGTGGAACTTACCTTGATGGACCCGCCCATGGATTCGACAATTTTCTTGGTGATCGAAAGTCCGAGCCCTGTACCCCCATATTTGCGAGTGATACTTGCATCCGCTTGACGGAAAGGATCGAAAATAAGATTCAAATTTTCTTTTTCAATCCCAATCCCTGTATCATGCACCAAAATAGTGATGTGCCTTGAATCTTGATTTGTTAGCTCTACCGTGATGCTGCCTTTTTCGGTAAATTTAATAGCATTGGACGTTAAATTGTTAAGCACCTGCATTAGGCGAAGACGATCATGACTGATCGTTGTGTGAGCTCGATCTAAAATGTTAAAACGTAAACCTTTATTTTCAGCAATAATTGAAAAGTTAGCCTGTAGCGACTCTAACAGTTCGGTCGTGTTGAAGGTGCTGACTTCAAAATCCAGGTGTCCAGACTCCACTTTCGAAAGATCCAAGATATCATTGATGAGAGCTAAAAGGTCATTCCCTGAGCGGTGAATTTGCTTTGCATACTCTACTTGTTTAGAAGTGAGGTTAGCGTCGCGGTTTTCGGCGAGCAGCTGAGCCAAAATAAGTGTGCTGTTTAATGGTGTACGAAGTTCATGGGACATATTAGCTAAAAATTGCGACTTGTACTTATTAGCTCTTTCAAGCTCCTTGGCATTTTCGTTGAGGACTTTTTTAGACTCTTCAAGTTGCCAGTTTTTTCGTTCCAAGTTTTCGGCCTGCTCCTCCAGGAGAACATTGCTTTCTTCTAGTTCATGATTTCGTGTTTCTACTTCCTGTTGGCTTTCGCGTAACAATTGAGCGCGCTCTTCCAGTTCCTCATTGGAGGTTTTCAGTTCTGCCTGCTGCTGTTCGAGCTCCACGGACTTTTCACTCAACTGGGCGAGCAACTCTTGGGTTTGCTGCAGTAACAACTGGTTTCGCGTTTGGCTTGCAATCCCCTCGAGATTATGGCGCAAAAAATAAAGTACCTCATCGTCGATGTCCCGTGGAAAGGCCAGCTCGATAACCGCGTATACCTCGTCCGAAAACAAAAGGGGTACAGAAACTATGGAGTGTGGAGTGACGTCCAGTACAGAAGATCGAATCATCCACTTTGAAGTAGCTTGCGAAACATCCAGCTTCTGCATGGTTTTGGTTTTGATAGACAAGCCATTGAATGTTTCGTTTGCAGAAAAAACATTCAACATTCCATCTTTGCTTTGTCTTTGAGAAATTCCCACAGAACCAAGTAAGACGAACACATCACTGTCGTCGGCCTGTCGCACATAAAAAGATCCAGCGATGGCGAAAAAATGCTCTACACAATATTTCAATACATTTTCTCCCAATTCATTTAAACTTGACAGCGAAGATGCACTTTTTGCCATTCCTGCCTCATGGTTTTGCAACCAGTTTTGTCGAGACACTTCCTCCATTTTTTGAATAAGGCGCTGACTTTGCTCTTCGTAAAGAACCGATATTTTTAAGATGGATTTTCTACCACGGAATACGGTAATTCCTGTAATGGCTATCAGCAGGGGTAACAATATAACTACTATTATTCCTGTGGTGTTTTGCGCAGACTCGCTTCGAGCGGCCCGAAGATTTTGCTCCTCCTTGCGCAATTGACTTACAGCCTCACGAAATGAATCTGAATTGAATTTACCCATCGCTTCTTTGAAATACTGAATTGCCTGGCGCGGGTTATTTTCGGCCTGACTGAATATTGGGAGGATTGCGTTGTGCCATATTTTAAGCTCGGTTAAGACGTTTTCGATGGCCATCTGCTGTTGTTTGTTATGCGAGATAAGCTGACTTAGGTTTTTTATTTTTTCCTGCAGTCGTTCGTACTGGTCAAAATAAGCTTTTTTTGCATTAGGCACGCCCAGAAAAACTTCACGGCGGTTGGCTTGCGCGAGCAGAAAGTTCTTTTCCACATCTTCGATGGTGATTAAAACTTGATCACTGTGGGTAACCCACTCGTTGCGGTTACCGATCATATAAACTGTAGCAAAAACAAGCACAGCAAACGCAATGGTGGATAGAAATGGTACTATTATGTTTTCAAATAATACCTTTCGAAGTTCTGTTTTGATAACGGCCATGTAAATCCTCTCTGTTTACTGTTTGCAATTCTGAAACCAATTTTGATCGGGGAGATAAAAAAATTGTGGAGCTAATTAAGTGGATTTGATAAACAGTGGAGATAAATTGTTAAACCAAACTTCCACATGTAATTAATTGCGGGGCTGCCAAAATTGCGTACGAATTTTCCACGCAAAGTCCTCGGAAAGGACGAAAAGTTTAATATTTCTGAGCTGGGACCAAATTTAAGGGTTGCCATTTTGGCATCTTATTTGCCTTTATAGTAAGTCACATAACCACAAAGATTTGCAGCTAAGGAGCTTACTAAATGAATATACAACAACGTTTTCCAATCAAAAAGATATCAACCCTACTTTGTTTTGCAGTCAGCGCTGGTTTGATAGTTTCTTGTGCATCATCTGGCGGCCCCGCCAATGAAGATGTCACCGGCAAACCTAGAGTTCCGTACACTACGGAACAAGAAGCAGCCGCTATACCCGAGACGACGGCTGATAAGATCGATGCACACAGTTTTGTTGAGATAAAGTTTAATAAAAACTCTACGAAGCTCACCCAGGATTCTAAAAATTCCATCCGCAACCTAATGAAGCTTAACAAGATGGATAAAAACGACCTAGATCAAGTTATTGTTTTGGCCTGGGCGGATCAAGATTATCCATCGGAAAAGAAAGACACACTCTCGCCTAAACAGGTCGACTTAGCCAAAAGACGTACAGAGTCTATTTCGAAATTCGTGAAGTCTATTCGGAACGTGACTGTGGAAATGCACAGTATGGCGCAGCAGCCCTCGGCGGTTTCCGAATGGTTAAATACTCAAGATAGCAAAATTAAAAACTCTCTTGTCGCCGCGGGGTTACCAACATCTGCAGACAAGATGAATTATCCTAGCAAAGCTTCACACGCATTGATTTTTGCGCTGAAAAACTAGCTCCCACCGCATCGCCCCATCCCGAGAGGTGACTTTCCCCCAAGTCACCTCTTTCTTTTTGTAGCGTGCTTTAGAACTTCAAAATTGATTTCTCGAATTTTGTTTTCAAGTCTGAGTTTCAATCATTGAATCATTGGCTGACTCGTTAGCTTTGGACAATCGTTTGTAAAGAGTCTTGCGATCGATTCCTATTTCCCGAGCAGTTTTATCGCGGGCTCCATGGTTCTTTTTGACAGTGTATTCGATATAACGATTCATAACCTCTTCGAGAGTAATAATGTTATCAGCACTGTAGGGTATATAAAAACCACTGTTTGATAAGTTGGAAAAATCCACCTGGGTGTCTTCTGAAAAATCTATGGATTCGAACTGATCCAACATAAAATCTTTTTGTGAGATCTCCTCACTAATTGCGATGACTACCGCACGCTCGACAGCGTTTTCGAGCTCTCGAACATTTCCGCGCCACGAGTTAGATAAAAGAAACTCAATCGCCTCAGCTGAGAATTTTTTTGCAGCAGAGCCATTCTCCAAGGAAAACTTTCGCAAAAAGGATTCCGCAAGTGGCAAGATGTCTTCGCGGCGCTCTCTTAACGGAGGCAAGCTAATGGGAATTACTTTAAGACGAAAGTAAAGATCCTCGCGAAACCGACCATTTTTGATTTCGGTGATTAAGTCCTTATGAGTGGCCGAGATGATGCGGCAGTTGACTGCCCTTTGCTGGTTTTCTCCCACTCGCTTGATTTTTTTCTCTTGGAGTACGCGCAGAATTTTTGCCTGTAATGGCAAAGTAAGATCCCCAATCTCGTCGAGAAAAAGAGTTCCATTTTCAGCTTCCTCAAACAAGCCAATTTTCTTTTCCTGAGCGCCAGTGAACGCTCCCTTTGCATGTCCAAAAAGCTCAGACTCCAATAGGTTCTCTGGTATCGCCGAACAGTTGATGGCAACGAACGGCCCCTTTTTTCTGGTGCTTTCATTGTGGATATATTTGGCAAATACTTCTTTGCCGGTTCCACTTTCGCCAGAGATAAAAATATTTGTGGTACTTGGCGCCACTCGTTTTGATATATTAAGAGCATCCAAAAATCGAGGACTTTTGCCAATGATGGATCCATGGGGATTTTTTAGATTTTTCACATGCGTTCGAAGATCGGAAATATCTCCCTGAAGATTTTTAAAGTGAAGTCCACGTTGTACCGAGATGTACAATTGCGGAAAGTGTATTGGTTTTACGATGAAATCGTAGGCACCTTTTTCGATGGCATCTACTGCCATCTCAGCAGACTTACTAGTTGTGATCAAAATGATCGGAAGATTTTGTGCTATTTTTTTTGCAGCTAAAGTAAAATCCAAACCACTCATTTGCGGTAAATGTAAATCGACCAATGCTACATCCCAGGAGGCGGGATTGGATTCCAACGCTTCGATGGCACTCTCTGCGTCCCCATAGATCACAACTTTAAAATCTTTTTGACGAAAAAAAGCTTCGACGAGCTCTTGCACATCAACGTCATCATCTACAACTGCAATTGTTTTTCCCGCGTACGATTTCATAATTCCTCCAGATAAACCTTTGCTTCGGTTCTAACTTGTTCTTTGGTAGCTATCATAGGTACAAATAATACTCAAGCAAACGTACTTCTTTTGGACGAAATTACAACTAAATCATTAATATCTCATTTAAAGACACCATTTGGCTGGCACATCGCTTGCTCATCTATCGTAGGGATGGAGACGAATATCTTCGTTTCCCGAAGTATAAATTATAAGGAGGACAGTATGGTTCGTGCAGCAATAGGTTTTTTTGTGATCGCGTTAGTGGCTTATTTCTTGGGTGCAAGTGGCGTTGGCGGCTTATCAATGGAGATTGGTAGAATGTTGTTGATTGTTTTCTTGATCCTCGCAGCAGTGAGTTTCGTGGGTTCGCTGGTTACCGGTAGAAGCTCTACAAGACTTCCATAACAAATAGAAATCGAGTTGAAATCTTCTACCTTATACACGGGTAGAAGATTTCTTAACATTAGGGAGAAAGGACAACCGAAATGAAAAAGTTAGCAGTAGCGACGATGCTTTGCATAGGATTCTCTGGGACGTTTGCTCATGCCGAGGAAACGACACTCGAAAAAGCAGAAACTGTGAAAAATAAAGCTGCAGATTCCGTTAAAAAGACCGTGCGGAGCGTGGGTGATAAAACATGCGAAACGATTAACGGTAAACTCGAGTGTGCTGCCAAGCAGGTTAAGCACTCAGCTCAAGATGGTATGGATGCAACGAAAACAAAAGCCAAAGAGCTTCAAAACAAAATAGATCAAAAATAATTAAGGAGTTAAAAGTGAAAATATTCAAAATTACATCCATTGCAGCAGCGTTCTTCGCCGCAAATCTTGCACATGCAGATTACGAAGATGAAGGTGGTCTGTTTGTAGAACCTGCTATCACGTATGAACAAGGAACAGGCGATATCAACTTTCCCCTTGGATCAACTGACACTGACGTGTTTGGATTTGGACTAGGCGCCAGACTCGGTTTCCATATCAATGAAGTGTTTTTTCTGGGCGCCGATGCTCGCTATTCTATGCCTAAATCTGAGCTAGGAAGCTATGAAGAAAACGGAAAAGCCTACAACTGGGGTCCGGTAATTGGTATGCAAATGCCAGATTACGGACTAAGAATTTGGGGCTCGTATATCGCCGGTGCGGAGCTCGATCCAGATGGTTCTGATGTTGATCTTAAATTTAAAGATGGAAAAGGTTTCCGAGTTGGTGCTGGTATGCGCTTTCAAGCAGTTAGCGTGAATGTTGAATATCAGGAACTGACTTATGACACGTCGCAGGTACAAACTGCAGGTCCGTTTGGTCCAGCAGATTTTGGCAGTGTAGAGCTTGAGAATAAAACTTGGTTAGCAAGCGTATCTTTCCCGATTCAGCTCTAATACGAAAGTTTTTCTCAAAACAGCTACTACAACGCCCAGTAGTGCCACAAGCTGTTTTTTACGGGAGCCTCGGCTCCCGTATTTTCATAGTGTAAGTTAGACAACAATTGAGGGTGGGGGTAGTAATGACGGCTCATAAAAAGCTTTATGTTTTAATCATCGATGATGACCTTGATATGTGTGAGGCCTTAGATCATATGTTTCGCCAATTTGACAAAGCGTGGATGACTTACAAAATTTATAAAGATCCCTACGATGCGCTTTTGGAAATGGCTAACAAGGAATACGACCTGCTCCTAGTTGATATCAATATTCCTGAGATATCAGGACCCGAAATTCTAAAAACCATGGATGATTTTATCAGCATGGACGAAACTATAAAAAAATCAAATCTGTATCAAGAGAAAGTGCCTGTCGTTTTGATGTCGTCCTCTCCAGCGCTTCTAAAAATTGAAATCCTTTTAAACCACTTCCATATCCAACAGCGCGTATTAAAAAAAGATCTCAAGAGCTTTATTCATGACAGGCTTGCATATTCCCAAGGAAGGTTAAATGAAAACGTTACAGCGCAATGAATACTGGCAAACGATGGTACATGACGGCCATTTTATCTTCTCCTTTATAGCAGTTGCTCTTATATGTCTCATGCTTACCGATTTTATCTCACTTGTTGTACTTGCGACATTGGGATTTATGGCACTTCTTGAATTTCGCAAAAGAATGTCGACGTTCAGCCTCAAAAAACGCCGTTATATCACCTCTGGAATTGTTCTGTCTTTTTTGACCTTTGCGACAGCTGTGTTTTTCGGCATCTCACATTTTTTTTCGACTTTGGTAAATGTGCCTGCTAACGCTGATAAAAACAATTTGATGAACCAAGTCGTCGACTGGCTGACGCCATTGAAACAAACATTGACCAGAGTCGCCTCGTTTTTTTTGGACAGCCAAAAGGCAGTCAGTTTGGTCGATACAAAGGTCAGTGAAACTATTGCTAAAGGAGCAGAATTTCTTGTTTCTAGTTTGTTATTTATTATTGCGAGTTTTCCAGAAATCCTTTTAGGTCTTTTTGTATTTGCCATTTCGTTTATAATTGTGGCTCGATCGTACAAGGATGCGAAATTTAAAATTCTCATCTATACTAAATCACTGCATGCGCGCGAACGGTTAAAGACTTTTTTTCATCTTTGCGAGATGAGCGCATACGATACTATTATTTCAACTTTTGTTGTTGCTCTTAGCCAAGGCGTTATCATCAGCGTTGGCGCTTTGATCAGCGGAATCGAAATGTGGCCAGTGTATTTTGTTGTCGCGTTTGCGTTTTCGTTTGTTCCAGTGGTTGGTCTGTTACCGGTTATTGTGATTGGCGGATTTCACGGCTACTACTTGCACGGAGCCTCTTCGCTCGCTATCTTTGCAGGATTTGGTGTGTTCGCCTCCACCGTGGACAATGTTCTTAGAGTGCTTTTGCTTTCTCAAGGTAACAATGTCATTAACCCCTTTATTGCATTTTTCAGTCTCATTGGAAGTATTAGTCTGTTTGGTTTAAAAGGGCTTATTCTCGGACCTTTTTTGCTAAGCCTAGCAGGGTACCTCTTAAACACAGAATCGACACAACACTCAATGCAAACAAAATAGAGAAGATCCCGCTCATGGATATTTTTAATGAAAATAGAACCATTAGCAATATCGAGGCAATCACCATAAAAAAAGAATTGCTAATGTTGTAAGCGGCGATGACCTGCGAACGGACTTTGACGTCCGACCTTTCCTGAATCAGTGTATTTAGCGGGACAATGTACAAGCCACTTGCCACGGATAAACAAAAAAGCCCAATACCTGCAATAACCACCGAGTTATTAAACACGGTCAGGTAAAGTAAGCTTCCGGCCATAAGAAGCAGCCCTTTAAATACAAGGCGCAGGTCGACCCTACCTTTCGAAATTCGTGAGCATAAAAATGATCCAACTCCAACGCCGACTGAGAAAAGCACCAGATAGACGGTGATTACACTTTCTGACTGCTGCAGATGCTTTAAGCAAAATGCGGGAAGCACGGATAAGATGATGGCTCCAACAAACCAGAACCACGATCCTGCCATCATTGCTGCAAACACAACAGGATCTTTTGCTGCCATTTTAAATTGCTTTTTTGTTGTGGTGACAGGATTCCAATCGACTTTTGTGTTTTTCAGATGCGCGGGCGGAGCCAGAGGGATCCACAGGCTTAAAACAAAGCCAATGATGCTAATAACAACTAGAAGCAGAGCTATCATTATTAGTCCATTTGCAATGGAAACCAAAACTCCGCCGAGAACCGTACCGAAAAGTATGGCTAAAAAAGTTCCGGCCTCCACCCACGCATTGGCTTTCATCAATTTTGTTGCGGGTAAATGCTGCGGTAGAATACTGAACTTTGCGGGTCCGAAGAAGGCTGAATGAACACCCATTAAAAACAAAGTGACCATCAGAAAATTAAAATTCTGCATCCACAATGCCGTCGCAGAGAGAAGCATAATGATTATTTCTAAAAACTTAATGGTTTGAAGCACGCGACTTTTATCGTACTTGTCCGAAAGCTCTCCAGCGATTCCCGAAAACAAAAAGAAGGGTAAAATAAAAAGTCCACCTGCCAAGGCGACCGCTTGATCGGACGGAAGACCAAAAACCCACAAAGCACGTATCGTCACTCCCATAACCAGAGCATTTTTTAGGAGATTGTCATTAAATGCGCCTAAAAACTGCGTCCAAAATAAGGGAACAAATTGGCGGTCCCTCATGAGTCGGTTCTGCACTAGTCGGTCCTTCACTATAAATCTCGATAGTTAATGGTTGTTTGCGTTAAATGGGGGGAGCTAAGTTGATACGAGTTTTCGCTACGCTTTTGGTAAAACTGCTTATCCACTGGAATTTTTCCATAGCCACCGGGGATTTCCAACATGAGCTGTGGAATTAAGTGGCCCGAGATTTTTCCGCGAAGGTTTTGCATAATGTCTTGGGCGCGTTCGATGGAGACTCGAAAGTGAGAAGTGCCTTTTGCTCGATCCAGCATATGTAAATACAGAGGAATGATTCCGCAATCTCCAAGTTGATAACTTAATTCCTTTAGCGTTTCCGCATCATCGTTACATCCCTTGATTAAAACACTTTGATTGAGAAGTACGACACCCGCTTTTCGCAGTTTTGTGATTGCGGCTTTAAAATCTTGAGTCACTTCTCGCGGGTGCATCACATGCAGCATGACGACAACCGGAAGAGAAAACTCCGTGAGCATTTTTACAAAGTCGTCAGTGACCCGAAACGGATTGAAAATAGGAAATCGAGTGTGTATGCGAAGGCCTCGCAGGTGTGACACACCTTGGAGGTTTTGCAAAACATCGGCAAGTTTGGCGTCGGAAAGTAAAAGTGGATCGCCGCCCGAGAGTATCACCTCTCGAAGCTGCTTATTATTTTGGATATACTTGAAGGACTCGTTTATAACCTCTTGCGAGTGCGAGTTTTCAGCTTTGCCTACAATTTCGCGTCGAAAACAGTATCGGCAGTAGGAGGCGCACAAGGGCGTTAACATCAACAAGCAACGGTCTGGGTATCGATGAACAATGGCGGCTGTGGGACTGTGCTGGAGTTGCTCATTGTTTACTCGATCCCCAATAGGATCAATAAGTTCGTGCTCTGCCGTGATCATTTCTTGTAAATCGGGGATGCAAATTTTTGCAAGTGGATCATGAGGATCCGCTGGATGAAGCAGCGAAAGATAGTACGGTGTTACCTGCAAACGAAAAGACGCCGCGGTGGCTTGAGTCCCCTCTTTGAGCCAAGGAATCTGTTTTTGCAGCTGCGAAAAATCCTTTATAGCATGTGTCTGTTGCCACACCCAATCGGCCCAATTTTCATTCATGCCGGAGTTCTAACAAAACCTGCCTATTCTGTAAACTGAATAGCCCAATTAAGGTCCAGGTTCTCTCCACCCGACTACCTTCGCTCAACGAGAGCCGGCATACTTATTTCATGGATTTAGCAACAATTCTCGGTTTCATTATTGGTTTGGCAGCAATCTTAGGCGGCAATGCAATGGAGGGAGGTCACCTTGATTCCCTGATGCAATTGACGGCCGCAATCATTGTCCTTGGGGGCACCATTGGTGCTGTGATGTTTTCCAACAGTATGAGCGATATCAAAACCGGGCTTAAATACTTTGGAAAAACATTCTTTGATAAACATACTGATATGAAGAAAAACCTGGATGAAATAATCCAGTGTGCGCAAATAGCTAAAAAGGAATCGATTCTTTCGTTGGAAAAACGCCTCAACACGATTGAGAACGATTTTTTTCGCGATGCTATATCTGCAGTTATCGATGGTATAGATCCAGTCACCGTGCGAGATATTTTCGAAACGCGAATGCAAAAAGAGGAAGAAGTTATCGCGGCCGGCTCAAAGATATGGACCGACGCTGGTGGCTTTTGCCCCACCATCGGAATCATTGGAGCCGTTCTCGGCTTGATTCACGTGATGAACAACCTTTCTGATCCAACAAAACTTGGACCCGGAATTGCGGTGGCGTTTGTTGCTACAGTTTACGGCGTGGGCGCAGCCAACCTCTTTTTTCTTCCCGCTGGAAATAAAATCAAAAAGAAAGCTCACCACCACGTATCCGAACGCCAGGCCCTTCTCGAAGGCGCCTTGATGATTGGCGCGGGTCTCAATCCAAAGATTGTTGAGCGAAAGCTTCGCGCCTATACTGGAATAGAAGAATCGAATGGCTAAAAAGAAGAAGCATGAAGAGCACGAGAACCACGAACGTTGGCTAGTGTCTTATGCTGATTTTATTACGCTGCTTTTCGCTTTTTTCGTGGTTTTATACGCCACCTCGCAGTCCAATCCTGACAAGCAAAAACAATTTGAAGGCTCTATTCGAAACAGCATGAATTTAGGAATCTACGGCGGCGGGTTCAACCCGGTAAACATGCAAGTGGGTTCCGAAATGGATCCCATCGGCAAGCAGATGAAAGACGCTATGCCGATTGATATGCAAAGTTACTATCAAAAGAAAATCAACTCTCGGCTTAATAAGGAAGAAAAAGGCAGCATCATTCAAGACATCACCTACGACTCAAAAGGGGTGCGCATTCGCCTGCAATCGTCCAACCTGTTTCCCCCAGGCGCGGCTGTGCTAAATCCGTCGTCGTTTGTTTCGCTTGGAAAGCTTGCAATCATTTTAAAAAACTCGAACCGCCCCGTGATTGTGGAAGGTCATACAGACAATCAACCCCTGAACGGCGCTGGAGATATCAAAACCAATTGGGAATTGGGAGCCATGCGTGCGACCACGGTGGTTCGGCTTTTTATCAGCGACTTTAGCATACCGCCTGAACGCCTTTCGGCCGCAAGTTATGCAGACACAAAGCCCATCGCTAAGAACGACACTGCTCAGGGCCGTTCCGACAATCGCCGCATTGAGATTTTTATTCCGTCGGGTTTGAACAAATAACGTTTAAACAAATAAAAAAAAATTACGTTATTGAGATTCTGCGGTGCTAAGCCACTCTTGCAGTTCCCTGATAGCACGCTCGCGAACACCATGATGGTGACGAACATACTCTTGAGAGTACAAGGCTTCGCCTTGGATAAACTGCGAGTTGCTTAAATTGTCTGTCGGAATGTTCACTCTTCCGGCATCGCTGATCGACACAGAATTTATCTCTCTTTGCAACTGTGCAATAGCAGCGCGTGCCTCTGCAGTGTCCACCATGCGATAACCGCCATCCGAACGCGGAGTTATAAATGTTTCGATATATCCTTCATGATTTCCTGCTGATAAAAAATCTGAGCGCGCATAGGAGGTTCGGTGATTTCTTAAAGCGTCCTGCGCTCGGTTGTTGAAAAAGGTTCGTGCTTGAGTGAACTCTGTAGGTGAAGTGAGTTTCATCAGAGTGTAGTTTGGATTTGCCGTTGCAAATGCGCTTTGTGATGTGGAACTCAAAGAACTTTGCCCCATTTGCCCCTGAAAAGTCACAGAACCCGAAACATATTGGCCAGCCAGTCCTTGTCGCAGTAAAAGCTCGGCCTCTTCATTTGAAAATCCCGCCTCTCTGAGTATGCGCGTTTTTTCTAAAAGATCTGCCTGTGTGTAGCTTCCAAAACCTCTTTCCGGCGCAACGCCGTGAGCACGAGATAATGCGTCTGTCTGACCTGCGGTCAGAGGACGGCCAAGAGCTGTCTGAGCAGCTCTTGCGCGACCTGCATTATCCAGACTACTCGAAGCACGTAACATGGCCGCTTTTTCTCCCTCGCCCATTGCTCTGATACCCGTGAGTCGGCTGGCTACCGAAGACGATGCTGCTGCTGCTCCCGCTGGCAAATATTCGGCATTGCTATCGATGATGGCCTGTTGCTCTTGTTGCGACATATTCCCCTTGAGCAGCGCCTCGACCTGCTCCATCTTTTCGCTGGACTCTAAGTCGGATACATTTAAAACGCGGATAATATGCATCAAAGGTTTAATTCGGTTGGCATATAGCAGAGCCGTTGAGGCGAGCCGTGCAACTGCAACGGCTGCACCTGCTCCGGTCATCGACATAGCTACGCTGAGTGCACCTGTCGCCGCAAAGTAAGAAACTCCATCGCAAATAATTCGATTTTGAATCTCCTGACTGAGATCGTAGAAACCTTCGACACTTTTTGCTATTTGTTCGGCAATTCTAGCAATGGCATCGACTGATCTATCAAATCCGTCCACAACATCACTCCACGCTTGCTCTGGATCGTTCCAAGTGCTGCTGAAAAATTCTTTCGTGGACCGCCATCCACTGCGAATCTCATCGCGCGAAGGAACAGCCTGCCAGGCAGCAGAAGCTGCGGCCTGAGCGCCTGAAACCACCCCTTCCAAAGAGGCGTTTTCCCAGAGTTGCCTTGCAGACTCTTTAGCACCTTCGAGAGTTTCTGATCCCACACAAAGAGATATACTTCCGGCGCGGCTGAGCCAGGATGAACTCGCGGCGGGCGGAGCCGCACTCGCGGTGTTTTGAGTGTCGTCGTAGTAGACATCGCCAGCAGGCGATGTGACAACTTCTGCATTGGCACAATTGATAAACGGATTCCATGCCGAGACTTTTTGTTTGTCCTGCAACTGCATCTGCAGCTCGTAAAGTTCCCGATTGTTAAACCCCTGGGCCATGTAGGCGACAATTGTTTTACCTTTTCGCAGATGGAGAACCTGTCCTTTTTTTAGCCGCATCCAGCCGCCGACGGGAGAAGCCGAGCTTAGCGCAACTTGATATTTAACAAAGACTTTCTTTTTAAGATCTTTTGAAAGATAGACTTGTTCTACTCCCCAGCGAACATGGGTGCCGCTCTGCCGGCTCATCAAAGCACGCAATGGTGTTTTTCCAACCTTTAAAACTTCAGGTTCGTTTCGTTTTTGCGGTATATCTTTTGGCAGATAGGGAAAGGACTTGTACTGCCAATCAACTTTCGCCTCCGCAGCTGCCACAAAAAATAAAAGATAAAAACAAAGTAAGCTTTTCATTTAAGATTCATCGGCATTTTGTTTCCACGGCTAGACACCCTATTTTGCAGGATTCCGTCGGGCCTTGTCTCATAATGAGAAAATCAGTACCCGGACTTAAGAAATATCCAGTCCTGTCGATAAGTATTCATGCGTGTTCTACTAGCTTTGATAGCATTTATCTTTCTAACGGGCTGTGCGAAGGTCGTTAAGGACTTCGTTGATAATGCCCCACCCCCTATGACTCCTGGTATCGGAGGCGGCGAAGATGATGGCGCATTTAAACTTTCGCCTGGAAGTGTTCGTAGTGTCGGCACAAACATTTCGATGAAGGCCACCATCACTCCCACCAATCGACTCATGACTGGCTCGAATGTGAGCGCTGTTATGAGCATGCATAAAAGCCGCTAACTCTTAAAAATTTAAACTCGACCATTGTCCTGACGCCTGGAAGGTTTGACCATTCTCTTGCTTTAAAAGCGATCTGTAGTTCAATAGAATGATGTCAATTAAATGGAAGATCACGTTAAGCTTGATCATTGTTTCTCTATGCTTAGTTTCGATTTACATCTTCACCGCAACCCGGGTTTTTGAGTCCGACAAAATAAGTTACATCTTTGACGAACAGCAAAACAAATTGCAACTCCAGGTGCAAAAATTTAACCAAGCCATTGATAGCTCCATTTGGTTTGCCCGTTTACTTTTTAAAGATCAAGTTATTAACCAAGCAAAAAACGATCAAGAGGTCCTACTTAAGAATCAAAATTTTATCGAGGCTATTTTTACTTTTGATTATACAACAAAAAATGTCGCTACAATTTTTTCAAAAGCACCCGAACTCACGTTAGATTCTGAGGCAATCTACAACAAAATCAATTTCAAAAAAACTTATGTGATTCATTATAAAAGCGATTATTTTATAGCTTCCATTCCCCTTAGGCATGAAGTGAATAAGGTGCTGTTGTTATTTATAAAGTGGAAACAAGAAGTTAATGAGTCGGCAAACACTCAGACCTTCTTTTTTGAAAATCTCACAGCTATCGAAACTACAGGCATGGATTACGTGAAACCGGACCAAGCCTCGCAAGTCGTTAAAAATTTCATTGCGACAACGGAGGGTATCTCCAGCACAACAACAAAAGTAAAAATCGAAAGCTCCACATACCTTTCTTCTTTCGTGAAGACCAACCACGAAGGCCTTACTTTCGTCTCAATGACGGATGAAAAAGATGCCTTGCTTGCACTCAACGAGCTTTACAACAAGTCCATCGTTTTCTTGATCATCAGCGCCCTTGTAACTTTTGTCGTTTCGTTGTTACTTTCGAACAGTCTTACCTACCGGATCAATCAGCTTACTGATGTTGCAGAGGAAATTGGTAAGGGTAACTTTGATATTTCTATGGATTCCAAAAGCACTGATGAGGTGGGCATTTTATCTCGCGCCTTTAGCAAAATGGGAACTGAGATCAAAAAACTGTTTGCTGAAAAACTTGAAAAAGATCGCATGGAGCGGGAATTAAAAAACGCCGGTATTATTCAGGACAAACTTTTTCCCATAGAGAAGAACAAGCAAATTGGGAATTACCTGGTTTCAGGACACTACTTGACCTCCACAGAATGCGGCGGTGATTGGTGGCATTATTACCAGCACAACGACTTCTTGTTTTTGATCATCGCCGATGCTACTGGGCACGGAACACCGGCAGCTCTTGTGACCTCTGCATCAAACGCTGTGTTTTCGTACATGCGTAAAAAAGAATGCACTCTTGAGGAGCTTGTTGATGTTTGGGACGACGTGGTCTACTCGACCTCCAAGGGCGAAGTGCTCATGACCGCGCAAATTTGTCGCATCCACTTGCCAACCGGAAAGGCCGAAATCGTAAACTTGGGTCACGAACCTCCCGTGCATTACGCGGCTGAGAAAAAAGTGGGATCGTACATGTCGCTTCCTCCAAATCACAGTCTTGGGGAACGTAAGAATGCGCAGAAGAAAATCCAGACGTTTGAACTGCAACCGGGCGATCACTTTTTGATGTACACCGATGGTGTTCAGGCTTCCATGTTCCGTGAAAAACAGGAAATGAGCGAAAAACAGATTCTCCGAGTCTACAATGCCTTTTTTCAGTCGGACGAAAGTAAGGTTTTGTTCTGTGACTCGCTCTACAAATACCTACGGGCTAAGTCGGACTCCATCACACAATTGGAAGACGATATTACGTTTGTCTCGGTAAGCCGCGACAGCTAAGTCAGTTTGAAAAGCGACAAAATTTTGATACGCCTCTCGTCTACTGAACTAAGTCTATTTCTCTCGCCCCAGACTTACGCTCCGCAGCAGTAATGTTAACATTTAAATGTGGGAGAACTCTACGTATTTCGCGGATTACAATCTACAGAAAAGAAACTGATTTACCTCAGTCTCGTGGGCATTGCTTTCTGCCTTTACCTTCTCCAATTTTATAATTTTTCAAATTCAAAATCTGTAAAATTAGAACGCGAAATCGGTTATCTTTCGAAAACTCAATCGGACATTCGTATTAAAAATTACGCGCAAACACTGTGGCAATCGGCAAAACGTGATCAACGCGTGCGCGAGGGCGATAAGATTTATACTGGCGACAAGTCGTTTGCGATGATTAATTTAAAAAATGAATCCAAAATCGAACTGAAAGAAAACAGTCTTGTTGAATTTAAAAAAATGAAAAACATGAACATTGCGGATCTTGAGGAGGGGGAGTATCGCGTTTCCATTGTGAAAGATTTAAAGATTGCCATTAAGGGACAAATCGCCAATATCGAAGGCCAATCTGAAATCATCCTGAAAGTTGCGAAAAACAAAACAATCAGTGTTGAAACGCTTCAAGGTGCGCCAAGAATTCAATACCAGTCTAAGGTTTACTCTCCCACAAAAGAGGCTCCTTCAACAATTGAAATCATGGCTCCAATGAACAACGAAAAACCAACGAACTTCAAAGTCGTTGATGTTGATAGTCCGCGTGAACCATCAAACACTGAAGAAGAAACTTCGCAACCGGTGAGTGTGCAAATCAACGCTGAGTCTAAGACCTTCGACTACAGCGTAAAAATGTACGATGTGTACGAGCGAGATGGAAAAAAGCTCAAACTAAAGCCAGCAGGCAAGACTCTGGTTCGCTTTGCTGTTCCCCTTGAAATATTAACGTTCGATAGTACCAAAGAGATTTTTATTGATTATTCAACTAACGCTGATTTGTCTAACAGCCGAGAGTATGCCGCAGACGCTTTAGATCGCACCCTGGCGCAAGTGTATCTCGGTGACAACTACTGGCGTGCGACACAAAACAAACAGGATTGGTCCACAACTGGTCATTTTGTCGTGCGCGCGGTCACCCTCCCCCGCTCCGAAGTCAAAGTTCGCGTGAATAAAAATTCTATCTACTTAAAAAATGGCAAGGCCGATGTGGATGTGGAACTTTTAACGAACATCGAAGCTAACGGCTTTTTAGTAGAATCGTCGCACAAATCAAATTTTGACCGCCAGTCCTCTACGCATTGGGCGTACGAAAATAAGCTCCACCTCGAATTTCATAAACCAGGTACTTATTTTTATCGATTTCGCGCTGTTGACGAAAATCTACACCTCGGCGAATGGTCGCAAATCACTTCGTTTGAAGTGATGGATTTTGTCCCCCTTAAGGCCCCACAATTTGTGCGCAGCGAATACACAACAAATTCGGATGAAAACCTTTTGATGACGTGGAGCAATCCAGATCAACTTGAGAAGTTCAAAATCGCAATTACTGACATCGAAGAGAAAACAATTCTCGAGAAAACAGTTTCCGGTGTGAATTTCAAATGGACTCCTCGAACTCCTGGCACCTATCGCGCCGAAGTGCGTAGTGTGGACGCGCAAAACAGTGTTTCACCATCAGGGCTTGCCGCCGTCATAGTGAAAGCTGCTATCATTCGCTTGTCAAAGCTGACGGATTCCTTTGCAGAAAGTAAAGGGAGCGCAATTTTAGGCGAAGATGACTCTCGCAACACCGCTTCGAACACCGAAACCACCTCGGAAGTAGAAGTTAAAACTCAGTTTCCCATCATCCAACTTGGTTTTAATGCCGACTTTGTTCTTTCTCGCCTCACCTTCTCGACCAATTACTACGACACCGTTTATTCTCCTGTTCTTTCTGCCTCAAACGACCTTCCCGTTGCAACTCCGGGACTGCAAGTTTCGGCGCTGGGCTGGAGCGGTCACCATGGTGGCGAATTAAGTTTGCAGAAAAATCTTTCAAGTAACGAGCCCGGTGCTGCTGACTTTTATTCTGCCGAAGCGCGCTACCACTATCGCTTTTATGACAGCAAAGCACGGCCTGATCTCGTTGGATTTCACCTATCGCCTTTTGTTGGCTACGAAATGTATTCCAATAGTAACGCTGTTTATTTTGTTTCGGACTACAATATGCTAAAACTCGGCGCTTTCTTCGAGCTTCCCCTTATGCAAAGTTGGACACTGGGGCTCACTGGAGCTTACGGCACAGGAAGCTCACTCACGAAATACGAAGCTCTTTTTGATATTTCTTACTTTTTCAAAAAACAATGGACCATGGGCCTAGGTTTAAAAACCAGTATCATGTTCGGTACTGCATCGCAGTTTCCAATGTATCCTGAATACCGCGAAGGCTATTCGCTGGGTCAGTTTAATCTAAGATATTTTTTCTAACTCCCCGTTCAAACAAATTGAGGACTCTGCAGGAGAACTCTGTTAGTTCTTGCTCCATGAATAGCTTTTTTTCGTTGTCTCCCGATGCGGTTTTAAATGCGGTTGAGCAAAATCGTTTTCTCACCACTGGCGAGTTTTACCAGCTGAACTCGTATGAAAACAGAGTCTTTAACCTGCGCCTGGAAACATCAGCCCAACAGCCCTTGTCGCAAGTTATTGCAAAGTTTTACCGACCGGGACGCTGGAGCCTTGAGGCCCTGGGTGAGGAGCATGGCTTTTTAAACGAACTTCGCGAACAAGATCTTGATGTTGTAGCCCCCATGCAGCTTAAAAATAATCGCACCGTGGACGAGCTTGCAGGACCCATTTACTTTTCGTTATTTCCAAAAACCCCTGGGCGAATGCCCGAGGAGTTTTTTGATTCTGACTGGAAACGAATTGGAAGCATGCTCGCCCAGTTGCACAACTGCGGCGCTAGAAAAACTTTTAGGCACCGGCCCACTATGGGTTCTGATAACCATTTGGGGTGGCAGAGCTTGGCAGTTTTAAAAAAATGGGTCGCCCCTGAATTCTTGTCCCGTTACGAGGTGGCTTGTTTAGATATTCTTGATTATCTGGACGAAGAACTTTCGAACACGCGATTTTTAAGGATTCACGGCGATTGTCATCGTGGGAATATTTTGCACAACGGGGACTCTTTTTTCTTCGTCGATTTTGACGACTGTATAAACGGACCCGCCGTGCAAGATTTGTGGATGCTGCTTCCAGGCACCGTTGCAGATACGCAAAAAGAACTGGATCTTTTTTTGGGTGGGTACGCCGAGTTTCGCCACTTTGATAAAAGTGAACTGGATCTCATTCCCGCTTTGCGCGGGTTACGCATTTTTTCTTATGCGGCATGGATAGGCAACAGATGGCATGATCCCTCGTTCCCGCGGTTGTTTCCGCAGTTCGAAAGCTACAACTACTGGGCCGAGGAGCTCGAGGCCCTAGAAAAAATCTCCTGGTCCCTCTAACCGCCCGCAAACTCACACCTGAATTCACGTATCCCCGTCCAACCGGTATACGTGAATTCAAGTTTTTAGGTACGCCGTTCCCTTTAAGGTACGCCGTACCTTTTGGTTAAGGTGCGCGTCATAGATATTTTCATTTATGAACAAAAAGGAGATTGCTAAGAATCAAAACGTCTCCCGCGCTCGTTTAAGCTGAGCTCGCTCCGACATCCATGACCATTGTCTTGCAATTATTGACGCAGGTCTCAACTAAAAGGTACGGCGTACCTTAAATCGTACGGCGTACCTAAAAAGGAACGGCGTACCTCAAAACTTAAATCTGGACTTTACTGACCGTATGTTTACCGTATATCTTCTTTTATACGGACAATGTACGGCCATGGTTCGAAAAACAAGGAGGTTTGATGTCGCTGCCTAGTCTTACTGAGAAAGAACAACGGATTTACGATTTCATAAAGTTTTATTTAAACGAAAACCAACGCCCGCCCACCTATCATGAAATCCAAGATCGGTTCAATTACAGTGCTATATCCACCGTACAGGACTTTATTTCCCAGTTGCGCGGTAAGGGTTACATCAAAGCGCCAATTGGTGCCAATCGCAAACGCGCCATCGAACTTGTGCGCGATTTCGAAGACTCCGATGTCCAGCGGCTCCCCATGCTGGGTAAGGTGGCTGCAGGCTATCCCATCGAAGCCGTGGAAAACCGTGAGTATGTCGACGTACCCCGCTCGTTACTACGCACGGGTGTTGAGTATTTTGCTCTCACCGTAAAAGGCGACTCGATGATCGAAGACTGCATTATGGATGGTGACTACGTTGTAATTAAGCGGCAAGCCAACGCCGAAAACGGTGAAACAGTCGTCGCCATCGTTGATAACGAAGCTACCATCAAGCGATATTATCAGCGTCCGGCTGGAGTGGAGTTGCACCCAGCGAACCCCAAATACAATGTGATCCATGTGTCCCCCGTTTCAGAATTCAAAATTTTAGGTGTGCTCGCGAGTGTTATACGACGCTTGGACTGATGCAGCTTTGAGTAGAAACGGCGTTTTAATAGCGCCAACATCTAGTAAATCGAAAAACAGTTACCTTAAAAAATCGTTGTTTGTTGTTATCCAGAACGTTTTATTTGCAGAACGTTCTGGATTTTTTTTGGCTGCTTTCTCTTTGCCTTTTTTTGTTTATGAAGTTACAAACTATTCATGATTTCACCTCTGTACAAATCGCTTGGAAAATCGGCTCTCTACTTTTCCGAAAACCTTCCGCTTCTTATTTTATCGCAGCTTTATCTGCATGGGCGTAATGCTGAAGGTCCGAAAATTGAAGAATTAAAAGTTTTATTCAAGGACATCTATGCTCTGCACAAATGGGACGAACAGAACATTAAAAATAACGTTTATCCAGCAAGTGTAGTTTCTTTAGGTTCACCTCTCACTCACACTTTACAACTGGTAAAGGTATGGGCTGACGCGGTTCAAGTGGCACGTCGGATGAAGACCAAAAAACATCAGGATTTTTCGGGATCTGCAGAACAGTATTTGAAAGATCTGCCCGATTACTATTCTCGCAACTTTCACTTTCAAACTGATGGTTATCTAAGTGAAGAGTCGGCGCGCATCTACGATCACCAAGTGGAAATACTATTTAACGGCACTGCACAAACCATGCGGCGATTGGCAATTCCTCCAGCACGGGACGTTTTTGCGCGAGATGCGGAAATAAATATTCTCGACGTAGCTTGCGGCCCGGGTAGTTTAACCCGTGATCTTGCCCTGACATTTCCAAAGGCAAATATAACAGCAGTGGATTTAAGTTTTCCCTATTTGAAGCAAGCGCAGAGCAGCTTGAAAAAATTTCCACGCGTCAGCTTTTTGCAGGCTAATGCCGAGGAGATGCCGTTTAAGGATTTACACTTCGATGTCGTTACGTGCTCGTTTTTATTTCACGAGCTTCCGCATAAAAATCGAGCGACAGTTCTAAAAGAAGCTTGGCGTGTTTTAAAAGTGGGTGGTGTTTTATCTCTTGTGGATTCTATCCAAGAGGGAGACGCGCCTCACCTTGGTTGGGCCCTTGAAAAATTTCCGATTAGTTACCATGAACCTTTTTATAAAAATTATGTGCAGCATCCGCTCGAGGATGAGCTCCGTAAGTTTATCGAATCACCTGTGCGCGCATCGCGGGGTTTTTTCTCAAAATCTGTAAGCGCCGTGCGTGAATCTTAATATTGAGCCTTGCACGCCGCCTTTTTGGGCGCGCGGCGGGCACCAGCAAACTCTTGTTGCCTATGGGCTCCCGTCTAGGGGAACCGATATCCCTTACAAAAATTTAAAAATAAGATTGCCCGATGGCGACCAGCTTGCCGCCCGTTACTTCGAGGGTACAAGTTCCACATTGCTCATTTTTTTTCACGGTCTTATCGGAAGCGTCGATTCCAAGTACATGGGTCGAATGGCGAAGCTGAGTTTAAACCTTGGTCATTCGGTTTTTTTGGTCAACCACAGAGGTTGTGGCGAAGGTGCCGGTCTGGCACGCGGACCCTATCATTCGGGCCGGGGCGAAGATGTTTCCGAGGTGGTCGCGTTTTGTAGAAAGCAATTTCCGAAAAAACAATTAATTGCTGTAGGGTTTTCCTTAGGGGCTAATGCTGTGCTTTCGTTGGTTACTGGGATCCGCGGGGAACATCTTCCCGATCAAGCTATCGCTGTTAATGGTCCCACAGACTTGAAAGCGTCGTCTGTAAGTCTTAAACAAGGGTTCAATCGTTTTTACGATTTATGGTTTGTAAATGGCTGTCGAAAAGAAATTAAATCCCGCGAGGAAAAAAACTTCGTCCCGCCAATAATTATTCCACGTTGGGCTTATTTATCTGATGTGGACGAGCTCTATACGGCACCGCTTGGCGGTTTTAAAAACGCCAATGATTATTATTTGCAGTGCTCAACAGCGCCGCACCTGGGAAAAATCAAAACTCCCACATTTATTTTGATGTCTAAGGATGATCCATTTATTCCGTGGCAGCCATACCTTTCGGCGCGCGAAAGCTCCTATGTCCATCTGCATCTTGAAGACACTGGGGGCCATATGGGATATCTTTCTCAAGGCCGAGGTCCTTTTGGCTACAACCGCTGGATGGACTCAACACTCGAACAGGTTTTTAATGCAATGACATAATGGTACGGCAAGCGCACGACAAACGCTGGATTCAGCCTTTGTCACCAAAAGGGAAAAAATGAAATACCTATCTTTATTTTCAGCAATTTTAGTCATCGGCTGCAGTACTGCATCTAAGACAAAATACTCAGGTTACGGCTTGAATAGTATCTCACCTGAGACTCTTGCTAAATATGCACCGCCTACACCCAACGCCGATTTGAAAAATATAATAGAAAAGTTGGTAGACATTCGTGCGCCATCTGACGGCCTGGTGACTGGTGACGGCCGCTCCCTTTTTATGAATTGGAATGTCACTGGGTCCTTGCAAATTTGGAAACTGAACGGACCAAAAAGTTTTCCCATTCAGCTCACGGCCGGGGAAGATGCCTCACGCCTCGTAGGAATGAGCCCAAACAGCGAGTTTATAATTGTGTCGCGGGATTCAAAGGGTGACGAAAACCCAGGCATTTTCTTAATGAAAATCGGTGGTGGGGAACTGCGCAAAGTTTATTACAACTCCAAACACCAAACGGGATTCTTAGGTTTCACTGAGGACTCAAAATCTCTTTATTATCGCACAAATGATAAAGCTCCGGATTCGTACTCTATTTACAAATACAACTTAGCTGCCGACTCTCACGAAGTGGTGTGGGACGAATCTGGAATTTGGACACTTTCTGATATTTTGAAAGGAAAAGCTATTCTGACTCTGCTTAAAGGCAGCATGCAAAATGAACATTTTGTTTTCGATTTGAAAACGAAGACAAAGTCGCCGCTGCTTGGTCAAAATGAATTGGAAGATTTTAAATTGGCGTTTAAAACCCAGGACGAGTTCCTCGTGCTCACCAACAAAATTGCCGACTTTCGCAAACTCTACACGCTGAAAAACGGCAAGCTTACACCTTGGGGAACAAATATTGATGCGGACATTAGCGAGTTTAAGGTGTCAGAGAATCGCAAACACATGGTTTATGTTATTAACGAAAAGGGCTACGCACGATTACAATTAGTAAATTTAGCAACTTCGAAAAAAACAACTCTCCCCGGCTTAAAGGATGCACAGCAGGCCTATGTTGGTGCATTTTCTACAAACAATCGCTACCTCAGCTATTCAGCAGAGTATCACAATGCTCCTCGCAAAAACTTTGTTTACGATTTGCAAACCAAAAAAGTGCAGGAGTGGGTGCTTCCATCCACTCCCGAAATCAACACACTCGGTTATGTGAAGCCAACACTCGAATCCTACAAGGCCCATGACGGCACCGATGTTCCTATGTTTGTCTGGCGCTCCGCAAAGTGCAAAACCGAAGCTTGTCCGGTGATCGTTCAATTTCATGGCGGTCCTGAGTCGCAATTTACTCCGCGATTTACACCGTTGTATAATTTGTATACCGAAAAGGGTTTTGTTTATGTTGCGCCGAATGTGCGCGGTAGCGATGGTTATGGAAAAAAGTGGTTGCAGGCCGACAATGGCGTACAGCGACTTAAAGTGATTACTGATATTCGGGATTGTGCCGAGTTTATCAAGAAAAACTGGGTAATAAACGGCGTAGCGCCTAAAATTGGAATCACCGGTGGAAGCTACGGCGGCTATTCCACCCTTGTTGGTGTGTCGATGTTTGCCGATTTTTACGATGCTGGTCTTGCAATCGTGGGTATGAGCAGCCTGATCACGTTTATCGAGAATACTGCACCCTACCGGCGCGCTCTGCGTATGAACGAGTATGGAGACCCATCCAAAGAGCGTGATGCGATGTTGAAGCTGTCACCAGTTACGTATATTGATCAGGTTAAGAAACCTTTGATGATCGCCCACGGTGCCACGGACCCCCGGGTCCCAGTGGGCGAGGCGGTGCAGTTCTACGAAACAATTGAAAAGATGAATAAGAACTCAAAACTTGTGATTTTTCCTGACGAAGGTCACGGCGTCGCAAAACGGTCCAATATCGTTCTACTTAATACGTACGCGCTTGATTTTTTTGAGAAACATCTGAAATAATAAGGAACGTATGATTTCGGTTTTTTGCACTCTTTTATTTTCATTCACACTCGTTTTTGCAGACGAATCTCAAAAGCGTGTTGAGGAACTAGAAAAACAAATAAAAGAGCTCAAGCAAAAAGTAGAAAAAATGGAAAATACTCTCACGCGGTCCAATGGATTTATGATTGTTGCAAATGTCACATGTGACATCCACACGCCTTTTGACGGCGATTTCACGGCAACAGAGCTTTCAGAAACTGCGGCTAGACAATCTGTGACCGACAAATGTTTGCAAAAAGTGCCGGATAAATCACGCTGTCTTCCACAATTTATTACATGCAAAAAGTAATCTAGTGCTCTGCATACGTCGAACTCATCTATTTCTTGCTATTTAGCAGGCGCCTTATGGTGTTTTCTTAAAGGGATAATTCCTCCTCATGATGAATATATCACGTTCAGCATCTCCTCCTCACCTTTCAACAAAACTAATCAAGCAAAATTCAATTCAGAAAACTTTTCACAAAATTATTTTTTTTATCGTTTAAAACGATTTCACATTTTCGAAGCCTAACGATCAACTCACTCCCTATTTGGCCTGCGAGTTGCACTTTTATTTTCTACCATCGCTTTGTCTACAACTGGAGAAAATATGCTTGCTAAAACATTTGTTAATCTATCAAATCGTCGGCCAGCGACACTGTCGTCTAAATCTTTAAATTATTTACAGAATGAAGATTCAGATAAGTTGTCGGCCGACTTATCGACTCAAATACAGTCAATACATAAACCCGTGCAAAATATTTCGCTGGAGACTCCACAATTTCCGGCTCTTGATTTTGAACGCTTACATCGAACACTCGCCAAATTTAATCATGGGCGATTATCGCCTCGCTTACCATCACAAAACGGAAGTTCTGGATTTGACGAAGTTGGTATGTTGGTTCGAGAGCGAACAATGCTTTCTACCGAACGCACCGCTGCGGCTGCGCTCGCAGGCGATGTACCGAATGATGCGCACGAATTTGTTGAATGGTTTGTCTCGCTCGAAAAGTCGGGACCTGGACAGCACGATCCCCTTTTTGATTGGCTCGAAAGTGAGGCTGACACAGAGCAGATGAAATGGTTTGTGGAACAGGAAGTGGCGGGAGAGGCCGGTTTTGACGATCTCGTGGCACTTACACAAATTAAATTTCCAACTCAGGCAAAGCTTGAGATGGCGCGAAACTATTGGGATGAAATGGGACGAGGCAAAGAAATTTCTATGCACGGTCCCATGCTCGAATCATTGGCTAGCGAGATGAATGTCGCTTCCGGTAATCAAGATCGAGTTGTCCCAGAGTCCATAGCGCTTGCCAATATATTACTCGGCATGGCGGTGAATCGTGATTATGCTTACCATTCTGTTGGGGCGCTAGGAGTGATCGAACTTACGGCCCCAGGTCGTGCAAAAAAAGTCCATGCAGGACTTAAACGACTTGGCTTGTCTGCAACCGGGCAACGCTATTTTCTTCTTCATTCTACAGTAGATATTAAACACTCAGCCGACTGGAATACGGAAGTGATTTTTTCGCTAGTCAGAGAAAATTCCGAAGTGGCTCAAGCCCTGGCAGAAGGTGCTTTGATGAGACTTAAAGCAGGAGAACGCTGTTTCCTTCGATACAAACAACAGTTGAAGCTAAATCTATGAGTTCCAAGCATCCCCATTTTATTGTTGGCCGGGCTCGCTGTCATCACACAGGATCTCACATTGAAAGTTGTGTCTACGATGTCAAATGGTCCATCAACCCACATATGAAAGTGGGTAGAGTAAATAAGGGAAGCGCACAATTGCAGCATTTAAACCTATTGAATTTTGCGCGAGCCCGTGGTGCTCACGTATCGGAGATTCCGTTTGTCCACAATTGCTTTGACAGTGTTTTTGTAAAAGACATCGCGGTGATTTTGAAAAGACAAAATAAATTGACTGCGTTTTTAGCCACCTATCGTCATCTCGAGCGGAAGCGCGAGATAAAGGCAAGGATTCAACACCTTTCTCATCTCGGCGTTAAAAAATTAATCCAGGGAAAAGCTTTTCTCGAAGGGGGAGATGTGGCCGTGTTACCCTCGCAAAAAAAGGCATTTATTGGATACGGCTTCAGAACACAGCTGCAAGCAGCTGCCGAATTTGCTAAGGCCATGGAAATAGAAGTGGTCCCGCTCCAATTGATCGATCCGCTATTTTACCATTTAGACACTGCGCTCTTTGTGACCTCAGATGGCGTTGCTTTCGCGTATGAAGGTGCGTTTTCGAAAATGAGTTGGAACGTTCTTCGAAAGTCCAAACATTTTTCGCGGATCGTGAACGTGCCGAGAGCAGACGCTCTAAACTTTGCTCTCAACTGTATCGAAATCGGAAACACCGTTGTTTCAGGTGGACAGAGCCAAGTGATGTCCCACGAACTCAAAAAAATGGGAAAATTCCATACCGTCGCTGACATGTCGGAATTTATTTTGGGTGGTGGTAGCGTATCTTGCCTGATGGCGCCCATCTATGAGTTGCATTAAACGTACAATTTAAAAGGAATACGATGAAAATAATTAGCGTTCGCGCCCTTAGAGGGCCCAATATTTATCACAAATTTCCCGTACTGATTACGAGGTTAGACCTCGGAGTATTTGCAGATACATCCAGCCAGGACTTGCCACATTTTGTCAAAACTCTGATGGCGGATTTTCCCCGATTGATCGAGCACACCTGCTCTCTAGGTCGTAGAGGAGGTTTTTTAGAGCGTCTCGAACGAGGAACTTATTTTGCTCACATTATCGAGCACGTCGCGCTAGAAATTTCGGCCATGGTTGGAATTGGTGTAACGTACGGCAAATCAATTTATGGGGGCGAAAAAGGCATCTACAATGTCATCACCAGATATTTAGACGAACAGGCAATGATCGAATGCCATCGCGTCGCATTTTCCTACATCCAGAGAGTTGTTACTGTTGGGAGAGCGGATAAGAAGGGAGAGATTGAAGCCATCAAGAAATTAGTGGAGGAGCATAAGCTTGGGCCCAGCGGTCAGGCACTGTTCGATGCTGCGAAAAAAATGAAAATTCCAGTTGAACGTACATACACCGGCAGCCAGCTTCGTTTGGGGCACGGTATTCACACTCGCTATGTGCAAACTGCCGTGACAGATAAAACCAGCCACCTTGCCGTGCAACTGGCACAGGATAAATACAGAACGAAAATTGTATTGAAGTCTGTAGGTGTTCCGGTCCCGCGGGGTTTAATGGTCCGATCCGTTGAGGAGGCTCTTGAGGCAACAACCGAACTGTCTTTTCCCCTCGCGATAAAACCTCTCGACGGCAATCACGGAAATGGCGTCACTCTCAACATCGATTCACAACAAGGCTTGCATCGAGCATTTGAACATGCGCAAAAATTTTGCCGGGTAGTTCTGATCGAAGAAATGTGTGTTGGTAAAGATTACCGCGTGCTTGTTGTGGGCGGCAAAGTTTGTGCGGCAGCCGAACGCTTAGCTCCGTCGGTTCTCGGTGATGGAAGAAGTACAGTCAACGAGCTTATTAAACAGCTCAACTCTGATCCACTTCGGGGCGTTGGTCATAGCAGTGTGCTCACTCGAATTATTGTTGACGAAAGTGTTCTTGCGTCTCTTAAAAGACAAAACCTCGCTCTTGAATCTGTCGTGGAAAAAAACGCAAAAATTTTTCTTCGAGAAAATGCAAATATCTCAGGCGGTGGAAATGCGAAAGACGTAACGGATCTTTTACATCCAACAGTTCGTTTGACCTGTGAATTAACGGCGCGAACAATTGGTCTTGATATCTGCGGAGTAGACATAATTCATTCGGATATATCCGCTCCCGTTTCAGAAGGTTTTAAAATAATAGAAGTTAATGCCGGGCCGGGTTTGCGAATGCATCTTGCACCGAGCGAAGGCCAGCCGCGGCCAGTGGCCGAAGACATCATTAAAATGCTTTATCCGGCTGGGCAACAGTCAACCATTCCCATTATTAGCGTAACTGGTACGAACGGTAAAACATCTACGGTGCGAATGCTCGAAAAAATGTTTTCGACAGCTGGTTACGTGACAGGAATGACTTCGACCGATGGTATTTGGATAGGCGGAGAAAAAACAGGAACTGGTGACTGTTCGGGACCCGTGTCGGCAAGCCGAGTGCTTTCTGATTCTAAAGTTGAAATAGCAATTTTAGAATCAGCTCGGGGCGGAATACTTCGACGCGGCCTTGGATACTCTTACTCTGATGTGGGCGTTGTTACGAATGTTCACGAAGATCACATCGGCCAAGATGGAATACGAGGCATCAAGGACCTAGTGCAAATTAAAGCACTTGTTGTAGATCACACCAAAAAAAATGGCACGATTGTCCTGAACGCAGACAGTAAGGAGTCTCTGAATCTTTTTGATCGTGCCGCAGACTCACGAATGGAACGCAGAGTTTACATCTACGGCACGACGCCGGAGGCCGTTGAACGTGCAGTGACGTCGCGAGCTCCCGATGCAAAATGCTGGGTTGAAAAAGGCGAAATATTTTTTGCGTCAGCCGCCACAAATGCCACATCCACCACATCTGCGGCATCCAGTAGTGAGATAAGGCTTGGTCGCGTGAGTGAGCTATCAGTTACTTCTTATGGTACCATTAGCTTTCAGATATCAAATTGTTTAGCAGCTCTATGTGCCGCACACGGCGTGGGCATGGACATTACAAGTGCTTTTGATGCGCTTAGGTGGTTTAATCCAAGTTCGCAAAATTCGGGCAGGATGAATATTTTTGACTTGAAGAACGCATGCATTGTTCTTGATTACGGGCACAATGCGCATGCAATGAGTGCCATCGCAACGGCTCTCGAGCAGTACGAATTTACACTCAGACGATTAATCATAGCCTTGCCCGGAGACCGCGACCCCGAGATTTCAAAAGATGCACTTAGGGCCATCGTTCCTTCGTTTGACGAAATCATAATTCGCGAAGATATAGCCCTGCGCGGGCGGCCGTATGGCGAAATGTCGAAATTTTTGGCCGACGTTGTTCGCTCTGAATTTCCAGATAAAAGAGTCGTGGTGATTATGGACGAGCTTCAGGCCATGGATGCCTGCATTAAAAAATTGCAGCCCGGAGAGCTTTTGGTCGCATTCTACGATCGAATTATCGAGATCGAAAAAATGCTAAGCCAGGCAGGGGCACAATCACGAAGCACATTACCAAAAGAAAAGTTAAAATGGGCACTGGCTTTATGCGAATCAGTGCTACGAGCAACCTAATGATTTATCTTCTCAGTGGTGCAAATATTTTATTTGAGGGAATTTTTCAAAAGCTAGACATTTTGATCGCGGGCGAAAAGATAACCTGGGTGGGACAGGCAGACCTTTCCGTTTACCGACAGTTAGAACACAAATTAAAAGACGTTTTGGAAATCATTGATTGCGAAAACCTGCATATCGCTCCTGGAATCATCGACCCCCATAATCATTTATCTGGTGGAAGCGGAGAAAAAGGTTTTCATTCGCAAAGCCCACCGATCTCGCTTTGTGAGTTCATCGATGGCGGTGTTACGACAACTGTGGGAACGCTGGGTGTGGACACTTCGACAAAAACGATGTCTGACTTACTGGCCAAAGTGAAGGCTTTTAATCACATTGGGATTTCGGCCTATTGCTACGTTGGCGGCTATGATATTCCGCCAAAAACAATAACTGGCAATGTGCGAGATGATCTTCTTTTTATTTCCGAAATCATTGGCGTTGGTGAAATTGCTATTGCCGACCGACGAGCTCCAGAACCATCTCTCGATTCGCTAGCGCGCGCCTGTGTGGATGCCTACGTCGGCGGGATTTTGAGCGGTAAAGCTGGAGTCAGCCATTTTCATGTGGGACCCGGTGACCGACGGCTACAGACGATCCGCGACCTTCTCGAAACACATAGCATTCTGCCAGAAAAAATCTATCTAACACATCTCGAGCGATCTGAAAAATTGATCGAGGAAGCCGCTGAGCTCGCGAAGCGCGGAGTTTATATAGACTTTGATATCTACGATCCGAATATTTTGAGAAATTATCTGTTATTTAAAAGGCTCGGCGGCCCGGCTGATCGCTTAACTATATCATCGGATGGGGGTGTCCCCTCCCCGAGCGAGCTTTGGTCAGTGCTGACCGAAACTTGCTTAAAAGGCGGACTCGAAATCTCCGAGATCTACCAGCATTTTTCGCAAAACGCTGCCCAAGTTCTCGGTCTTGAAGCGAAAGGTAAGATTGCGACACATATGGATGCTGATCTCCTCATGTTTGATAAAACGGATCTGCAGATAAAGCATGTGATGGCTCGAGGAAAGTTTTTTAAGCGAGATGGAAAGAACACCTTTGACCGCGAAGTAAACCTCACACGGAGAGGATGGGATATTTATGGAATTAAAACCGCGCAAACGGAAAACTAAAAAACAAAAAAAAGCTGAAACTAAAACCACTGGAACTCTTATCATCATTGGTGGAGGCGAAGATAAAACTCACGATATGACAATATTGAAAGAGGTGGCAAGCAGGAGTCACGGCAGCCGTCTAGTCGTGGTGACGGCTGCGAGTACGGTTGCTGAAAAAATGTGGGAGACCTACAATCGAGCCTTTCGTGAACTTGGGCTCAAAGATATTGTGCACTTTCGCTGCGAGGAACCGGCCGATGCCCGAAAACCCGAAAACCTTGAGCTTTTCAAAGGAGCTCGAAGTATCTTTTTCACCGGTGGTGATCAATTAAAGATAACAACCAAAATTGGGGGTTCGCCCACAGCGTTTCGGATCGAAGAAATTTTTCGCGGTGGCGGTTTAATTGCCGGGACGTCTGCTGGAGCATCAGTGATGGGACAAACGATGCTTGTTTCAAGCGAAGGCCGGGAGTCTCACAAAGTTGGAAGCTGCGCCATGCAACCAGGCTTGGGATTCATCTCAAAGGTTTTGATTGATCAGCACTTTGCACAACGCGGAAGAATCGGTCGACTCCTAGGAGCTGTTGCCCTCAATCCTGGTATACTGGGCATCGGCATTGACGAAGACACCGCCCTCGTCGTCGTGGGCAATGAAATGGAAATTATTGGCACAAACGCCGTTTACGTGGTCGATGGTTCTTCGATCACTTATTCAAATATTTCCGAGGCTCAAGCCCAACGAACGATGTCCCTGCACAATGCAAAACTCCATGTGCTAGCATCGGGTGACGTTTTCGATTTAATTAAGCATAAAGTTATTCATTACCTTTAGCTTGCGCTCTTTATCGAGTGCTATGGATTGTCCTTTGTTTCGCACGTCGCAGGCATGACGACAGTTTCCGGCGCGCCTTGATCGATCCACTTAATAACAAGGTCTTTTAACTCTGGTGATAATGGCTTTTTGGGAGGCATTTTGTCATTTGCTATCGCCCATTGCACTTTTGATAAATGCTGTTTGATATTGGCGTAAGACTGAAGATCGAGTTTTGATGAAAAGTCGTGACAGCGCGTACAACTGCTTTCAAACACCTGAGTATTCACCGTTGCAAAATCAATCAAATCGCAATTGGCAGGCACTGTCGCGGCCGTCTTTGGCAGGCCAAGTGCCACCCATTGTCGAATCACTTCGATTTGTTCGGGCGGAAGGGGTGGTTTTTCCCGCGGCATTTTTCCCGTGACTAGCGAGTGCACAAAACGGCTGTCGGACCCGTCCGCTGGAAGCGCGAAAAGTTTTTGGTAACTCGTGATAGATTCGTAGGTAGAAAAATCGTACGAACTAAAAATTCCACTACTATTGTGACAGCCCAAACATTGGCTAACAAAAATTTCTTTGCGCAATGACTCGTAATTTGGTTCCAGAACCACTGGTCGTGGCACGGGATCGGTTGGATCGACGCCAGGATCGGGAGCTGTACAGTTAGCAACCACAGTGCCGGGTTCACATACCGGAGCTTTGCCGAGGCCATCTTCTCCAGTACCACTCACGTTGTTGTGTTCCGCTGAACAGGCCACCATAAATGGAATCAGTACGACTAACAAACACTTGATAAGCTTCATGGAATTTGCCCCCCTTGAACCTAAAATCGACCATTTACCCCTAAATATCGACCTACACTCTCTCACGCTTTTGATGCGATTTGATTTGATCTTTACAATCGAATCATGCAACAAACTCGAAAGACGATAACATAGCTCCTCAAATTCGTAAATAGGAGGTGTGTTTAAGGGGGGCCACTTTGAAGGAATTATACACTCACAAGATTCAAGACCTTTTTATTTCCGGTCGTTTTACCGAAGTCAGCGATACGTTCGACGGGCATAAAACATTGCAAAATAACGCCGAGCTTTTTCCGTACTGGATAGGAAGTCTTGTTTTTAGCGGGCAACTTGAGAAGGCACTGATACTTTTTAGAAAAAAATCTCTTTCAGCATCCCCCATGTGTGCTTGCCGTTTTTATCTCGCTCTTGGATTGATTCGCAACTCTCAATACAACGAAGGTCGCAGCCTTTTGGTGGAGAATTTGCTTTACCTAAAAACTCGTGGTGGTCGTGCCGAACCTCGCCAAAAGTTTTTTATCTACCAAGGCATTGCGTTTTACCGGTTTTTTTGCGGGCGGTTTTCACAAGGGAAAAAGTACGCTGAACTGGCTTTTTCGAATGCCGTTGCCGATGATTTTTTGTTCGGTGAAATGCTGAGTAAAGAACTCCTCGCCCACTCCCTGGTGCAAACGGGGCACGTGCATCTAGGTCTACGATATTTTGCCGAAACTCTTCGTCTGGCGAAAAAGCACAGGTGTTGGTTGGCACCGACCATCGAGATTGCAGTGCTAAAGTTTAAATATCAATTTGGCCTCCAACTCGATAAAAGTTTGATTCCCTTGGAAGAGGCTTTAGATAAAATCGAAACCCGCGACGTGTACTCAAAGGGCGAGCTTCTGCTTGAAATGATTCGTCAGTACATCTTACGAGGGCAGTTTACCAAAGCTGAGCAGACTGTCGAAAAAGCGTCAGATATCATTTACAAAAGTCAAAATCGTCGGCAGATGGCATTATTCAATGTGCGCATGAGTTATGTTCTTTATCTGCAGGCAAATTACACCCAAGCTTTACATATATTGCGATTTGCTGAACAGAATGTGAATCAGACGATAGATCTTAATTTATGGATGCAAATAAGCGGCTTGAAAATCAAGGTGCTAAAGGAACTCAAGAAGACTCAGGAATCTGATCACCTTTTTATGGAACTGAATGCGAAATCCAATCAATCACAAAGCACTGTGCACAAAAAAATGTTGGCGCGAATGTCGAAAAAATCGCACACCTTCTCTAAGGGCGAAGACCCTATTGGCGATCTCCTCGACGAGGTCGCGACAGGGAACGCCAAGGCCCCCGAGATGGTTTTAAAGAGTGGATATCATGGACTTTTACACAAGTGCTACAACTTGCCCTTTGGAACTCAGTCTTTAATCTTCGATCTTCTTCCCGGCACTTTGATTTTATTGGATAAAGGAAACGTATTTCTGAAGTCGAAAAGCTTAAATTCGGTTTTGCGAAAAATTTTAACACTTCTCAAAGATGCGCCGAAATCGAAGGAAGTTCTAGTTCGGGAAGTTTGGGGTTATGATTACGATCCCCTTCGTCATGACTCCCTTGTGTATTCGTCTATCAATAAGATTCGCCATCTCTTAAACCCCCATGCCGATTGGGTGCAACTGACCGAGGAGGGCTATAGCCTTAGTCGATCGGTGAAGGTGATCATCAAAAACAATCTAAAGCTTTCCGTTGTAGCAAAAGATGCATCTCGGACTTCATCCCACGCAAAACCCACGCGCGTTCGCATTCCGCCCAAATGGGCTAAATATCTAAAGGACTTAAACTTTAGACAGCTCCAAATCTTGGATTATTTAAAAAACGATTCGTCCATATCTGTGCAGGAACTTTCTACAAAGTTGCTTGTTTCCAAACCAACTGCGACACGTGACTTGTCAAAATTGCATGAGTTAGGTATTGTCTCTCGCATTGGGCAAGGTCGCGCCACTCGTTATCTTTTATAACCCGGCATCAGCATACGCCTCTTCAAGGAGCCTTCATGAAAAATATTTTTTCCAAGAACTCCCTCTTTATTTTTCTTTTTGTCTTTGGAACCTCCTTCTCCTACGCAGACGGCAGCAAAACGACAGCGAGCTATATTGTCCCCACGGAAGAGAATCTTGTGGAACACTCACGCTTCGAAGTTGAAATTGTTAAGCCGTATACCGGCGTTTCCACCGCCGAAATTTCATATATCTTCCCCAAAGCGCTGACTGGCGATCCCGGCCTGCGTGTAGATTTCAAACGCATCAGTGGCAACGAAGACACGGGCGTTTCTCTGTGGGAAGCAAACGAGATGACGGCAACCTGCACGGACAATGCAAGTCAGGTTCAATGCAACGTTTATCTGAAAAGAGCTCCTCCACTAGCATCCGCACAACGAGTTTTCGAAACCTTTTCGGTAGGGCTAGATCTGCAGACTTCTGCTCCTCTCTTTGATACTTCGAAGGCCAAAGACTTTTTAAAAAAATCAGGTCTTCCCCAAAATATCATCGATATAAAACTGGATGTTCTCGACAAATTCTTGAGTTCCGAGCCAGCGGGTATTCTGAGTTATGAATACTAAAAAAGAATCTTAGACACAAATTTTAGAAAAGAAAATCATGGCAGCAGACCTTTCACTCAATCTTGTATTTCAAAACCAACATGCGGTGATTGTCGATAAACCAGCGCAGTGGCTTTCTATCCCTGGGCGCAGTCCTGACGATCAACGCCCTGTTCTTGGAAAAATACTTGAGCAAAAACTAGCACAAAAAATTTTCCCAGTTCATCGATTGGACGCGGAAGTGAGCGGTCTTATTCTGTTTGGTCTCACACCTGAATTTCATAAAGATGCGAGTTTCCTTTTTGAAGAGAAAACGATCCAAAAAACGTATCAGGCGTTTACTGAGTTGCGCAATTTCGATTTGAACAAACCAATGAAGTGGACTTGCAAAATCTGGCGAGGAAAAAAACGTTCTTTTGAAGCTGCCCATGGCAAGGAATCCATTACTCAAGCTACACCAATCGCATCAGGCAAAAACTTTTTAGAGTGGCGCTTGCAACCTATCACCGGGCGTTCGCATCAGTTGCGCTTTGAGCTGGCCCGTCACGACGCCCCCATCCTTGGAGATTCACTCTATGGATCCAAGCAAACTTGGAGCGAGCCAGGCATTGCTTTGCGAGCCATCCAAATTGATTTTCCCGAGGATTTCGCCAACCGTTGGTCACTGCCTCCGTCGATCAAGACCTCGCGGTTCACTTACGCCACATTATAACAAAAAGGTACGTTCCGCTCTGGACGAACGGAATAGAGCTTGCAGTCCAATCCGTCATTCTGAGCGAAGCGAAGAATCTTCCTCCGCATAACGGACCTCTAAAAGCTGCATCTGCCTCAATGCAGTGATGTTTTCGGCAATAGAGTCGTTCTAAGGATGATTTCAGACGCCAATTGTGGTGTGGAGACGAGATCCTTCGCTGCGCTCAGGATGACGGTGGGAACACACTCCTGTCCTAGACGGAATCTAGACCAAAGTTGAGATTCGCTTTTTGAATTCTATTGCTATGATGTGGTTGGACTTCAAGGAAAGGACTCTTATGTTGTCACGTTTCTTTTTAAGGATACTACTACTCTCCCTCTTTGCTTCGCCGGTGATTGCAGCACCAAAGCAGTTACCACAACCTCAGTTTGCCGCCATGGCAACTGCCAATGCGCTCAATTCATTTAAGTCTGTCGGTGATTATATCACGTGGCTTGGGTATGTTGGCAGTAAGGATGACATCGAAAAAGTTCGCGCTGAACTCGTTAAGCTTGGTGTGGATTTAAAATCAAAATTTCCTAAGGCTATGCACAAAGGCGACAAAGTTTATTTTGATAAAGAAAACTTTATCATCTACGGAAAAGACACGCTCACCGTAAATGGTAAAAAAGTTTCGCTCAACCGCCAATCGGCGCAAGAAATATTTTTAGGGATTTGCGCTCAAATCGGCTGCAAAAAAACATCGGCCGATTTTTCGCTGTTCTTTAAAGCCCATGCTCGGTTCAACATGCAAAGCGCGTTTGCAGGTGCGGCGGCCCTTGGCGGCTTGGCTTACTTGTTTGGCCCTCCCGGAGCGGCTGGCAAAGGTGCACTAGCAGGCCTCATACTTGGTGGCTTTTTTATGAACCGTCAGCACAACAACAACTGCAACAACAACAGTTGGTTTGGTAGCGGAAACAACTGCGACGTTAACAACGATGACGGCGGTTGCGGTTACGGAAGTGGTACCGGCGGCAATGCAAACGGCCGAAGCGGACGTGAACAGATCTACGGCCCCACTGATTCCAACCAGTGTGACGAACTTGCAAGGCACATTGAAGATCCGCAATCACCTCTCGGTTACAGCGGCAGCGGGAGTGGCAGCGGATACGGCAATGACGAGCTTGGAGATTCCCTCGGCGGCGCACGGCCGACAAGTGCGGACACCAAAGACGCAAAAGCAAAACGCGGCACTACAAGCGTTCCTAAGAAGTAAAAGAATTTTCAAGTCCTGCTTAGGGATTAGTTCAAAACAAAAAAAGGCGTACCTCCGAGTACGCTTTTTTTTCACAAAAGGGTAAGCCGATCCTTTTGCGACCGAATGCATTGAATAAGGTACGGGCACCTTTTATTCCGGAAGGAATGCTTTGTCGCGGAGCTCGCGATGGAACGTGATGGCGAAGCGATGGGCCTCGTCGCGCAAACTGACTAAGATGCGAAACGCCTCGGAGTTCGAAGCAAAAATCACTGGGTTCGCTCTATTTGGTAAATAAAAGCGTTCCTGAGTTTTTTCGATACCCTCGTCTTCAAATTTTCCCCTTGTTCTCTCCTTCGCAAGCCCGACGATGGGAATGTGCTGCTTATCAAGATCCTTTAAAGCCTCCATAGCAAATTTTAGCTGCCCCTTGCCACCATCTACAACAATAAGATGCGGCTCTTCCCACTCGTCATGTTTAAGTCTGCGTGACAGAACTTCCTTCATGGCTTCAAAATCGTTCATGCCGGCAAAGGATTTGATTTTGTAGCGGCGGTATTGATCTTTATTCGGCACGCCATCTTCGAACACCACCTGCGACGCCACAGTTTCCTGTCCCTGAAATGTGGAAATATCATAGCATTCGATGCGTCGGGGATATTGTGGAAGCTGTAATTTCTCCTGAATTAAATCGAGCGCTTGTTTTTTTTCTTCGTTTTTCGTCACGTGATTTTGAAACTTCTTTTCGGCATTGGTATGCGCCATCTCCAAAAGCTTTCGACCGATATGACTTGTCGGAAAGATAATATCGGCTGGCTTATCCGAATAAAGTTTAAGGACTTCTCCCAAAAGTTTACGCAAATCAAAACCAATATCGAGTGGGAGGAGGATTTCATCAGGCACAACATTCTCTGCGTAGTACTGATTGAGAAATGTCATCAGCCAGTCGCGCACGTCCTCATCCGGCGATGAGGAATCAAGCAGCGGAAAAAACTGCCCTTTTTGGCCAATCACAGCCCCCTGACGAAGATGTAAAGAGCAAATCAAGGTTCCTCGCTGATCGCCGTAAAAACTAAACACGTCTTGATCTTTTTCCATATCGGTATTGATCACCGATTGCTTTTCGAGAACGCGCTGGATGGCTTTGAGGCTGTCGCGTACACGGGCAGCGAGTTCGAATTTTTCCTGATCTGCCAAACCCTGCATCTGTCCTTCGAGAGTTTTCAAAAGTTTAGAATTTTTATTTTTAAAAAAACCCTGGGCCGTCTTAATGGATTGACGGTAATCTTCTTGGCTTATGACTTCCACGCACGGCGCTGAACACTTTCCAATATCATATGAGATACATGGTCGTTTGCGCGACTTAAAAAACGGATCTGTGCAATCGCGAAGTTTGTAAATATTATTTAAAAACTCAATGGTGTCGTAAACCACCTGCCCGCTTTGATAAGGCCCAAAATAAATCGATCCATCGCGCTTCACTTTGCGTGCTAAATAAAATCGCGGGAATTTATCCTTAATGGAAAGCCTTAGATACGGATAGGATTTATCGTCTTTGAGGCGGATGTTGTAGCGCGGGCGATGTTTTTTAATCAGCGTGGCCTCTAAGAGAAGCGCTTCGACCTCGGTTTTTGTAACGATGTATTCGATATGAAAAATATTGCGGACCAAAAACGTTGTTTTTGGACTTTCATGATTTTTTTGAAAGTAACTGCGAACACGATTGCGAAGCTCCTTGGCCTTGCCCACATAGATGATTTTGGTGTCCGCATTTTTCATCAAATACACGCCGGGGTTGAGCGGAAAATCTGCCACAACCTTTTTAAGCGATTCAATTTTTTGTTCGTATTTTGTCTCAGCCACGGCCCATTCTACCGAAACTAAAAACAATTTGTCATCTTAAGGAATTTGGCTTAATCCGTACCTTACGGAAACTCTGGTCGGTAGCCAAAAAGCGGAGAGCGAGAATGCTTTATTTCATTTGCCTTTATCTCATCATTCAATTGGCGATCTGCTATTGGGTGGCCCGCAAAGTAACCACATCCACCGACTTTTTTTTGGCGGGTCGCAGTCTGCCCACGCCCATCGTCGCCATGTCCCTGGTTGCAAGCTGGTTTGGTGCTGAAACTTGCATCGGGTCTTCGGGTGCCGTTTATGTTGGCGGTCTCTCTGCGAGTCGCGCCGATCCCTTTGGCTACAGCCTTTGTTTGTTGCTGATGGGCCTTTTGATCGCAGCCCCGTTGTGGCGCGGGGGATATATTACGCTTTCTGACTTCTACGCGGAACGCTACGGTCTGTGGGTGGAAAAGCTAACAGCGTTTATTCTCATTGCGGGCTCGCTCATTTGGGCTGCGGCGCAAATTCGTGCGTTTGGCCAAGTTGTCAGCAGCACCACAAAACTGCCAGTTGAGACAACAATTTTTTTCTGTACCTTTGCCGTGATGATTTACACTCTGTTAGGTGGTTTGTTGGGTGATATCATCACCGATATGCTCAAAGGGGCTTTGATCTTTTTTGGCCTGGTAAGTTTGTTTTATTTTGTCATCAACAGCAGCGATTTTCAGTGGTCCTTCTTTTCCACTATGCCTGCAGAGCGATTGAGTTTTTTATCCAGCCACGAATCCATCTGGCAGCGCATGGATCGCTGGGCCGTTCCAGTTTTTGGCTCGCTGGTCGCGCAAGAATTAATCTCGAGAACGCTTGCTGCGAAGTCTCCAGAGGTCGCCCGTCGCGGAAGTTACTGGGCCTGTTTTATTTATCTGTTCCTGGGCGCGATTCCGCTTTTCTTGGGCCTTATAGGCCCGCAAATTTTTCCAGATGTTATGCACAACGAGCAGTTTCTCACAGGTGTTGCCGAGCGCTATTTGCCGCCTTTTATCTATGTGGTTTTTGTGGGAGCACTCATTTCTGCAATTCTCTCAACTATCGATACAATTTTGCTTTCGGTGGCGGCACTCACCGCGCAGAATGTTCTTGATCCATGGATCAAACACAAATCGGAAGGCTATAGGCTCACCGTGGTTCGTATCATCGTTGTTGGCGCCGCCTTTGTTGCGTACGGCATAGCTCACTTTGCAAGCGGCATTTATTCCCTTCTTCAGGCAGCTTCATCCTTTGGAACTTCGGGATTACTCATTATTACTTTTTTCGGTATTTATAGCCGCTGGGGTAAAGCCCTCGCGGGCTCCTTGGCTCTTATTTCAGGAATGTTATTTTATATTTTAGGCGATTCAGTGCTCTCATGGGATGCGCCTTATTTAATGGCAATCATCGCGGCGTTTGTAGCCTATATTTTAGGAGCATTGATCGAGCAAAAATGGGATTTTACGGTTGCAGTAAAAGCGTAAAATGCAGATCCATCTTTAGAACGAATTATGCAGTGCCCTATTTGTTATTTTTCTGTCTGTTTTCCAAATCTTTATTGTCAGCGCAATTCACGTTTCGATAAAACTAACTGTCACATGATGTGAGGGGGAAACAATGTTCAGAAGGTTTTTGAACGTATTTGGATTTTGGGGTTTCGGTACGACTGTTCTAATAAGTGCGTCTGTTTTGAGTGCTTTTTTCTACAGTGAGACGTCTTACGGGCGGTCTAGTCAAATTCTCTCAAGTGTGCACGGAGCGGTTTCTAAAGAATCGTTATTCGAAGTGACGAGTTCTTTTCATGCGCCCGTCTCATACAAGCGAGTGCGGCAATTGATCTTCGGCTTTTTATATCTCAAAGGTACTTCGCCGCAAACTTACGAACTTGATATCTATTACTGCAATGACGTTTTTACCAATGCAGATTTCGAAAAACCCAATCAATTGGGTCCTATGCAAATTCCCGATAATAATATCGTTAACGTAGAGCATGTTTGGCCACAAAGTCACTTTACGAGTCAGTTTTCAAACGGGACGCAAAAGTCCGACTTACATAGTTTGTTCCCTACAACGAGCAAAAATAACTCGATCCGCGGCAACTACCCGTTTGGTGACGTTGTTACGGTTTTACAAGCTCCCTGCCAGGAAGCTGCCTTGGGGGTTAACTCTGCCGGCGAAAGAGTGTTTGAGCCCGACGATTCCATCAAGGGTGATGCAGCTCGCGCCATTTTTTACTTCTCCGTCCGTTACAAATCGAAAGTTGATAAAAATCAAGAGATGTCTCTTCGTGAATGGCACGAGATGGACCCGCCTGATGAGCGCGAAGTTGAATTGAATAATAAAATTGAAGACATTCAACAAAATCGCAATCCATTTATTGATAATCCAGAATACGTTGATCAGATCGCTGATTTTTAATCAATCTCCCCGTCATCCTGAGCGAAGTGATGGATCTAATGTTTGACTGGTTATTGATGCGAGACCCTTTGTTTTCGCTCAAGATTAATTTTTAGCAAAACTGTTTTTTAAAAAAAAAAGCCAGCTCGCGAGCTGGCTTTTTGATGATGAGAACGGTGCTGATTCGAAACTATTCGAAGCAACCAGCTCCTAAAAATACTTTTTCGCCGTTGTAGATAGATGAGTACCACGCTTTGTCGTGCAGTTTTACGTGCACCTTGCGGCCATTTTTGTAGCTGCCAACAATTTTAGAATCCGCTGATGGGAAGGTGCGCATGCTACATGTGGGAGAAGTTATTTTAGCAAACTTTCCAGAGCCCATGCTAGAAACACCGCGTGAACGCTCCATGTTTGCTTGTTTGCGCTCCTGCTTCTCTTCGTAAGCTTTATCAACTTCTAGTTCCACTTCGATTTCATCAAGTTTTTTAGCAATCTTTTTTAAAGAATCTCTATGATCTTGAACGATGCGTAGATATTCTTTGCTTTCGCTGCTGTTCTTTTCCATGGATTTTTTAGCTTTTTCACGCACGTACTTTAGCTCTTGCTCAGAACGTGCAAGCTCCTTAAGTGCCGCTTTTTCTGTACGCTTCATATCATCCACTTTTGCTTGCGCTTTTAACATGCTCTTCTCAACGGCCTCTTTTTCAGCGAGAGCTTCTTTTTTGAGATCAGCGAGGTGTTGAGCTTCTTTTTTAACTTTCTCAAGTTCGGCCACGGATTTTTCAACTTCCAAACGATTTTTATCCATTTTCTCTTTAGCATCTTCGATAATCTTTTTTGCTTTTTCGATTTCGTCTTGTGCTTCGAGAGATTTCTTTTCGTTCATGGCGATGCGCTCACGGGAACGGTCTTCATCACGGCGAGCTCTTTTAAGCTCTCCACCCGCTTTTTCTTTCATTGAAGCTGCATCTTTTTTCTCACGATCAAGGCGTTTAGCTGTTTCCACCTGTTCGGCTTTCGCGGCTTCTGAGTCGGCAATTGCCTCCTCAACTTCTACCATCTCGCTTTGGAGTTCTGTAGGGTCTTCTGCATGGGCCGTCTGCACACAAAATGCAGCCATTGCCACCATCATTGAAAGTTTTCTCGCTGTTGTCATAGGAACCTCTCCTTCATCATCATGTATTCCTAACTGACTCTTCGGAGGTCCCACTGAAAATTTAAATAGTTAGCCTGTGAGACAAAAAATAACTTTACTAACCAGGGGGTTCTTTTGTATCTGAGCTCTCAATTTGAGATGAGGTGTTATTTTTTTTACAAATATCGAACTTTCAAACCGGGAGTTCGTTCAAACAGAAGTCGAGTCAGACTCGACCTCTGTCTGTGTCAGCTAGTGCTTTATGCTCGGGCGCGCAGCTTGCTATGTTTTCTACCGTATCCGAAGTAAATGACAAAACCGATCATCAACCACACAAAGAGTCTGATCCAAGTGTCGAGCGGCAGCCCTGACATCACCCATAAACACGAAAGCGCGCCCAACGGGCACACGAGCCAGTAAACAGGGGTTTTGAACGGACGAGGTATTTCGGGATTAGTATGACGAAGAATAAATACACCGACGCAAACCAAAACAAACGCCAACAACGTTCCAATAGAAGTTAACTCTCCCACCAGACTCATCGGCATCACACCCCCACAAAGGGCCACGAAGATACCATTTACGGCGGTCGCGACGTACGGCGTGGAATAGCGCGGATGCACTTTATCAAACCACGGTAAAAGCCCATCACGACCGATGGCGTAGAAAACGCGTGTCTGGCCAATCATCATTACTAAAATGACCGACGACAATCCACAGAGCGCGCCAAATTTTACAAAAAATGAAAGGATGGTTTGCCACGCTGGGCTCCACTGTCGCAGTTCAACAATTCGATCGACGCCGACGGCAACGGGGTCTGCCACGCCGAGGTCCTTGTAATTCACCACGCCGGTCATGGTTAGAGACATCAATATATAAATCGCTGTGCATATCACGAGCGAGCCCAGCATTCCGATGGGCAAATCGCGCTGTGGATTTTTACTTTCTTGTCCCATGGTCGAAATGGAATCAAAACCGATATACGAAAAAAACACCACTCCCGCCGCGGTTAATACTCCAGCGAGACCGAAACTCTCAAACTCCACCCCATGGCGCATGCTTGGGCCTGCAGGTGGGATTAATCGCATTAATCCTTCGGCCTCAGGGTTTGCGATCCAATTTTGTGTATCAATCACACCCCAACCAATAATGATAAAGAGAAGAATGATTAAGACTTTTAGAGCCACAATGATGTTGTTTACAAACGCGCTTTCTTTGATGCCGCGGTAGAGAATGTAGGAAACCAGAAGAGCAATCACCGATGCTGGAAGATTCCAATACCCGTAGTGCATAGCGCCATCAGAAAGCTTCACCTGTTCCCAAGGACCTTTGGTAAAAAGCAGCACGGTGTCCGAGCAATGTACACCCAGCGTTTTTGTAACTAACGATACAAAGTAGCCGGACCACGATGCGGCAACTGTAATGGAACCAAATGCGTACTCTAAAACTAAATCCCAACCAATAATCCACGCTACGAGTTCGCCCATAGTTGCATAAGAGTACGCGTAGGCTGAGCCCGCCACTGGTACCATTGAGGCCATTTCCGAATAACACAGGCCAGCTAAGGCGCAGAGAATACCACCGATGATAAAACTGTAAACAATGGCGGGACCTGCGTAGTAAGCCGCTGCCGTTCCGGTGAGGGAAAAAATCCCAGCACCGACAATGGCTCCAATCCCAAGCATGGTTAAATTAAAGGCACCTAAATGTCTTTTGAGGGAGTGGCCACCTTCCACATTTTGATCGTTCGCTTCAGCTGCGAAATCCGCCATGGTCTTCTTGGTAAACAGTCCCAAAGGGGCCTCCTCGATGTCATTAAATTGGAAAGTAATTAGGAAAGTTTTGATACACCAGCTCATCAGAGAAAACAACCTGGTAAGACAAGGATTTATAATGATGTATTGTTTCTATTAATGACGCCAATTCTCAGCCGATTTGCCAGTAGAATTGCCAGTAGAATTATCAGTCGATTTATCAGACGATTCAGATGTCAAACGCGTCGATGATGTCCTTTCGGAGCAGGTCTTCGATTTCGTCGCGGTTCAACTCCCCGCGGTAGCAGTTATTGCTTTTTATCCACTCAGCCGTTTGCCAAACCAAAGTGTCCAGATGTGTGGAACCTTTTTGTAAAAACGAATCATGATACTCCGCCAATGAAAAACAACCAGAGCCTAAAATTTTAAGCGCCGAGCGATTCATGCTCATAAGTATTGTTTTACCCGTCATGTAGCCTACACCCTGCGCGTTCCATCGCTTCGCCCGAGAGACGGCCATGCGGGCATCATCCTCGCTACCGAACAAGTGTTCATCGGTGAAGGCAACAACTTTCGTTTCGTCCCAACCATCAAAGTAAAAACGATAGGCATTAATCATACGCAGCGCACGCAAGCGAAGCGCATCATAAAAGGCAAATTGTTCTTCGAGGTTTTGATAAAGATCGAGTTCGAATGCCAATTCTTCCGTGTACAGCCCCCAGCCTTCAATGTAGGGAGAAAAACTCTTTCGGCTATCGAAGGCGTTGTCTGCAGTCTTTCTAAAATCGTAATCAATAGACTGCTCGAGATGATGCCCAGGCAAGCCTTCGTGGATAAAGAGCCATGCAATCTCGAAAGAAAGATACCCAGGATTTAAACTAGAAACGGTGCTGAAATAACCCTCCGCCGCTTCATCGTCAAAACTGTAACCGCCAGATTTCGGATTCCACTCATACAACTCGTACTCATATTTTAGGGGGTAAAACTTTGTCTGCGATGTTATGAGATTTTTCTTTGCTTCAAATCTTTGGTTTAAAGCGTCGTAGATCTGTTGATAGTCAGCTTCGGATTTTAAATGATATTTTGGATCCGCAGCCATACCATTGTACACTTGCTCGATAAATGCGGGAATACTCAGCGGGGGCGTGAGAGGTTTACCAAGCTTGAATAGAATCTCAAGCATGGATTTTTCGGCGCGCAATAATTCGTTTTCGCCTTTTTTTAAAACCATGGTTCCGGTCAGTTCTGAATAAATTCCGTTGAGTACGCTTTCGTAACATTCAACTCTTAGCGCTGGAGGAACAACAAGTGAAGTGTCGTCTTTGGCAAGGGCGAATACGTTGTCCAGTTCTATCAAAATATCTGCGACCACAGCTGTGAACGCCGAATCGTATTTTTGAATCAGTTCCGGACCATTGATGTCTTTACAAAAAGAACACTCGGTTAAAGTTGGCAGCACATCTTCAATAAAACGCGTCAGTCCTAATCGGCTTTTGTAGTCGGAATCTGGCCGATCTAATACATTCTCATAGACACGTAATGCGGCAACCGGAGGTAAAACACCATCGGCTTGAATTCTGAGCAACTTTTCATGAATGCTGGCCATCTGTTCACGTGCTTTCACCAAGCCCTCATCAAAAACTTTGTTGAATTCATCGATGTTTTTTGGCGCGTCAGCACCTTGCATCCAGCGTTCCATGGCAAAAGCACCCGAAAAGTAATACAAATTGTCGTTCGCCCAATAGTAAGACTTGCAGGCTATTTCTTGCGTTGTTTGCGCTTTCAAAAAAAAGTTTAAATTTTTCCACGTAGACGTTTGCTGAATTGATAAATCGAGTGTTTGCAAAGCGAGCAGATCTGCATTGGCGTTCGCCGTCCACTGCAGGCGGTCTTCGTAAGAGTGTGGTGTGTACTCAAAATACATAATTGTTTCGTCATAGCGGTCTGCGATGGTTTTTAGAATTCCATCGGTCTGTGCCCAGCCTAATTGATAAACAAAAAACAACCCCAAAAATGCAAATTTTTTCATCCCCGCCCCCGGTAATCATGATGTAGCGCCGATTCACCTGCTGGACAAGATTATTTTCCATTCGCTCTTCTTTTGAGGTTTTTTTACTATGTACCTCTTACACCAACCATTTCCAAACTTGCCATAACACTGCGCGATCGAAAATACTCAAGAGCATGACACATAAAACCGATCGCCGCGACTTCCTCCATTTCATGGGCCGTCTTTCTGCTGCAGGCCCACTTCTTCCACTTTCGGGCAAACTTCTTCCACTTGCAGGTACACTCCTTCCGCTTGCGGGCACACCAGCCTGCTCCACTCTTCGCCCAAAGGCCGCACCGTTTCAGGTGATTAAGCCCAGTCAAAAAGACGATGTGAGTTTGGCAGAAGGGCTTACCTCGAAATTATTTATCAAATACAATGAAGCCATCAATGACCGCGATTTTTTTGGCGCACACAACGACTACTTAGCGCTCACCATGCTGCCTGGAAAAAAAGACGAAGGAGTGATGCTTGTTAATCATGAGTACATACACCCAGTTTTAATTCACGGGCGAAAAATCGAAGGTGGCAAGCGCACGCGTGAAGAAGTGGTGCGTGAGCAAACAGCCATGGGCTGCTCGCTTCTGCATATTAAAAAAACCGAGCAGGGTTGGACGTGGGTTGCAAATTCAAAATACAATCGGCGCATCACCTCGCGCACGCCGATTCCGTTTCAAAAGGGTTATAAAATTTTTGGCTCCGATGTAGCTATCGGAACACTTACGAACTGCGCTGGTGGGCAAACACCGTGGGGCACCGTTCTTACCTGCGAAGAAAACTATGATAACTTCTATGGCGATGTCACATTCGAAAACAAAAATCGTCAGTTTGTTCCGGTGGATAAATTCCGCTGGTTCGATCACTTCCCGCTTCCACCAGAGCATTACGGTTGGGTGGTGGAGATCGAACCATTCACCGGTAAAGCCGTGAAACGCGTGGCCCTTGGGCGTTTTGAACACGAATGTGCCACGGTAAAAATCAGCAAAAATAATTTACCCGTTGTGTATTTGGGGGAAGATCGCAGATCTGGCTTCGTATACAAGTTTATCGGCAGTAAGCCTGGCTCGCTTGAAGCTGGAATGTTGTATGTGGCCGACACCGAAAAAGGTCGCTGGATTCCCTTGGACCTCAAGCAAAATAAACTTTTAAAACCGCACTTCGATACGCAAACCGATGTACTCACCTACACGCACCTGGCTGCAACTCTAGCTGGCGGCACACCTCAGGATCGCCCTGAGGACATCGAAATTGATCCCATCACCGGCGATGTATTTGTGGCGTGTACAAACAACTACGATCGTAAAAACTTTTACGGGTCTTTATTAAAGATATCCGAAAAAAACAACGACTGTGAGTCCTTAGAATTTACGGCAAGTACGTGGATGAGTGGCGGACCAGATACTGGCATTGCGTGCCCTGACAACATGGTTTTTGATAAAAACGGAAATCTTTGGGTCACAAGCGACATCGCTGACGAAGACAACAATAAGGGTCCGTACAAGGGCTGCGGCAATAATAGTTTGTTCTATGTTCCACTGCGCGGCGAATTTGCTGGCAAAGCCTACCGTATAGCCACGGCGCCGGTGGATGCGGAATTTACAGGGCCGATGTTTGCCGACGATTGCAAAACACTTTTTTTATGTGTGCAGCATCCAGGCGCGATGACGGTGGACCCCGAAAAACCGACAAGCACTTGGCCCGACCGCAAAGGTCTGCCGAAGTCGGCCATTGTGACGATCCAAGGTCCGCTTCTTGATCAGCTTGTTAACAAGAGTTAGACAAGGCTAACGAAGCTTGTTAAACACCAAAAATGGTTTTTAGTTCGCTTTTTTTTATTTTTGTGTTTTTGCCAATCGTATTGGCACTTTATTTTACAACACATTTAATTTTTAAAGGTCGACGAACGGTTTTTAACGCTCTCAACTTTGTCCTGTTTGCTGCAAGCTTATATTTCTATATCACCGGAGAAAAAAAGTTTTTTTGGGTGATGCTGCTCGTTGGCCTCACTGATTACTTTGTGGCCTTGTTGATGGAGCGTGAGCAAAAAAAGAATGCCCCGAGCGCAAATTTTCTTTTCTACCTATTGAGTGTTTCTATTGTTTCTAATATGGGACTGTTATTTTACTTTAAATACAATCCATTCACCAATGTTATACTGCCCATCGGTATCAGTTTTTACACTTTTGAGTCGATGAGCTATATCATTGATGTCTATCGCGGAGACATTAAGGCCACGCGCAGGTTTATCGATTATTGGGCGTTTATTACTTTTTTTCCGCATTTGGTTGCTGGGCCCATCATTCGGTATAAAGATCTAAAAAGACAACTTGAAAATAGGACGCACAGTTGGGAACAAGCAGCCGAGGGCTTTCGGCGTTTTTCACTGGGTCTTGGAAAAAAAGTCATTATTGCGAATCCCCTAGGATATTACGCCGATATGTTATTTACACTGGACAGCAGTCGTTTGGACACCGCTCTCGCTTGGATTGCCGCATGCACATACACGCTTCAAATATATTTTGATTTTTCTGGTTACTCGGACATGGCGATCGGACTTGGAAAATTGTTCGGCATAGAACTTCCAGAGAATTTCAATGCTCCCTATCTCGCTCGAAGTATCAAAGATTTCTGGCGGCGCTGGCACATCACGCTTTCCCAATGGTTTCGAGATTATTTATATATTCCACTTGGTGGCAGCAAACATGGCGTTTTCAAGGAGTATCGAAATCTTTTGTTAGTCTTTATGCTCTGTGGGCTTTGGCATGGAGCCAACGTCACATTCTTTATGTGGGGTTGTTACCATGGTTTTTTTCTTATTTTCGAGCGCATTGCCACCTCAAAAGTTTCCTTTCGTTTTCCAGATTGGATCCAGCACACCTACGCGCTCATCATTATAGTACTAAGTTGGGTTATTTTTCGTGCCGAATCCTACCAACAAATACGCGCAATGTACTCGAGCATGGCTGGCTTGAACGGCCCGTTTATTTCGAGCGACACTTTTAGGTTACTTAGTACCCCGCATTTTTACGTTTATTTTTTGCTGGCTGTTTTGTTCTGCACCCCAGTGGTTTACAAACTCGACCGAAAAAATCATTTTTGGTCTGCCGGTGTCTTTTTAATTTCCTGTATCGTGCTGTGCGGACAAGAGTACAACCCCTTCATTTACTTTAGGTTTTAATTTCTATGGCAAGATACAAACTATTTACCCTACTTTACATCAGCCTTATCGCAAGTCCGATAATCGTGGCACTTGCAATGTGTTTGGCAAACAAACCAGCTAATGGATTTAGAGATTACATAAAGAATGATTTTCCCGTCCGTAAAATAGCACGTCACGGGAATAGTTTTTTTCAAGTGCAAATTCTTGGACAAAAAAACGTAGGGAATATTCACCTTGGGAAAAACAATTGGTTATTTTACCTTCCCGAAGATGAAGATAATGCGAAAAATGATTTTTTTGGTATTTCAAACCAAAAAGCAATCGACTATTGGGTGTCGCACATTCCACTTTCGATAAAAAAGCCTTATGGATTCGATGCAAAATATTTATTGGTCATCATTCCAAACAAAGAGACTCTCTATCCAGAACTTACCAATCACTTGTTTCTCAATTACCGCAAGACTGAATCGAAAAACATAAAGCAAATTCTGGCGCTACTGAAACCCGAAGATGCATCGCACGTTTTGTTCCTCGAAGATCTCGCGTTGGGGGAACCGCCAGGGCGATATACTTTTCATAAAGCGGACACTCATTGGAATTCATGGGGCGCGCACAGTGGGCATTTGAGGATACTCCGGGCTGTGAACGAGTTGCTTTCTGTAAACATCCAGCCGTTACCCGCTATGGTCACGACAACTGCACAGGGGCCGCCGTCTGATATTTTTAGGATGTTCAGTGGTCTTGATGAATGGGTTGGATACAAACTTGAAAAAACAAATCAGATGCAAGAGATTCGACTTGCGGAAACCTGTTGCAAGGAACCTTTGATTCAAGAGACAGATTATTCTGTGTACGAAAATCCTGCCGCCACCCAGGTGATTTGGGTGATCAGTGACTCTTTTCGGGAAGGGCTTAAGCCTTTTCTTCCACCGTACTTTAGAAAAACAATTTTCATTAATTTTTCAAATTCAAAGACGCTCATTCCCCGAGCTTTAAAGGACTCTGGAGCGCCCGATCTTATTATTGACGAAAGAGTCGAGCGCCACATTGGACTAAAACGATAACCGATTACTTCTTAACAAAACCTTTGTACATTTTTGCGCAAGAAGAACCATCAAGTCCTGGAAGAGACTCGCGTGTGCTGCGGAAAACTTTGGTCCATAAGCAGCTGGCTTCGGTTTCTGAAACCATCATGTCTTTTGTGGTCTTTCCACAATAAGTAGCCGCTGGTGTTGTGCATTTTTTGCCGAGCTTTTCTTTATTCTTCGTGTAAAGAGTTGCAAACTCTTCTTGCGAAATTTTCTGAGTGACCATATCACCCGCTAACATAAATGTTGGGGCTTCGGGAGTTGTTACAGACCCGTGACCATTTTTGTGAGCGTCGCAAGACGTGCACTCGTGGGCTTTGTCTGCAGAATCATGCTTTGCACAATCAGTACACTCTGTTTTCGCACCATCGTGTTTATGCGCACACGAAATCGCAACCGTCGCTACTATCATCATTATTAAATATTTCATCATTTCTCCTGTTAAAATTAGTACCTAACACGATGTCAGAGAATAGGAGTGCAGACAAACTATTCTTGTCCGGTGCCAGGTCCTGTTTGTATCCGGATGTTACGATCCGGACACAAACAGGACCTGGCACCGGACAAGGTATCTACCAAGACGGTAGAAATAAATAGCACACACAAACTATAATGGTTGGCGGTAATGCTGCTACAAAAAGTGACAACGGGTTGATCACTCCGTCAACGAAAGACTCTTTTAAAATTCCGTAGCCTGCGGGGTTTGGTGCATTGGCAATCACGGTCAACCCACCACCTGAGACGGCGCCCGCGACGAGATAGTATTTGGCAGTGTCGGATAAATTCACCAGCGATCCCAAATAGGTTAAAGCCGCATTGTCCGTGATGGCTGTAAGCCCGGTAGCTCCAAAGAACAGCACAACGTCACTCAGACTCACTAAAAGTTCCTGAAGCCACCATTTTTGCATGGAACCTAAAACAATAAGGCCGCCAAGAAAAAATCCAACCATGAGCGACTCTTTCAGCTTAAGTTCATCTTGGTATTCTTTCGTCACAGTGACAAAGCCGATAAAGAATAAGAACAATCCCACAAAAAATACAGGATGATGGGCCGTTAACACGACCCCTGCTAGAAACATCAGGTGCACTAAGTACATCCACCAGGGCAGGCACAAAAGTTTCGTTGGAGATTTGCGCTGAGGTAAGGGCTTTGATAGCTCTTTGCGAAAAATAAAAGCGTACAGCACGGTGGAGATTAAGATTGCTATAATCGCTTTCCATCCAAAGTTAAAAAACATATGCTCCACGCCCCAGCCGTATTTTGCGGCCACCATCAACACCGGAGGTGCGGCAAAGTGGGTGAGAGTTCCGCCCGCCGATACATTTACAAATAGCAATCCAATGGTTGCATATCTAAATCGCTCCGACATGGGCTGCTTAAAAAAGAGGTTTAGCAAAATCATGGCAGTGACCGTCATGGCAGCGGGCTCGGTGATGAGAGAACCTAGAATGGGCCCGATGATGAGAGCTGAAATAAAGAACGCCATTTTTCGCGGAAACGGAAGAATTCTCGATGCTCTCTCGATGCACATCTCCGCCAGCATCACAACGGGCCTCGTTCCCGCCATGCACATGATCACAAACACAAACAGCGGCTCAGAAAAATTTTGCGATTCTAAGTAAAAAAGCGCTCCGCCAACAAGCTTGCTATACTCGTAAATGGCAAAGCCCTCTAAATAACTATAACAACCTAAAAACACTGCGGCCCAAATTCCAAAGACTGCTTCGACTTCGCCCAGTAAATGGCAGAGGTTTTCACCTGCGGAGCCACTAGAGTATTCGCGGGCCCATTTTTGAAAGAGTCCCGCCGAAAAGGTATGGATGATGGCGACTATAAATAAACTGGCAGCAATGAGCTCGAGGGAGGTTGGTTTCATGCTTTCGAGTTTACCGGCTCACACTCGCCTGGCAAAGAGGTTTAATTCCTGTGGATTGACACATCTCGGAAAACGTCATTACAGTGAACGGATGCCATTAACTGTCAGTGTTTTAGTCGCAGCCTACAACGAGTCTCGCACAATTTCGCAAGTAATCCATAAACTTCTCGAAGTAGAGCTGATCACGGAGATCATCGTGGTTGACGACGGTTCTACCGATGGCACCACGGAATTTTTAAAAAGTTACAGCCATCCACGGGTCAAAAGCTTTTTTCACTCCGCAAACAAAGGGAAAACCGCGGCCATTCAAACTGCCCTTCAACAAGCCACAAGTGACGTTTGCATAATCCAAGATGCGGATTTGGAATACAACCCCGAAGAAATTCCTGCGGTGCTCGCTCCTATCCTGACGGGCAAGGCCGACGTTGTATATGGCAGCCGGTTTTTAGTGCGCAAAGAATCTCGCGTACTTTATTTTTACCATTACCTTGCCAATAAATTTTTAACGTTTTTATCCAACCTTTTCACAAACCTCAACATGACCGACATCGAAACCGGTTACAAAGCGTTTCGCACGCACATCATAAAGGACATGGGCCTCACCGCTCACGGCTTTGGGATGGAGATCGAAATCACGGCCCTCGTGAGCAAAGTGTCGGCCCGTGTGTACGAAGTTCCCATCTCGTACTACGGCCGCACCTACGACGAAGGCAAAAAGGTTACTTTTAAAGACGGGCTCGAGGCGGTTTGGTATATTTTTTATTTTAATATTTGGTATTTTTACCAGCCGAAATCGGCGTCCACCATTTCAGCGATACGCAAACGAGTGACCGACACCCATGCGACTCATAACGCGAACTTTTGACGTAAATTTATGACACAACTTTATAACATAGTTTAATGACGCTGTGCAAAATGTGCGGTTGTATTCGTAATGCTCAAAGCCTAACTTGTGGAGTATCGAGAGGGCGCACGCGTGTTACACGAAAAAATCAAAAACAAATCAGCCGTCATCGGGATTATTGGACTCGGCTATGTGGGGCTTCCGTTGGTGCAACGATTTTGCCACGAAGGCTTCAAAGTCATTGGCCTCGATATCGATGAAAAAAAAGTGGTTCAGTTACGGGAAGGGCAAAGCTACATTGCTCACATTCCACCCGCCGAAATTCAGGCTGCATTAAAAAAAGGTTTTACGCCTACCACGGATTTTCGACATATTTCTGAAACGGACGCCATTATTATTTGTGTACCCACACCGCTAGATAAAAATCGTGTTCCCGACTTGAGTTACATAAGTAAAACTATGACGCAAATTGGAGACTATCTTCGAAAAAATCAAATACTCAGTCTGGAGAGCACCACGTATCCCGGCACAACAGAGGACCTCATTGTTCCGAAGATAAAAGAAAAGGGTTTCCAAATTGGAATTGATTTTTATGTGATCTACAGTCCCGAGCGTGAAGATCCAGGTAACGCCAAATTTACTACCAAAACCATACCCAAAGTTTGTGGTGGCTGGACAGAAAATTGTTTAAAGCACGGGGTGCAACTTTACAGCGCAGTGGTCGACACGGTTGTACCTGTTTCGTCGACGAAGACGGCAGAGATGGTAAAACTTTTGGAAAATATTCATCGCGCTGTAAATATTGGCTTGGTGAATGAAATGAAAATTGTGGCTGATAAAATGGGAATTGATATTCACGAAGTGATCGCTGCTGCATCCACAAAACCATTTGGTTTTACAGCATACTATCCTGGTCCTGGTTGGGGCGGGCACTGCATTCCCATCGATCCATTCTATCTCACTTGGAAGGCTCGCGAATATAACGTGAACACTCGTTTTGTCGAGCTGGCTGGGGAGGTCAACACGGATATGCCGACGTGGGTGATCAATAAAATTTCCGAAGCCTACAATGAGCGTGGCTTGGCGCTAAAAAACTTAAAGTTTTTGCTTCTTGGTGTAGCTTATAAAAAAAATGTGGACGACATGCGCGAATCCCCAGCTATAGAATTACTTATTGGGCTAAAAGCCAAAGGTGCCGAAGTTGATTATTCAGACCCCTATGTTCCGATATTTCGGCCGATGCGAAAGCTAAAGCTCGATTTGCATAGCATTTCCATTACTGCTGAGAATTTATTAAAGTATGACGGTGTAATTGTAGCCACAGACCATGACGATTTTGATTACGACTTGATTCTAAAACACAGTAAAGTCGTTATTGATACCCGCGGTCGTTACAAGCATTCTGCTTCCAACCTTGTGAAAGCTTAGCTCTGATGAGGTACTTAGTCACCGGTGCGGCAGGCTTTATCGGTTCTCATCTGGCAGAAGAGCTCGTACGGCAAGGTCACTCCGTTGTAGGAATCGATAATCTATCAAATGGCCTTACTTCGAACATCCAGTATTTAAAAAATTTAGCTCAAGCCAAAGGAAATTTTGAATTTGTCGAAGCGGACACTCGGGATTTGCAAGCGTGCTCAAAATTTACAAAGGACATAGATGTGGTATTCCACCAGGCTGCTCTGGGTTCCGTGCCACGATCTTTCAAAAGCCCTTTAGACTTTCACAATTCTAATGCAACGGGCTTTCTAAACGTAGTGCATTCATCTATCGAAAATAAAGTTCGAAAATTAATCTATGCTTCATCGAGCTCGGTTTATGGGGATGATCTTCACCTCCCAAAAATGGAAGATACGGTTGGATCCTGTCTTTCACCTTACGCAATTTCGAAAAAACACAATGAGCTCTACGCAAAACTGATGCGACGGCACTCGTCCATGCAAATCACCGGTGTTCGGTATTTTAACGTTTTTGGCGAGCGGCAACGGGCCGACAGTGCCTACTCGGCCGTGATTCCGAAATGGACCCACGCGCTTCGAAATGGAATGCCAGTAGAAATTTTTGGCGACGGTGAAACATCAAGGGACTTTTGTTACGTTAAAAATGTTGTCGCTGCGAACATGCTGATTGAGCAGCACGAACAAAACGAAAAATCGCCAGATATTTACAATATCGCTTGTGGTGACAAAACCACGCTCACCGAATTATTTTACAAGCTGAAAGCTGAGATTAGTAAGAACGAGCCTGTAAAGCAGGAAAGTCCTATTTATAGAGATTTTCGCGACGGCGATATTCGCCATTCATTAGCGAATATCGAACGCGCCATTCGTCATCTTAATTACTCAGCGCAATTTAAAATCGATGAAGGCCTCCAAAAAACAGTGAAGTGGTTTCTTGCAATACCGTAAAGAAATCGACGGACTCCGCGCCATCGCCGTCCTTCCGGTCATCTTTTTTCATGCAGGACTACCTTTTTTCGGTGGTGGATTTGTTGGCGTTGACATATTTTTCGTTATCAGCGGTTTTTTGATCACCTCAAATATTCTTGCCGACACGGAAAAAGGAACGTTTTCTCTTTCTCAATTTTACATCCGACGCATTCGAAGAATATATCCAGCACTGATGACGGTTGTGCTCACCACTGTTCCGTTTGCATGGTTTTACATGTTTCCTTATCAGCTTGTTGATTTTGGCCAAAGTATCTTATCTGTTCTTACTTTTTCATCCAATGTCCTGTTCTGGCAAGAATCTGGATACTTCCTGGCAGTTGCTGAAGAAAAGCCACTCCTCCACACTTGGAGTCTAAGTGTTGAAGAGCAATTCTATATTATTTTTCCATTGCTTCTTTCCTTTTTAGTTAGACAATCTCGCCGTTTAACAATGATCACGCTCGCTGTGTTGTTTTTTTCGAGCCTAGCAGTCGCTGAATACGGATGGAGATACGAGTTGGAAGGCAACTTCTATCTTATTCCTGGACGCGTTTGGGAACTGTTAACTGGTTCATTTATTGGAATATATTTTAGCTCTCCGAAAAGGCGCAAATTTAGTATTTTTTTCGAGCGAATCGCAGAAATAACGGGTTTGGTTTTGATTGCTACAGCTATATTATTTTTCAAAAAAGAAACTCCCACTCCCAGCTTGCAGACATTGCTACCCGTGATGGGTGCCGCATTAATTATCTTATTTGCAAAGGCAGACAGTTTGGTAGGTAGACTATTATCAAGCAAGGTTTTAGTAGCTCTGGGTTTATTGAGTTATAGTGCCTATCTTTGGCATCAACCTATGTTTGCCTTTCTCAAGCTTACCATCGACAGCCCTTCATTGGCCACCTTCGGATTTTTTACACTTTTAACTTTCGTTTTAGCTTATTTTAGTTGGAAATTAATTGAACGTCCATTTCGTGATCGAAACATCATATCGACGCAAATGGTTTTTTTTCTATTTGGAACAACCACGCTTACATTAGGTGGTTTAGGATTTTACTTGGCTTCGCACGAAGGACATTACGAAAGGTTTTCCTCCCGTCTTTCTCACAACATTCCGAACCCCTACCGAACCTCGCAGTACAGACGTGCGAAATTTGACGAACTGCGAACAAAGAAAGAGTTTTCAAATTCGTCACAGCCTAAGCTTGCCGTCATCGGTGATAGCTTTGCTGAGGATATGGTAAATATGATTTTTGAGAATAATGCTTTTAAGAATTTTGAAGTGATAACACATATGATACCTGCTCGTTGCCAAATTTACTATGGCGCGGACGACATCTTTAATTATATTGCTCCAGTAGACCGGGCCCTGTGCTCGCAAGATTATAACAGCAAACTTTTGCAATTAGCTGAAGAAGCCGACGTGATTATTATGTCTAGTTATTGGCACAAATGGGCCATCCAAAGACTGGATAACACGCTAAAAAACATACCAAAAAAAACCACTTCTAAAATCTACATCATCGGAAAAAAGATATTTGGAACAGTCAAGATTACCGATTTGAATTATCCCTTGAAACATTTTGGCAGACCACTTGCGGGAAAATACTTTTCTGATTTTTTGGAGATTGAAAAACATTTAAAAAATTCAGTGCATTACGCTACTTACATTTCTATGCATGATCTCATTTGCGGAACAAATGGAAACATATGTATGGTTTTTACGCCTCAAGGTGAACTGATATCTGAAGACAATGAACACATGACGAAGTATGGAGCCAAATACATCGGCTCGTTGTTATTCACGCAAACCCCGCTTAAGCGATATCGATGACGTGTGAAGGCCTTAATTAAAGGGGCCCAAATCAACGACAACAAGCGTGCACACAAGCAGCCCTAAGAGCTCATCTTTTTCTGTGCTTTTATGACGACGTACCCTGCAAACGCCTTCGGTAATATGGGCTCAAGATATTTGTCTAAAAAAAATAATGGCCGAGCAAGCCATCCCTTTAGCCAAAGTGGAATCCTAGTTACCAGTGAGTTAAAAATTAAATAGTAGGCGGGGCCGCCACCAAATTGAAATTCGGTCCGAAGAAATGAACTTGCGAGTTTGCTTCTTAAAAAAGAAAGATCAACCGACGCCTCGTTCTCCGCGAAATGTTTATCAAATCGATACCAAAATTTCCTTAATAGATCGACGATCGTGCCACTTGGTGGTTCAACCGCAAGCAGATAACCTCCTGGCTTCAAAATTCTGGTAACCTCTTGGAGTCCTTCTTCAAGTTTCGGATGAAGATGGTGCAAACCGCCAATAATTGTAATTATGTCGAAACTCTCATCAGAGTAAGGAGTCTTCAAAATCGAACAGGTAGTTATCGAGGCTAAATCAAATCTTTTTTTTAGTGAATCCGTGAACTTTTTTTCCATGTCTAACGCGTGTACTTCGCAATTCCTCCCCAGAAGGAAGCTCGTTATTTGGCCGCTACCGCACATCGCATCAAGCACCTTTTTGTTAGCTATGTCTAAGTCACCGAACAGCTTCGGGTAAAGAAAAATACGCCTAAACTCAGATGAATGGACGTCATCGTAGTGGGCGGCATACTGCACTGCAATTTTCGAAAAATGGGAATTTTGAACTTCTTCGGGATTTATTGGTTCTTTTGCCATAAATTAATTAGAAAAGAATGCCACACAGTTCGAGCATAGCCAACTATTTGTTGCTGATCTAAAGGATTTTGAACTCTTTCTAAAAAGACTAGCATCTCAATCTGGTCGAATCGCAACGACAATTTTGTCGCGAAGATTGGCTGATTTGTTTCTTTTAGACCAACACTTATGTTTACCTTACTAAAACTGCTGAGTAAGAAAAAATTGAATCTGCGTTTCTCTTAATTTTCATCAAAAGCATCAACGTGTTTTTATAAAACCTAATCGCACACGGTAAAAATATTTCGAAGTATTTTGTAAATTACTTTTGCAAATGACGCTTCGCATGTCCATACTTCTTAAATATAAAGTATATAAAGTATTTTTTGAACGTAATTAATGAGGATGTGACGTGAAACATAGCATTTCAGTTGCGGTTTGTACTTTTTTTATCGCATGGACACTTTTAGTGTCGGCTTTTGCCATTTATCGCACTGGCTTAGACGACAAAACTATTATGCTGGCTTTTTCACAGTGCTTCTTTAACCAAAGTAATTATCGCGAGGTCACTTCACGAGCGGAGCTTGTAAAAGATCAGTGTGGTGGAAATAAAAGTTGTGAATGGCGAACTAGCGAACGTGTTTTTTCGGCTAACAATTATCCGCTATCAAACACAATCATGAATTTAGTCCGTGGTATTTTTTCGCACAAAAATGATTGTCGCAGTATGAGCCTTTCCATTTATTGGGCCTATGGACTTTCGACGTTGATCATTATCATTTTGTTTTTTTTGAGTATTTATTTTTTTTTCGACGCGGAATCTAGATGGCTGTACTTAGCATCTCTTACTCCCTTGGTTTTTCTCCACCCTTTCTTCAATCATGCCCTCACCAATTTGAACAATTACGGTTTTCCGCATGTGGAGGAACTTACATATTTTCTGGGCCCCTTTCCGCGCAGTCAGCTCGCAATGATATTTTGTCTGGCCCCCCCATTGATTTTGAATTCTCATTTCACAGCTTTGGCTGCCGTCATGCTACTAAATATTTCAATCCACACGGGACAAGGTACCTTAGCTAATATGTCTATTTTGTTAATTTTGTTTTTACACTTTGTAACTCAAAAAACGCCAAAAAAATTATACGCATTCGGAATTGTCTGCTTTTTCACCAATTTATTTTTCTTGATTTTTGCAAAATCAAATTATCAGGCCACCGATTTTGGAGTGGATTTGGGTTCAATAATTCCTGCCATAATGCAGAACAAGACGGCTTTGCTTACTTTGGTATGGGTAGTGGTCGGATTTTTCTTAAAGAAGCTTCTCTCATCCGATCGTAGTCTCCGATTTTACTTTATAAGTGTACTGGTACTACTTGGATCTATGTCTATCCTCAGGACCTATAATCTTTCTCTCAAATCTGCTCATGAAGAGGTAACGACGCTTCTCATCATCGCTGACCGCTTCGACGGCACTGTCGTAGTTACATTTTATTTATCATTCTTTTTATTTGCCATGCACCTCCTCCGCCGTTTTTTTGCCTTACGCTATTTGAAGATTTGCTATGTGCTCTTGGGTTGTGTGGTGATCTGTGTAAATGCAGGGAGCTGGTTAGTATTTACAAAACAGATACAGAGTTTAATCCCAAGCTATAAGTTGCGGGCCCAACAAGAAATTTGCACCAGCAACGTAGCTATTCCATCAGAAAATCTAATGCAATCATTAGAAGCTGGAACGCTTTCACCAAAAGAGGAAGAGCTTTTGCATTTGAAAATCGATCGCACTTGCCAAGGCCTTTAATAAGAGCGTTAGCAAGACCATGTTTTGGCGTTTCGTAGCCATAGGAAGTACATAAGAATTCCAAAAAGCTGATAGTGCGTGTTCGTGTCGCTCTTCTTGAAATCGCCATAAAATTTTTGAACCTGCTGTATGTCGAGTAACGATGTGTTTTTTATGTGCGAGTCTTGCATCAAATCTTGAAACAATTCACTCCATTTGAATTTCAAGTTATTTGCTAGCGGAAAGTTAAAACCAGTTTTTGGTTTAGAAAGAGTTTTTCTAGGAACTCGTCCCTGCAAAGCCGCTTTCAATATATATTTTTTATTAATCAAATTTCGTAGCTTTAAATCTGAAGGTATTTGATGACAAAAGTTCATGAATTCTAAGTCTAGAAAAGGCACTCGCACCTCTAACCCATGCGCCATGCTCATTCGATCCACCTTAACAAGCATATCGTTTGGCAGGTAAAACTTTGTATCCATCTGAAGACTAGCAGCCAGCGAGGTTTGCGCGCCAAAAGCGGCGGCTGCAAAAGCTTGATATGGGTCATGATTTTGTAAAAATTTTGCAAAGCTCTCTTTGTAGAGTAACTCTTTTTGTGCTTTGTAAAATATGGTCCGCCATCCTGCATGATCATAAGGGAAAGGCTGGCTTGCGAAACGCGAAAAGCGATCGAAAAAATCCGCAGTGCTGTAACGTTTTCCGCCACCCTTTTTTGGTAATAAATGCCTGGCGGCTTGCAGCAAAAATTTGGAAATTGGATTTTTGAAAAACTTTGCTAACTGGGTAGCTGGGTACGTGCTGTACCCTGCCAAGACTTCGTCAGCACCGTCACCAGAAAGCACGACTTTCACATGTTTTGAGGTCTGCTTGCAAAGTTGATACATAGCTAAAGCAGAAGCATCTGCCGTTGGTTCCTCAAGATGTTTAGAGATGTTTATCAAATCATCTTGATTGATTTCGGCCTTAAATTGAGTCAATGCAAGTTTTAGATGTTGAGCAAGGCTTATTGCAAAGGAACTTTCATCAAAACTCTCCTCGTTAAAACCCATATGAAAACATTGTGGACTTATTCCTTGCGCTGCAAGAAAAGTACAAATGGCTGACGAATCAATACCTCCCGACAAAAAAGTGCCCACGGGTACATCAGCAACCAGCTGTCTTTTTAGAGTCGATTGAAATTTTTCGCGAAACAGCTCTACGACCTGGTTTGAGTCCTGCCAATTCATAAAATCAATTTTTTCTTCGGGCTTAAACGAATAACAAAATTTTTCTAGTTTGCTATTTTTAAACAGCAACCCTTGGCCAGGCATTATTTGTTCAATCTCTTTGAATCCAGTTTTTGGGGCCACCGAATAATTAAATGTAAAATAACTATCTAGCGCTTCTTCATCCTGCTCGCGCGAGATTTTTGGATCGGCTAGTAGCGCCTTTATTTCTGAGGCGAAGATAATCCGTGATCCTTTGTGCGAAAAAAAAAGCGGTTTCACACCCACTGGATCGCGTACTAGAAAAAGCTTTTTTTCTTCCTCAGACCAGATTGCAAATGCAAATATACCATTAAACTTTTCCACACACGCGGGGCCCCACTCAATAAATGCATTGAGTACAACCTCTGTGTCCGTCTTGGTTTTAAATAAATAACCTTTTTCCTGAAGAGCACTTTTGATGGATTCGTAATTATAAATCTCTCCATTGTAGCTGATGGCGTGTTTTCTCTGGGCATCCCACATGGGCTGTTGGCCGCTAGTAGAAAGGTCCAAGATAGATAGACGTCGGTGGCCAAGAGCTGCAAAGTGTGTGCATACGGCCCCCTCGTCATCGGGACCCCGATGTGACAACCGAGCGGTCATTTTTTTAACAATTAGCTTGGCTTCTTGTTGCACGAGTCCGTTAAAATCAACCAATCCTGCTACACCACACATTGGTTAAGAGTTTACCTTGGATTCGAATCTTTCCTGGCGCATCTGACTAATTTGCGAGGATAGAATACCCATAAAAAATGTGAGGGTCCCCGAAATCATTACCAATGACCCAAGCACAGGTACGCCCAAACGAAATTTCATGGCAATGTGCACAGAATAAAAAAGCGCGGGCAGAATTTGGATGAGTGCGAAAAAGGTGAAGAACAAGAAAGCATCAAATAGCAGCATAATACGAAGCATGATAGAAAGTGTTCGAAAGCCATCGCGAAACATGCGAACCGATGAGCTCCCAACCCTTTTCGGTGCCATAACAGGCACAAATATGATAACATAATTTCGTTTGATCATGAGTAAGGTAGTTGTGGCAGATGCGGAAAAACCATCCGGCAGAAGATGCAAATAACGCAAGACCGTCTCGCGGCGAAAGGCTCTGAAGCCGCAATTGAGATCTGGAATTTTTTGTCGTGCTATTATTTGGGAAACGATCTTGAGTAACCATTTTCCTGGAACCCGTCGAACAACAAAAGCCGACTCTTTGGTGCGACATCCAAAGGTGGCATCAATTCCCTGTATGCGGATCGGCTCGACAATAGCATGCATATCCTCAACTCGATGCTGCCCGTCAGCATCGAACCAAACAATAATTTCACGTGTCGATCTTCGCATCCCTGTTTTTAACGAGGCCCCGTAGCCTTTGTTGTGCATATGACGAATTAATCTTATGCCTGTGATTTGTTGCGCGGCCTGAGCGGTGCCGTCCTCGGATCCATCATCGATAACAATAATTTCTGCTTCAGAACAGTTTTCTTTCAACGCAATCAGCGTCTTTTGGATATTTGTTTCTTCGTTAAAAGCCGGAATAATGATGGTGACATCTGAGTACATCATTGAACCTTTTCATAGATAATTTTTTCATTCAAATCCCATTTGATGCAGATTTTGCGGGTACTTTTATATTGGAAAGGACTCTGAATTACCTCTCGAAGCGGAAAAAAAAAGGAATTACAAACTTTTTTGAAGCTCGAACGAAAATCTGTTTTGCTCATATCTCAATCTTTGTACAAGTTTTACACTTTTGTTAAATGAGTTATTACTCTAAAAAACTAATTCTATTTGCGTTCTGGGTCAAATCTAATATAGCATTCCGAGCAGTATGAAATCTGTTACGACTCGAGACAAAACCATTGCGGACTTTGGTGATCAGTGGACCGCTTATCAAGAAAACGTTGGATATTATGCCTCTCTTAAATATTTAAAAGATATTCTGGGGCCACATTACGACAGTGTATTTTTTTCGGAAAAAACTGTTTTAGATGTGGGCGCTGGTACCGGTAGATTTGCGGCTATGCTAATAGAGGCAGGCGTAAATAGGGTTGTAGCCGTTGAGCCATCAAGGGCCTTTAGCGTGCTCAAAAAAAACCTAGAATCGTATGGCGACAAAGTTGTATTGGTTCATTGCCGTGGCGATGAGATTTCGGTAAAAAACGTGGACACTGCCGTATGCATCGGCGTTTTGCATCATATCCCCGAGCCAGGCCCTGTGTTGGATTCAATCTACAATTCGCTTATCCCGGGCGGAAAATTCATTTTGTGGGTATACGGTTATGAAGGAAACGAGTTTTACCTCGGCGTCGCAAGTGTTCTTCGCAAATTCACAACCCACTGCCCCCACTGGATGCTTGCGGCTTTGTCACATGTTTTGGGTTCCCTGCTGACTTTTTATGCACAACTTTGCCGATGGTTGCCAATGCCGATGAATACCTATATGCGCGACGTTATTCTTAAAATTCATTATAGGGCGCGAGTGCTTGTCGTCTACGACCAGCTCAATCCTGCATACGCAAAATATTATAAAAAAGCCGAAATCATTTCGCTTCTGAAAAATCACCGTTTTACAATTGATACCGTTTATCACCGGCACGGATACAGCTGGACGCTAGTTGCCCACAAACCGGCTTAATTATTTTCGTGAGATTTCCAAAGCTGATTGAGGGTCGTTAAGAGATCGTCCATTTGATTGAGCGGAAGACTGCTTGGCCCGTCGCAAAGCGCTTTATCGGGGTTTGGGTGGGTCTCGATAAAAAGACCATCAACACCCACAGCCATGGCCGCTTTCGCTAACACGGGAATCATTTCTGAGCGTCCACCGCTGGCCACACCTGAAGCCCCAGGCAATTGGGTCGAATGCGAGGCATCCATAATCACTGGAACCCCCAGAGAGCGCATGTCCACGAGGCCCATCATGTCATTGACTAGTCGGTTGTAGCCAAACGTTGTGCCGCGTTCGCACAGAAGCACTCTGTCGTTTCCGGCGCCCTTGATTTTATCCACAACTGATTTCATATCCCACGGGGCTAAAAACTGCCCCTTTTTCACGTGCACCACTTTTTGCGTTTCAGCGACCGCTAAAAGAAGATCTGTTTGCCGACAAAGAAATGCAGGAATCTGAATCACATCCGCCACTTCTGCTACCATCGGCACCTGCCATGTTTCGTGCACATCAGTAAGAATTGGACAGCCGATTTTTCCTTTGATTTTGGCTAGCATCGCCAAACCTTCTTTTACGCCATGGCCACGAAAGCTTGTGCCACTGGTGCGGTTGGCTTTATCAAACGAGCATTTTAAAAACCAGTTGACGTTGTGTTTTGCGGCAAGCTTTTTAAGCTCCTGGGCCACTTCCATAACCATGCCTTCGTCTTCGACGATGTCAGGTCCCGAAAAAAGAGACCATTTTTTACAATCACCCCACGAGAAGGTTTGATCTTGAAATTGATACGTTACAGGTTTGGAAAGCGGCTTGAATTTGTACATCTTGATTACGTACTCTTTCAGGGAATCCCTTGCAACATCCAGCACCCCTTGGCTCGTAGCATTAAAGTCGCTTATTATTTTAAAGACTTCACCTAGGGATTTCAGTAAAGGAAGAATCTCTCGGAGGTTTTATGATTTCCCATGCGGATTTGAATGACAGAAAAGCTTTTGTAAAAGACACCTATGAACATCTTTGGACCGAAACCCGATTAAAAGCAGAAAAGCTGATTGCTGAGGGTGAAACAGACCTGAGTCGCCTTACGCTTTTAATGCGCCGAGATTTCGGGCCCGAGTACCACGATGCCGCGCTGATCAAGAAGAATCAAGACCGTGACAAAGACCGAAAAATTTCGGGATTTATTTTTGATGGACAGGTTGTAAAACCGCAATCTTGTTCGGTGAATATTTACAGTCTTCTTGTGGAGTCTCTTAAAAACCGCTACATCGTGGAAAAAACTCAAAACACAAAACGTATCATTGAGCTTGGCGCTGGTTGGGGTAAAAATCTGTTCAAACTTTGGCTTTATGGAGCTCCTGTAGATGCCGACTACTGCTCGTATGAACTGACCAACTCCGGCAGGGAATTGTTTCGCAAAATTGCAACGCATGCGGCTCCAAAAATGAATTTAAAAACGTTTGAGTTCGACTATTATAATGCTGATTTTTCTGCATTAACTGAAAACATTCCAACTGTCGTTTTTTCTCATCACAGTCTCGAACAAATCACCAACATTCCCCAAGACTTGATGGAACGTATCGCCAAAATACCTGGCTTAACAGACGTGCTGCACTTAGAGCCAGTAGGTTTTCAGTGGCAGGATGATTCCTGGCTGGCGCAAAAAGATTTGAATCTGATGGCACAAATAGATAGCGGCAACAAAAAGTTTGCCGAAAAACGCCAACAGAACTTAGATCTTTATGATGTTCTTAGTGATCTTGAGAAAAAAGGCAAAATTCAAATAACGGAAAAAAAGAAATACTACTGTTCGACAATATTGAACAATGCGACCTCTATTCTCTCGTGGAAACCTATTTTATAATTGGAGCTCCCGTACGAGGATAGCAGCGTGTATCATTGATTCGGTTTAGAAAGTATAAATCCCACACGCTCGCTATCTCGCAGGTTTGAATGCCGCCATCGGCGGTGCTTTTCGGCATGGGCACGCAATTTTTCGTCGACATTTTTCTTCGTTATCAGGGATAAGCTCTCAGTGGGATTTAACAAATCACGCATCAGAATCCTGCCGAGTGCAGGTTTGAAGTGGGCCACCTCGTAAAAGTATTCCATCTGTTTTTTGATGGGTTCCGTTGTATACTGATCGTAGGTTGAGTAATCATAGATTGGTGCGATCTCCACAAGATTCCGCTTCCAGGTCTCCCATGTTGGCCAAAGCCCTAATTGAAAAATAAGTTCCTGCATTGTTGGATGCGTTGGTGCGATGAATATCTTCAACTGCAGCGAGTTTTGTCGGCAAAACGTAACAATCTCTTTAAGCCCAGCCAGGCTCGGTTTCGAGATTTTGTAATCTTTAAAAACATCCGTCTCGCTCGCATATGTTCTTAAAAGTTGATCCGAATTAAGTTGGGCGTCGTTGATTGGACTGTGGTCAAAAAAAGCAAAGTGCCCCAATTTGGAATAAAACAAACCATGAGCGTTTTTAAAATTGTATTTCAACGTGCTCAAACTTTGGATGAGCGTATCCCAGCTCAAGTTCATTTTTATAAATTTTGTAAACGCATCATAGTAGATCGAAAGTGGTCGATCGCCTGAAACAGAAAATTCCGTCTGTGAAGGATTCCGCAGATGATTAAACATCATCAAATCGACTCCAATAAAAACCACTTTTAAATTTGAATTTACGCCATAGGCAGTTTTTAGATTAGCAAATAGTTCATGAGGTATGGCTCCCGGATAGGAACCGTTGTAGGCCCGAATATCTGGATAATTAGCAGGATCCACGCCGCGATCGATTCGCGAGTTGCCTAGGATTAACACCTGAGAGTTTGAATAAATGGATTGGAAGGACTTATGTAACCGACCAAAATTGTCGGTAGAAGGTTTGATTTTGTTTATTCGCGAAATTGTTACACGAGCTGGAGAAATATCATACGGATCTAAAATTGAGTTGAAAGCAAGCAGGCCTAAAACCAGTGACATGCTTATGATGATGGTTCTTCGTATAAACAAACTATAATTCATGCATCTCTCTAAAATTGAAAATACAAAAAAGGACTAATACGGCTTAAAAACACGACGGAAAAGAAAAATAACAAAGAAAAAACCCACGGGGCTGCATATGGAGAACTTCCGTCGAACTGAAACCTTGATCGCTTCGTTTCACCGCCAATATCTTGATACTGGAAGATTTGTGAAACATTGGGAAGCCCCCAAGTTATAAAGATGATGACTGCAAAAAGGTAAAAGTGTTCAAACTTTATAACTTGATTTAAAAGTGCAAACTTTGTTGAAAATTGCCCTACATTGAAAGCTGCTTTCAACACGTTATTAGCGGCATCCAAATTTGGGGCCCGAAAGAAAATCCAAGCTAAACATACCGCGAGGAATGTGACGATGGTAAAAAAACCGTTCGTCCACTCTGTACTGCTTCTGGATTTTTGAGAAGTTGCAAAACTTCGCTGGAACGCATGATTAACAATAAGATATGTTCCATGCAATCCACCCCAAATAATAAAGTTCCACCCAGCGCCGTGCCAAAGACCACCAAACAGCATCACGATCATAAGGTTTACGTGCCGTCTTTGGGCTCCCACGCGCCCGCCCCCGAGCGGAATGTAAAGATAGTCTCTCAGAAACTTAGACAATGTCATATGCCAGCGTCGCCAAAACTCGATGATATTGACAGCTTTGTAAGGAGAGTAAAAATTGAGAGGAAGTTCGATACCAAATAGAAGCGCCAAACCAATTGCCATATCCGAGTAGCCAGAAAAATCATAATAGATTTGGAAAGCATAGGCAAAGGTTCCTACCCACGCATCGAGAAACGATATGGATCCTGTGCTTGAATTATTAAAAAGCGCATCGGAGATTGGCGATATGTGATCCGCGAGCACAACTTTTTTAAAAAGGCCGATTACAAAAATTGCCCAGCCAGCAGCCAGCATCTTATTTGAAATTTGTTTAACTGTTTTGGACTTTTCAAATTGCGGGACCATTTGCAGGTAGTGCGTAATGGGACCTGCTAGTAAATGAGGAAAAAAAGTAAGGTACAAAACGTAATTCAAAAATTGGCTGTTTTTTAGTTTACCGGTAAAAATGTCACAGAGATATGTGATCTGTTGAAAGGTAAAAAAGGAAATACCGAGTGGCAGAAATAACTCTAGATGGGGAATTTTTGCGGTCGCAAAAAGATTGATGTTATCAATAAAAAAATTGCTGTATTTAAAGTAAATTATTATCGAAAGATTAAAAATGATACCGATAACAAGAATGAACTTTTTGGAATATCTTTGTAGAATCTTTCCAAAGGCAAAGTTTACTAGAAGAGAAAAAATTAACAGAGCCAAGTAGGAGATAGACCAATAACCGTAAAAAAAGAGCGATGCTAAAACTAAAAAACTAAATGCGGCTTTGGGAAAACTTTTTTGAATTAAAAAATGATAAAAAATCCATACCACAGGTAGAAATAAAAAAATAAATTCGAAGGAATTAAATAACAACTTTTGCCTCTTAAACCTGAGAAGTAATGCTCTTTATTTTTGAAATAAGTGATCTAACACGCTGTTTAACAAACGAGGCTCCCATGGCTTTTTTAAACACCGCATCCTTTTCCATTTTTTCTTTATACAATGTCGAGTGTGCTTCGCTTTTTTCAGCTACGGGGCGCCCATTTGAATAATAGTACATAGCAATCGAACGTCTTCGACGTCCCTCAGGACACTGCAAAGGCTCAGGATGACCGTGAAAAGCTGTATCGGTGGTATTGAATAAAACCACGCGATTAAAAAGTGGGGCAATCTTCTTTTTACAACCTTTGAGGTCTTTGTCCCAAAGCTCCAAGTGTCCACCATATTCCTCTTTCCAGTCTTTATTCAAATAGACCAGTAAGTTGATCCGACGATCTAACTTGAGGGTTTTGTGGAAATTAAAATCTGCATGTATTTTAAGAAAGCCTCCACGCTCTATTTGATGCAAGCCTCCGCCAACCAGATGAGGATCCGGAATGAGGCCCTCAATCCCCGTTATTTGCTCTAGAAAACGTAAAAATGGCGATGAGTTGAGTTGATATATAAGCTCACGAGTCAACTCTCCAAGCTGCTCCTCTGACGAGTTCGCTAATTTTTCGCTGTAAGCATGTTTATAGCTTTTCCAACGGTCGGAAGATAAATCTGGAAATTCGTTAAGTACGGAATTCAAGATCGATTCATCGAAAAAATGATCCATTACGATGTGGGGAAATGGGTCAGCATTCATATAGATCTCTTTGTTGTTTGAACCTATTTGCTGCAGCTTGTTCAAAGCGAAAAGGTAGCTTGCTGACATTTCATCTCCTTCAAAGGGACAAAAAAATTTATAGTTGCGCATGGTTCCAGTCAATAATAGTCTGTAGCGCAATGCGCACACTATCGGTTCATTTAAGCCTGGCAGATGCCCTATGAAACCAATAGCGTTTTATTTGTTTAAGAAGGTATTATACTCATGAAAAGCGTCACAGAGCTTTATAAAAAGCACACTGGTTCTGATATCTACGTTGTTGGTACGGGTGCAAGCATGCGCATCTTTCCGGTTGAATTTCTCGAAGGCAAAATCACCATTGGTTTGAACATGGCGTGGAAATTAGCGCCGGTGACTTATTGCCTTACCACAAGGCCCGAACTCAACATCGCTGAATTCATGCCGAATGAATCTCCTCATCCTGAAATCATTTGGATTACAAAATTCGAAAAATTGCTAAACGAACAGCAGCGGGCTTACGCCGTGGAAAAAAACTTTCACTTTTTCAAATCTAAAGCGGCAAACCAGACTGGCAAAATCGTTGACCACATCGATGTTGTTGGTCGGAATCTCAATTGGGTGCGAGAACCCACTGAAGACTATCTGTATTTATGGAGTTCCGTTTCACAGACGGCGGCAAACTTAGCCGCGAACATGGGAGCAAAAAACATTATACTTGTGGGCTGCGATAATGGTGCTCTCAATAAAAACCATCATGCGCACCAGCAGCACACCATGTGGAAAAATAAAAGCGCAGAAGTTCGCTACAATGAATACTATCAAGGGCTGATCGAAGTTCGGGAAGCACTACGGTCGCGAGGAGTTTCGATGACAAGCCTTACTCCTTTTTTGAGCCCTTTAGAACCCGAAAAAGATTTTCGTACGTTGTGTAGTGAGTTAAAGGTGGCTGAGTATATTGAAAATGAAAATATTGCCGACCGTTACGGTTTTTCTGGAATACCTTCTTGGTTCGCTTCCATTTACAACACCTCACGGCATTTTCTAAAATCGATCAAATGAGGGACAACATGGAAAATATTCCAAGCACGGTCCTTAGTGCCTGCCCATCTTGCGGATCGGAACGCTTTGCAAATTGGGCATCTTCAACTGACAGGGACATGAAGGTTTCGACTGAATTATTTAATTATGACCTTTGCAGCGAGTGTCGAGTTGTTTTTCAAAATCCGCAAATTGCATCTCATTACATCAGCACTTTTTATCCCGTCCAGTACGCCCCCCATCGAGCACCGTCGGTTCAAAAGAAGTTCGTAATCCCAAAAGACCCACGAAAAATTGATAAATGGCCCGACACCAAAAAAAAATTACTTTCGTTTGGCGATGCTTTAAATCGAACTTTCTTAGACTATGGCTGTGGCTCTCCTGCGCATTTAGACTTGATGCGCGCCCTTGGGTGGAAAACAATTGGTGCTGATTTTTCGAAGGAGTCTGTAGACTCGGTGGCAAGCAGCGGGCACCAGGCCATTCACACACTCGAGGACCCTAAATTAGAAATGATTGCTGATCATAGTTTAGACCTGATTTTGTTAAACCACGTTTTCGAACATGTTTACAACCCGACCGAACTTCTTAAGATTTTTTTCAATAAACTTCGACCTGGAGGGTTTCTGCATTTAGTGGTGCCAAACCCAGGTGGAATTAGCGCCCGCTTCTTCAAATCAGCCTGGTATGGCCTTGAAGCACCTCGCCACATCATTTTATACCCACCCGAGAGGCTTACGGCCCTCAGCCAGTCCGTGGGCTTCCGTTTTTCGGCCTTGAACCACGAAAATATATCAAAGGACTTTGCCCGGAGCCTCGGGTACGCCATTCAAGACTTAGGGTTTTTAAGAAATAAGCCAAGTCATGTTTTTTTAAATTCGGGAATTTTAAATGCCATCTTTAAGCCTCTGGTACTTCTCTTCTCATATCTAGGGAAGGGCGACCGGTTTCATCTCACTCTGATCAGGCCTTGATTGTATTAGACAGAGATAGAACTTCGTGAAATAAATATTTGATGTCAGATATAAAAGTCTTTATTCACACAAACGACTCGCAACTATTAGGTGCTAAAGTTGCCGCCTATTCTTTCAAAAAGCTCTCAGGCGGCAACGTTGTCGCGGAGCTTATTGAGCTGAAAAATCACCCTGTCTTAACTTCTAAAGAGGGTCGCACTTATTTACGCAAGGGTCGCAAGGCAACATGGGTTAATTCGGACCTTCAATCTTTCTCGCCTCTTCGGTTCCTCCCTCCTCAGTTAATGTCTTTTAAAGGCGTCGCAATCGTCACAGACCCCGATGTCTTTGCTGTGAGCTCGGACATCGCAAAGCTTGGAGAACTTTTTGATTTCAATCAAAAACCAATTTGGGCTCGTCAAGTGAACTCCGGCAAATACACGGGTTATTCAAAATCATTCTTTGGTACAAGTGTGATGCTACTCGATTGCGCTAAACTTACACATTGGAAGTGGGATGAGGTGATTGAAGATCTATTCGCCAAAAAATTCGATTATGGGGATTGGATCGGGCTGAAGCTAGAAAACCAAGAGACCATTGGTATTCTACCCGATGAATGGAACTCTTTTGACCATTTGGATGCAGACACCAAATTGCTGCACATGACGGAGCGAGCGACTCAGCCCTGGAAAACTGGCTTACCCCGAGACTTTGACACTACGAGAGAATTGACTTTAAAGCTCGGTAAAAAAACAATCTCGCCGTCTTTCCTTTTGAGAAAATTCAAAGCAAAAATGGGGTGGGTTGATTTTGAATCGGGCAATTTCTATAAACCGCACCCTGATGTTCATCAGCAAAATTTTTTCTTTCAGTTACTCCTCGAATGTTTGCAAGAAAATGTATTCGACGAAAAATACGTGAAATACAACATTGAGCGCGGATTTGTTCGCCCTGATATAATGCGTGTATTGGATACTGTCTCCAAGACCGCCGCCAGCACTAAAAAGCCTTTACACTTTTCGGTGACGAATCCTTAATACGGGCCGCTCGACAAGATGATGAAGCACAAACGAAAGCACTGACGCCAGCACAATAACTGCTAAAAAATAGTCAGCTCGAGCTTGTTTCAGATCTAAAAAATGAATAATCGGAATATGCACAAGAAAAATTCCGTATGACAAATAGCCAGCCAGGTGGTCTGTTTTTCCCGACTTGAATTTTAACAGGTAAATAAGAGCTGCCGGGCAAAGCAACAACGCAAGCGCAGTCTCCCCAACCCAAGGGGTGTGATCAATGCGCAGCAAGAGCATCACACAACAATAGGTGAAAGCTATGCCGGCGGCGAAATATTCAACCTTAAAAAACCGGGATATCTCTAAACCCTTTTTTTGTCGATAGATCATAAATCCGGTAAGAAATAGCGGAAGTGTCCCAAAAAGGTAACGGTACGTAAAACTCTCAGCCAAGTCAGTATATTGCCGATAAATACAGTAGATTGTACAAACAACGGCTGCGACCATAATTGCTTTTAGGTGCGGACTTCGAAGCATCATTAAAAAAGGAAATATAAAAAAATATTTAACTTCCAGTGCTAAAGAGGGGGCTGGTGTAACGCGGGCATAAGCGCCGAAAGGAAAATCTCCAGCTAATAAAAACCCTACAACCCCGTTGAGCGGCTGAAGAAATGAGAGCAACAGGTGCTTAAAACTTTTAGCGTACTCAGGCGCTATACCTAAGCTTGGTTGATATATTATCAAATTAGCAATGAACACAAGGCACATGACCACACAAAATAACGGAACAAGTCGCAGAATTCGATCATAATAAAATTCAACCATACGGTTTGCACTGTTTTTAAAACGATCGTAAATCAAGGCCGTGAAGAATCCGGATATTATATAAAAGCAAAAAACTGCAAACACACCTTGGTTGATTCTGAATCCAAAAATACTCCACAGAGGAAAGTTCAGATGCGAATACACAACCAAAGATGCTAGAAAAAACCTTAGATACCCGACCACTTTAGATCCTTTACGTTATTCGACTTGCATTTGTAAAAATATTCACTAGACCAGCGTGCTGACTTTGCAGAGTTGACGGGGGTTGGGTGTGATGAAAACCGAAAAAATTAGGATATATTTTCAGTAACGATTTTTCGTCATTTTCTATAAGATATAGATTGCCATCGAAAAAGTACTGTCCGTCTCCTAAACAATTCAAAAAATTAAACTCATAAGCAATCGAACGGGCTAACTCCTGTTCAGTGACAACCTCATCTATGGCAAAGCCCGAAACGGTGATACCTTCCATATTTTTTAGCGCGATACTGACTCTGTAATGGCCCGTATTTTTATATTTGCAGCTGAATTTAAGAACACCCTGCTCGTCACTCATCGTAATTTCAGGTCGTTCAAAAAAATCTTCAGTCTTTTTAAAGGACATTGCGCCGGGATCTAAGTGTTGAGACGTCACCTGTTTGTACATTCGTATGCCCTGTAACGCATCTCCATCATGAACAATGCTGCCCTTATCAATGATCATAACTCGGGAGCAGTAGGCCGAGATCATATTGGGGCTGTGGCTGACAATTAAAAAACTTTGACCTGCAGTTTGCATGTTTCGAATTTGATCTAAACATTTTATTTTAAAAGCCGCATCTCCGACCGAAAGTGTCTCATCAACAATAATTAGATCGGCACGTACAAATGCACTACAAGCAAAGGACAATCGTGCTCGCATTCCTGATGAGTAAGTTCTTACTGGCATATCAAAGTAAGTTTTGAGTTCGGAAAATTCGGAAATTTTTTGGACCATCTCATCAATCTGGTCGGCAGGAATGTTATGGAGATTGCAAAACACATGTGCATTTTGTCGCCCTGTAAAATCTGGACTAAACCCAGAGGCTACATTTAGCGACGCAGAAATTGAACAATGTCTTGTCACTTCCCCTGCAGTTGCCGGAATCACCCCGCAAATAATCGAAAGAAGGGTGCTTTTTCCAGCACCGTTTCGTCCCATTATTCCCACGGTTTCTCCGCGCTTTACAGAGAAAGAAATATTATTCAAAACCTTAACAATTTTATCTGCTTTGCGCTTTTTGTTGAACAAAGCCAAATACAAATGTCCAAGCGTTGACGAAGAGATTAAAAAATTCTTGCAAACATTTTCGACTCTTAAAATTTCTGCATTAGAGAACATCTGTCACCGCTCGCGAAAGTTTTGAAAAGAGTACAAAAGCTGCAACCCATAACATAACGCAAACACCAACAAACGATAGCATCCACATTTGAAACACGAACGGATTTTCGTAAATTGGGTAGCGAAAAAATTCGACGATGGAAGTTAAAGGATTGATGTACAGGTACTTCCGAAACTCTTCGGATACTAGTGTGATGGGGTAAGCTATCGGCGTAAGATAAAAGGCAAACCGGACGATCACTCGTGTTGTCTCTTTAAGATCAGAAACAAAGGGAGCAAGGATAGCAAAGATCATGCTGATCGGCGTGATGAAGAAAAATAAAAATAAAAACCCAATTAGAAACCCTGGAACAGTGTAATAGAAAAATCGATTAAAATAGATGCTTAAAAGCAACAACACACAAAGCTGCAATACAGCACTGAAGCCGGTTCTCACGAGAACAGAGACGACGAAAGAAATAAGCGGAATTTTACTCGAAGTGATTAAACTGCGTTTGGATAAAAGTGCATTTGTAGAGTTATTTAACGCCTCATTAAATAAGACGTAGGGAGCGAACCCACAAAAAAAAGGCAATAAAAAGCCAAGTGAGTCACCGGATGTTGGATCTGACCAGCCTACCCGGAGCACCCGACCATAAACGAAACCATAAATTGCCAAAGCCATTAATGGACTAATGATGAGCCAAGCAACTCCACCGATTGATCGTGAATACGTAGAAGAAATATCTCTTTTTGCTAGGTAGTAACCAAATTTTAAGGCTTCACGAGTGAATAACATTTGCCACCTGAACATTAAATGCTTGTTGCGTTTCATTACTTGTGAGTTCATCAAACCATTTATTTCCTAAAATATCTGGAGACAGTGTTTGCAAGATGATTTTGCGCGAGCGCTCTACATGATCAGCGACTTTGTCAGGATTTTCTAGGTAATCGCAAATTGCACTATACCAGTCTCCTGCTCTCAGCACGCAATCATTCAAAAACTCATTAGATTGATTCGACGTAATCACTACAGGCTTTCCCAATAAAAGTGCAAAAATCGCACGATTTGGGGACTTGCAGATGCTGAATTCATTTTTTCGATTGGGAAGTAGAACAATTTCCATTTTTTGGATAGCAGCATAAATTGTCGTCAAATCCCATTTTACAAAACATATTTTGAGATCTAGTTGCGAAAACAATGACAACTGCAGAGGATTATCTGTAACAACCAGAAGCGTCGATCCTTTAGCTTTACTCAGCCTTTCCAGATCGTTTTTTAAAATTAAAAGATCGGATATGCCAAAAACACCAGGACTGCCGCAGTTGCCAAACCACCCTAGTACCGGTCCTTGCAACTGCTCGAATTCAACAAGCTGCATTTTTTGCTTTGCCGGACGGGTTTCAGTTTCAGCCTCGGGACTAAGTCGACCCTGTTCGAAGACACTTCCTACAGAACTCGGTACGACTAATAATATAGCACGAGCAACGAACTTCACCGAGAGTAGAACGAATACATCAAAAATCGTACATATTTTTGTTACCCAAAAATCCCATACTTTGAGCAGAATGGGTCGCAAACGCCGGCGTGAACTTACAGCTTGTATAACTCGCAAAACATAAAGAAAAAATATGGCAAAGCGCCCACTGTGAAAAATTCGAGCCAGATAATATCCTGGAATCTTTTTTGCAAATTCAAAACTATGGTTTTTTTCTTCAATGGGATCGGGTAACACACAGATTTTATGTTCTGAAATTTCTTTGGCTAACGCCAACTTGAGTTCGAGTGTTGGGCAAAATATTTTCTGCGCGATCGTGGCCATTTGGATGAGGTGGGAATACTGCGCGGCATTTTTTTTCAAGTCGTTTGATACGAAAAACGGATTGTCACAAACGTCCAAAAAGATCTTAACGCCATGATCTTGCGCTTTCTGAGCCAAATAATTGTCGTAATCGGTGAAAGTTTTCACAAAAACGATCGCATCGAAGCAAGAAAAATCAATTGTATCTTTTGCTTGAAAAAACGTCGAATGGACCCCGTGACGTCGAAGAAACTTTGCTGGCAAAAAACAACGATAGCGCACGCTCGCCACTTTGGATGTGAGGCGAGATAATTTCCAAGCAATTCTGCGTAGCTTTATCCCTTTTTGCATGACCGCTAGTTATCTTCGCATGTAGGCCGAAAAACAAGTACTTAGTGCATCGTTCCACATCGTAGGACGGTAACTAAATGCGCTTTCAAATTTTGTTGTGTTAAGCTGAGAATTCACAGGCCGCGTTGCTAGAGTCGCGTAATCGCTGGTGCCAATAGGTTCGACTTTATCGACAACTAGACGAATTCCATTTAGTTTTGCCTGCGAAAAAATCTCTTCGGCAAAATCATACCACGTTGCTCTGCCCTTGTTGGCAAAGTGATAGATGCCCCAATTGTTGTTAATTTCAGGAAGCGTCTCTAAAAGCATTTTTGCAATCACACCGGTGTAGGTGGGAGCTCCCACCTGGTCATTCACGACCTTGAGCAGCTGACGCTCCGTACCCAGCCGCAGCATGGTTAAAAAGAAATTTTTGCTAAATTCGGAATACAACCAGCTGACGCGAAAAATGAGATGTTTTTCGCAATGCCTTTTAATCGCCTCTTCCCCTAAAAGTTTGGAGTTGCCGTAAACGCTGAGTGGACCAGGACTGTCAGTTTCCACATAGGGTTCGGTTTTTTTTCCATCAAATACGTAGTCCGTCGAAAAATGAATCAACGGAATGCTGAGGTCTTCGCAAGCCATGGCCATCATTTGCGGCGCGCGAGCATTGATAAGCTCGGCTTCATATCTGTTTGACTCCGCAAGATCCACCTGGGTGTAGGCTGCGGCGTTAATAACTAGTGACGGCTTTTGTGTATTCACAAAGGCAACGATGCTTTCGGTGACACGCAAATCCAAATCCTTTTGTGAAACAAAAATCACGTTGTAACCCTCAAATACATCGCAGATAGATTGAGCTAATTGACCGTGTTTCCCGAAAACGAGAATTTTATCAAATTTATTCATAAGTTCTTCTTTGGTAAAAGATAAAAGCCATTAATTTTTTACTGCCATTTCTTTTTTAATTTGGGCAACCCGCGCCACCACTTCCCGATGGCGTGCATATCCTTTAGACAGGTCAATCCCCTTCATCCAAAGATTCCAAAAAACTCTCACCGCCGACGGGACGTTCTGGTGCCGATGGATATCAACAAGAAGTGACGGACGAAAATATCCAGCATTTATTTCGGCAATAATTTCTTTCTCTGTAACAATTCCGTTGTGAAGCATCTCCAAAACAGCACCGTACCAAACATCGGCGTTTTTGTTAAAACTGCTTACCCAAGGTTGGGTGTTCATGTCCGTGTAATGAAGCAACTGAGTTTTATCGTCGTAATACTCCAAACTGTTCCATGTAAATGGAAGTACTTCGCCAATGTTGCTATCTTCGACGAGGCACATTTCGTGCATTAATTGCGAGTAGTTGTACTTTCCACTATCAAGGTCATTTACAATTGCATTGATGTCCCAGTGGCACTTTTCACAATCAATCACCATCACCGAGCATTGCCGAGTTCGTTTTTTTGCATTTGTAACTTTTTTGTTTCTTTTTGACTCATTGAGTTTCAAGTTTTTCTGGATCAAAATATGGTGGTTTTCCATGGGCCAATTAAATAGCTCCATAATGTCCGAAAGCACGATCATGTCGGCATCCAAATACAACGCTTTGCCTTGGTACTCCATAAACTGCGGTATACAAAACCGGCTAAAAGAAAACCCAGTTTTTTGCTGATTAAGCTTCGATTTGGGAACAGGCAACGGCAGATCACACATAGGAATAACTTCGACGTCCTCCGAAGCATACTTTTTGATGGTATATTCAAGCACTTTGACAGCCAACTTCTGACTCGAATCTGTTCCGACAAATATCTTTTTTACTGCCATCTCAAATCTCACTTAAAATAAGGTTTACCATTTTCTCGGCTGCACTGGTGTTGACTAAATTTTTAGTTATGAATGCTTCCGCATATTGCTGATAGCCTTTGTTGCCCGCCATCACATCTTCGATTACAGCGCAATAATCTTCTATTTTACGCATCAGGGGAAGTGGTTTATAGGCTTCCAGATCAAGATCATAGGCCGCAACAACCACAGGTTTCCCCATGACCGCAGCATCACATGCGATCGTGGACGGTGTTGTCACAATTAGATTTGAAACCAGGATATACTCGGGTCCCGTATGCGGCTCCCAACGAGGGTCGGTTGGGTCTAAGATCATGACGTTAGTCAAAAACTTGGGATGGTTTTTTTTATTTTTAGTGGTCCATTGTCCCGCATGGTGGGATTTAAGTAGAAATTGAATTTCTGGGTACGTTTCCGACAAAGTATGCAAATCTTTGAGAAATTGTTCCCGATAGAGGTTGCTATATCTATTCCAATGGAGATTTTCAAAAAACGTAACCACAAATTTATTTCCAAAGTGAAGCTGCGCTTTCGATGGGTAGGTTTTTGCACAACCTACTGAAGTGCATTTTCTCCTAGTTTGATCTGAGATGTTTTTATGTAACGTCGAGGCATTACCCCAGATGAGTATAGAATCTGAAGCGATACTAATTTTCTCTATAGGAAATTCCTTATCACTGTAGGTAAGCCCAATGTTTTCAAAACCATGCTGCAAAGTAAACGTTTTCTTTCCCAAGATGCGAGAAATTTTTGTACATCTGTGCGCAAACTTATGGGCTCTCGCACTTGTCTCGACAGCGGATATAATTTTTTGCGAAAACATAATTGTTTTGCATATCCGCCAAAATTGGCTCTGCGATGCTACTGTATAATCAACATCCAAGCTTCGAAGGGCTTTTAGGATTCTTGGTGATTTATCAATTACTTTATTTAAGACTAAGCAGCAGAAAGTTTTATTTTTTAATTTCAGTTCTTCCATGAGGGGAAAAAGTAAATCAAGATCTTGCGCAAGCTGAAATAAAAAACATACCTCATACTTCCGAGTTTTTTTTAGCATAGAGAGGCTATTTTTCTTTTAACGCGTGTCCAATTGTAATTGAATCTTTCCAGCAGCCCAACGGACACCAGAAACACGTTAAGTGTAAAATGAAATTGAAAATCCTGCCATTGTACGGTTCGTGTAGTTAGTTCTTTCGAAGAAAAATTTGACATTTTTGGATGTAATTTGCAAAGGCGCTTATGATCTTCGCGCAGCTTTGGCTTATTTCGCTCCTCGGAAGCACCTGGTTCATGGAACACTTTCGAAGAGCCCACAGATACATGACTTAATCCCTGTTCTAAACATTTTAGGCTAAAATCAGCATCGTTATATTGTGTGGGAAATGCAGTTCCATCTAAACCACCAATCTTTTCCCAAACGGTTTTACTAACAGCTGCACAAGCAAAGGTGTTGCCAACCGTTTCATGTATGAAATCTTTTAAAAAAGGACGGTCAGTTTCGTGCACAACGTAGGTATCGGGATAAAGAATGTGCTTAGAAACGGCAATGCCTGTGGATACAACTCTTTCGTTTAGACCTAAAATACTCACACCGGCAGAGGCGATATTTGGCTCCATGGCCCAATTACTGATTTGCTCGACAACATTTTTATCAAGAAAGCAGGCATCATTATTGATAAATAGTAAAACCTCGCCGTTTGCCTGTTGAGCGGCCACGTTATTTTGTTCACTGTGATTAAAGGGGGCATCATAAACAATGTGTTTAACGCTTATTTTTTGATTTAGAAGCTGGTCACAAAGCCCTTTTACCTGCGAAAAGACCTCGGTTTTTGACTGATTATTTACGAGAAGTAATTCAACATCTTTACATATTATCTGTTGGGAGAGAGAGCGTAAGAACCGTTCCATCAGTTCCAATCCATCTTTGTAGTTCACAATGATGCTTACCGAATTGGCTTTTTGCGACGGATAAATTGTATTTTCCAAAGCAAAGGCTTTTTGATAATCGTCTACATAGCGAAAAACGCCGTCCAATTTTGTTTTTTTAACCCGCTGAGACCGTAGAATTTGAGCGGGTGTGTTTAGATTATTTGCTAAAAGGGTTTTTTTGATAGCTACTTTGGATTTAGGTATCCATTGTTGCAGGAGGTATGGGTCGTCCAAGTTTAGCGATATCACCTCGAGCCTTGGGTGAAGATACGAATCGTAGGTTAAAACTAGATCATCCCAGTAAAAAACCTCGGGGCCTTCTTCCATTTTACTTAAAATAGAGCATAGATTGGAAGTGAGCGGAAAATAGCCTTCTCCACAAACAAGATATTCGTCTCCCGACCTATTAACTAATTTTTCCATCAAGACTTATTCTAATAGCACTTAATATTGCTATATTTATGTTGATCAAAAACGACTGGCGATTTTCTTTAGGTACATCCCGTAACCACTCATCGGCGCTTCGTCTGCAAGCTTACTAAAATCATTTTTCGAAATGAACTCTTTTTCTAAAGAAATCTCCTCAAGACATGCAATTTTGAGCCCTTGGCGTTTTTCTATCGTGTGCACAAATTGAGCAGCATCCAAGAGGGAATCATCCGTTCCTGTATCTAGCCAAGCAACCCCGCGTCCCAAGGTATAAACTTTCAAAGTCTTTTCATTTAAGTAGAGCGAATTTAAATCTGTAATTTCAATTTCACCGCGTTTTGAAGGCCGCAAACTGCGCACATGTTTTGTTACTTCCTGATCGTAAAAATAAAGTCCAGTCACCGCCCAGCTGGATCGCGGCTCGCGCGGTTTTTCCTCGATACTGACAGCTTTACCCGCCTCGTTGAACTCCACCACTCCGTATCTTTCAGGATCATTTACACGATAGGCAAAAACCGCGGCTCCCGATTGCAGCTTCGTCGCTTCTTGGAGCATTGTCGGCATATTTTCGCCGTAAAAAATATTATCACCTAAGATTAAACATACCGAAGACCCGCGGATAAACTCGTCCGCGATGAGAAACGCTTGCGCAATTCCATCAGGCTTTTCTTGAACCGCATATGAGATTTCAATCCCAATTTTTCGCCCATCGCCTAACAATGAACGAATCATGGGCACGTCGCGGGGCGTGCTGATAATTAATATTTCGCGAATTCCAGCGATCATCAGCGTTGATAGTGGATAGTAAATTGTCGGTTTGTCGTAAACAGGAAGTAACTGTTTGCTCACAGCAAGCGTCGTAGGAAACAACCGGGTTCCACTGCCACCCGCCAAAATAATGCCCTTCATAGATCCTCTTTATGGTAAAGAAACGGAATATAACCCCATTTACTTTGTCATTGCAAAAAACTCTTAAAGTAATAAAACCTGGAGCTCAAGATGTTCATTGAGACGCCGCTAAAAGATCTTCTTATTTACCGACCGAAAGTCTTAAAAGACGCACGCGGATACTTTTTCGAAAGCTTTAACGCATCGCATTTCAAAGAACGTGGATTAACCAAACCTTTTGTGCAAGACAATCGCTCATTTTCGCAGCAAGGAACACTTCGCGGCCTGCATTTGCAGCGTGGAGAACACGCACAGGCAAAACTGGTTACGGTACTTACCGGCCACGTGTTTGATGTGGCTGTGGACCTTCGTGTAAATTCACCCACGTTCCGCCACTGGTATGGACTTGAATTAAAGTCTGAAGATCCCACATCTCTTTACATCCCGCGCGGTTTCGCCCATGGGTTTGTCGTTTTAAGTCACACGGCTGAGTTTTTTTATAAAGTTGATAATTATTATAACAAAGAAAGTGAGGGTGGAATTAAATTTGACGACCCAGATCTTTCGATTGATTGGAAAATCCCACACGAATCGCTCGTCCTGTCGGATAAAGATAAAATGTTGCCTAATTTAAATCAATTTTTGCAAAGAGAAAAAATATGAAGCCCACCGTACTGTTGACTGGCTGCGCAGGTTTTATCGGCAGTAACTTTGTTAAAAAAATTACCTGCATCGAAGCTGTTCGCAGCCAATACAACTTCGTAATAATTGATGCTCTTACTTACGCCGGACGCCTGCAAACAATTCAGCCCGAGCTTGATGCTTTTTCGCATCTTAAGTTTCAAAAAGTCGATATTCGAAATTCTGCGGTTGTTCAGAAAGTTTTTGTCGAAACCCAGCCAGTGGGCATCATACATTTTGCTGCAGAATCCCACGTTGACCGTTCCATTGAATCACCCAATATTTTTGTTGAAACAAATGTTTTAGGCACACTCAATTTGCTTAATGCTTCATTGAAGATGGTTGAAAAAAATCCTGATTTCAAGTTTGTACACGTGAGCACTGACGAGGTTTACGGTTCTCTTGAAGAGCAATCTCCCGGTTTCACCGAGCAAACTCCACTTGCTCCAAACAGTCCCTACAGTGCAAGCAAAGCAGGTTCTGACTTATTAGTTCGCGCTTACTTTGAAACATTTAAATTGAATGTTTGTATCACTCGCTGCTCAAACAACTACGGCGCTTATCAATTTCCCGAAAAACTCATTCCATTGATGACCCTCAACGCCATGGAAGATAAGCCGTTGCCAGTTTACGGAAACGGTAAAAATATTCGCGACTGGATTTTTGTCGATGATCACAATCGAGGTATTTGGTCGGTTTTCGAAAAAGGCACACCAGGTTCCGTCTACAACTTTGGTGGGCAATCAGAGCGGCGCAACATCGATGTGGTTAAAACTATTCTCACCATTCTTAAAAAGCCGGAATCTCTGATTACTTACGTCGAAGATCGCAAGGGCCACGACTGGCGTTACGCCATTGATTTTACAAAAGCTCAGTCCGAACTTGGTTGGGCGCCGACGGTTTCTTTCGAAGAGGGGCTTCATTCAACAGTCAGCTGGTATTCAAAAAATAAGGATTGGATTCAGATGGTACGCTCTGATTCTTGAGCTATAAAATAAAAAAGTCGTTCAAAGGCGTGCTCTGCGTTTCCGTCGATCCGGTAGGCATCGGTAAAATATGTTTCAACGTTCTTTAGATTTAATAATTTTTTTAAACTTTGCGGACGAAACCAAAACATCGACCCTGAGATAAACAAAAAGTCCATGTTACTGCGTTCCAGGCCCATATCTTCGAGAAGTTTTCGCATTGTCGGAGCGTTCCCACCCATAAATAGTTCTACTGGCAAAAGACCGTACTGCGGAGCCACAATCGCGGGCACCCGATCTGTTTGAAGTTTTGATCTCGCTTGCAGAGACAATAAATCGGAAATAATATCTCGACGCCAAAGTTCTCCGTCTCGAATTTGGGGCGAGCGCTTGCTATGCAGCTTGCAAACCCATTGATAGTTCGCATTTGCTAAATCAGGATATATTTTCAAAAAAGGGAAGATATCCCGACCCATGTTTTCAAATTGATAGATTTTGACTGTTCCCTTGAATGCCTTCAAACGATTAAAGAACTCAACAGTTACCTGGGGGCCTATCGAAATATAAAGATCACATTTCTCTTCCAAATAAAAATGACTAGTTAGGATTTCTTGTATAACGTCCGTATAGTACAGATGGATGCACATGGCTTTGCTGCTTGAAACCCGAAAGGCTCCATTGAACTCGCTCATAATTGAGTGGATTTGACTGGCGGACAGGTTTTCAGCCGCCCTAGGTGCTGCCAAGGGCAACCCTGCAAAAGATCGCAAATATCTGCGAACCCGGTATAAAATCCACCCGGAATAACCTGAAGCCGTTAATTTTACTAATTTTCTAAGGAATCCCATCTTACCCCGCAGTGCCCCTACTTTTTATCGGGGCATCGACCGAGCGCAATGTAAAATTTCATTGCTTTTTGCATTGCATTAAAATAAATCTGATAGCGAGGGTTAAGCATCAAATGAATCACTTCGAGCTCATCGTTTCAATTGTCGTTTATAACCCTAAAATTGAGCAGTTACAGCAAACGCTCAATAGCATTTGCAAGTCTTCAGTAAATCTTCAGATTCTATTATCTGACAACTCGCCTCGTAGTCTTGATATTTCACAGCTAATTTGCAGTAAACCCTTGAAGTACACGTTTAATGGCGAAAATTTAGGTTTCGGCCGGGCCCACAACCAAAACTTGCTTTCTGCTGTTCACCTTCATAGTCCTCGGTTTTTTCTGGTTCTAAACCCTGATGTATTTTTCGATGGAGAGCTTATTTCAGAGCTCTCATCGCGAATGAAGCAGGATTCGGACATCGGCCTTTGTATCCCGCAGATTCGTCATCCATCAGGAAAACTACAGATGATTAACCGCCGTATTCCTCGCCCCATCGATCTTTTTGTCAGTTTTTTAAGCTGTAAATTGAAGACAGATTTTTTTAAAACCGAAAGCTACAAGCGGTATCAACTCAAGGACATCGAACTCAATAAAACTTTTATGTGTCCCACAATCTCTGGATGCTTTATGTTTTTTAGATCAGACGCCTTCCGCGCTCAAAAGGGTTTTGATGAACGATACTTTTTGTATCTTGAAGATACCGATCTTTCTCGTCGAATTTCTGAAGACTACAAGACCGTCGTATTTTCGGACCTTGTTGCGTATCACCATTGGTCACGTGGCGCTTACAGAAGTTTGAAGCTTTTTGTATCGTTCTTAAAAAGTATGATGCTGTACTTCAATAAATGGGGATGGTTGCAGGACCCCCTCCGAGAAACTCTTAATAACCGAGTGGAGTACTATATACCTGCGCCCACAAAAATGCAGACCCAGGCAAATAATTCTGTTTTGCATTCTGCCCAACTTTGATATTGTCATGACCTCAGGCGGGGACAGTTGCAGGCACTCATTTTTCTATTTTTTGCATACTTTTTAAGCTTACACACTTCTGTTGCAGCGATGGAAACGCTCTGCCCACTTGTTTATGTTTCAAGTCTAGGTGTCGCACTCTACACAAAAAATTGGATCCTACCCTCTAAAATTTTCTTAATCGCCCTTGCAGGACTTTTCACCGTTGCCATAACCAGCTTTTTTGCTAACTCTTTGCCCCTGGGTGGCTTTTTGGATTACGTCGGCGAGTTTCGCTGGATGTTGATATATCTCGGACTTCTTCAGTTTTATAATTTATGTTTCAAACGCATCGATTTTGGTAAACTTGTTTTCTACACCCAATGCCTTCTTATTTTAGCTGGATTTTACTCATGTTATCAATTTTTTGCAGGGCACGATTTTTTTCGCTCACACCCTGTTTTCCACAAAATTTACGAGGGTTCTCCCTACTATCGGCCAAATTCATTTTTTAGTTTACCAACGACTTACGCTTACGCGAGCTCCATGTTTTTTGCGTTCAGCCTTGCCTTTTGGCTTCGGGAAAAACCCCGGGCGAAATGGCAAGACCGTGTCACCCGATTTTATTTTTTTATTTCATCCGCCAATATTTTTCTCACCTTCACACGTGCTGCGTGGATTTCTTTTGTTGCCAGCGTTGCGAGCTTGCTCTACCTCATTAATAAGAAAATATTCTTGCGTATTTTTCTTGTTTTTATAATCTTATTGCCTCTTTTTTACACCAGCATGCCCTCTCTTCAGCAACGAATTGATTCCATTTTCGACCTGAACTACGTTGCAAATCACACCCGTATCTACCTTTGGAAGGCCAACTGGAATATCTTTAAAGAAAACCCTTGGGTTGGTATCGGCTTCAATCAGAATGAAATACAAATCGATTCTTATTTAGATGTTTTGGATAGACCCGAAGTGATGCGGGGTCACCCGCACAATACGTATCTCAATTTTCTTTCTGGGCTAGGCTCTCTCGGCTTGTTGTTTTTTATGCTGTTTGTTGTTTTAAACTTGAAAAGCACAATTCAAGGAATCCGCTACAGTCCCCACAGACTTCATAAAACGCTGTACATTGGTGCCCTAGGGGCACAGATGGTGCTTCTGATTGGCGGGCTTACTGAATGCAATTTTGAAGATATTGAACTCACCCACCAGTATATTTTGTACACGGCTCTCGTGGAGTATTTGCGGCAACAAGACTTTCCAAGTTAGATAGCCCTGTTTTACGAAGGGACCAAGCGTGCTTAAAACACTTTCACAGCATCAAGAATTCGCTAAGGCATATCTTGAGCAGCGCCTTCCTAAACGCACAAAAAGTGCAGATATCTTTCGCCATAAAACATCGCTCATTCTAGATGAATACTTTTTTAAAGCCGCAAAAGTATTAAATCCAGATGTTTGTTTCGAATTTGGTGCTCATGAGGCAAGTGCAAGCGTCAGATTTTTGCACCAAGGTGGAAAGAAAGCCGTCGCTGTTGAAGCAAACCCTCACGTGTTTCAATCGAAAACCGAAAAAGCCAAAAAACACGGAGTTGTAACGCTAAATTTTGGCCTTGGTGAAAGTGAAGGCCAAAGTACGTTTTTCGCTGCTCAAAACGATATTTTGGCCGGAAATTCTTCCTTTCTCAAAAAACAAGAAGGTGAATTTATCCCCATCCAAGTGATGATGACTACTGTAGATAAAGTGGTCCAGCAGCAAGCCCCCATCGACTCGTTTTGCATTTGGTTGGACGTCGAGGGCTACACTGCGCAGGTGCTTGATGGGGCAAAACAAGCATTACTGTCCAAAAGCTGCCTTTTTCTAAAATTGGAACTGGAAGAGGTTGCTTACTGGAAAAATCAATCTTTAGCTCCCGAAATAGATCAAACCCTCAGCGATCTTGGATACTCCATATTTTTGCGTGATATCGAATATGCAAGGCAATTCAATTTGATTTATTTGCGTAACGAATTGTTTATCAACCTCGAAGGTCTTCAGACTGAGGCCATTGATAAAATGAAAAACATAAAACTTTCTTTGCGAGAAAAATTCTTTCCTCGTTCGGTTCAAAAAATGGATTTCACTTAGCTGGACTCATAAGGTGCCGTCGTTGACATATATGTCTAGAATGTCGTACAATCTAGACATATGATTAACAGGCTACTTAAGATATCGAAATCTCAAAGCTTTTTCTTATTTGGGCCAAGAGGCTCCGGTAAATCAACGTGGTTGCGGAATGAGTTTATCGAAACTGATTGTTTCTGGGTGGATCTGCTTAATCAACGTTCAGAGTTCGAATTGAATAAAGACCCGGATCAATTACTTGATCAATGGCGAGCGCAGGGGAAAAAAAAGTGGATTATCATCGACGAAGTTCAAAAAATTCCCAAACTTCTCGATGTAGTTCACCGAGGGATAGAGGAATATCGGATAAATTTTGCTCTGACAGGTTCTAGTTCAAGAAAACTGAAAAGGGGTGGGGCTAATCTTCTTGGGGGACGGGCTGCAAGTCGAGAGCTCTATCCGTTTTCATCTGTTGAGTTGGGAAATGACTTTGATTTGAACACCAGTCTCTCGCTTGGTCTGTTGCCCCGTCTGTGGACTGAAAAAAACCTTAATACCAACGACAAAGTGGACGCGCTATTTTCGTATGTGCAAACATACCTCAAAGAAGAAGTCGCTGCCGAACAACTCGTGCGAAATCTCGACCCCTTTAGAAGATTTTTGAGCTCTGCCGCTCAGTGCAATGCACAGATTATCAACCAATCTCACATTGAACGCGACAGCGGTGTTCCTCAAAGACAAGTGGCCCGTCACTACGAAATTCTTGTTGATACTCTCATCGGTGCTTATCTCGAGCCTTTTCACCAATCCCTACGGAAAAGACAAACCGCAAAAAGTAAGTTTTATTTTTTTGATACGGGTGTCGTACGCACTTTAAAAAATGTAGTCAGTGAATCGCTGTCCGCATCAAACTATGAATATGGAAACCTCTTCGAAACGTTTTTAATTTATGAGTTTATAAAGATAAACTCTGCCCTGAACCTCCACTGGCAATTTTCCTACTTACGTACAAAAGATGATGTAGAGATCGATCTCATTATTGAAAAGCCTAGGGGAAAACCGATTCTTGTCGAAATCAAGTCGACGAGTAAAATTAAGAGTGAAGATGTTAGCTCTTTAATAAAAATAAAAAAGGATTTGCATCATGAACAAGCTTATCTACTTTCTCAAGACAAGATAGAAAAAGACATCGAAGGCGTACGATGTATCCCTTGGGACAAAGGTGTCCGAGAAATTTTTGGTTTATGATTTTTCGCCAAAATGATTCTCTCTTGTCACTGCCATTTTCGAAATTGCTTAAATATTATTTTTCCATTTTTTTTTAAAAATTCTGGCAGTAACCTTACAAAATATCGATAGGATTTAATTTTAAATGGATTCAGGCGAATGGATTTTACCACTGCCGCTAATCTATCTTCCACAGGAAGATTTTCGGCTTTCACATGATGAAGATAAATCAGTGCTGGATCTTTCTTATATTTCGCCAAAATTTCATTTTTGAAACGGTCGTAATTACCAGAGTTCAATCCAGAAAGATCATCTAGTCCTTGGTTGGAAAGTCGCTGCTTGTAGAGAAAAAACACAAGCTTATTCGAATTTAATTTCAGAGGATTCAGACTCATGCTACGTGAACTCGAGATTGGGTTGTAACGGTAATAGTAGAGGATCTGCGAAATCGCGCTCACCTCTCCTAACAACAACAAGCGTAAAAATAAATCAATATCCTCGGATCCAATGGAGCTAAACTCTTCGCGAAATCCTCCGAGTTTTTTAAAACTTGCGAGTTTGAACATCATTACAGCCATGGCGTCGCACGGGATTCCGTCTTTTTTCTGGATGTGGTCAACAATGCCCTGATGATTTAAAGGATAGGCCCGAAACTCCAAATTTTTTCGTGTTATGAGCTCATTATTATTGTCCACACGGGTAACGCCACCTAAAACGAATTCAAGTTTTGGATTCTTTTTAAATTCATTGAGCTGCAATTCTAAACGATTTTGGGACATCCAATCATCGGCATCAAGACGGATAACAAACTCTCCGCGAGCCTGATTGATTAGTTCGTTGCAACGAACCACCTGCCCTTGGTTAGTGTCCGAATGAAACCGACGAATTCGGTCGTCGTCGAGGCCATCAATCATCGCTCGTGTGTTATCGGTCGAACCATCATCAGCAATGAGCAATTCCCAAGACGAATAGGTTTGTAACAGCACTGATTGAATAGCCATTTTTACAAATGAAGCGCAGTTGTAGGCTGGCATAATCACCGAAATCAATGACTTCTGTTCACTTCCCGTCAAAGCACTTGCTCCTCAAAAATCCGTTCTAGTTCTGAAAAATGCATTTCATCACGGAAGAGTTCTTCGTACTTTTGTAATCCGGCTTTTTTGAAATTTAAACGGAGCGTTGAATCCATCAAGATTGATTTAATTTTAGCGCAAAATTCTTCATTGTTGTTCGGACTAAAGGTGTAGCCATTTACACCGTCCTCTATAATTTCTGGTACTCCGCCTGTGTTCGAGCCCATAATAGCTACTCCCGCAGCCATCGCTTCGATCAACACCAAGCCAAATGTCTCTTGATCGCTAGGCAGTACAATCAAATCAAAACACGGCATAAGTTCACCAGGATTTTTTTGAAACCCGCACCAATACACCGAGTTCGTTAAGTTGTCGGCAGCTATTTGATTTCTAAGATCTGCTTCGTAAGTGTCTGCCTCCATAAAGTGCCCAAACAAATAAAGCTGAAAGTCGCAAGCCTGTTGCTTGAGATGCCTCAACGCTTCTATCAAGCGATACTGCCCTTTACTTTTTTCTAGCCGTGAAAACATCGCCACTTTTCGTTTGGACGAAGGAAACTTTTCCAAAAACGTAACCTCTGCGGCCAGATTTTTTGCAGGCCTGGGAACTCCGTAATACAATCGTGAAATTTTTTTTGCTAAAAGTGGAACACGCTCTCGCACGTCATTGGTTAGCTTATCGGTAACACATAAAATATGGTCGACTTTCGAGTACACCCAGCGATGGTAGATATCCTTTTTATGTCCTGGCATTTCCATTTGTCGGGAATGAATTAAACGAACAGGCTGCCGGCTCAGGGATTTGGCAAGGGCCACAATGGGCAGGTCTTTGGCAAAATGCACGTGCACCAAATCTATTTTTTTCTTTTCGAATAATTTCGCCAATGCACGAGCAGCACGAACTTTTCCCAAAATTCCGCTTTTAGAAATCAACTCTGGAATTATACTTTCTTCCTTCAGAAAGGATTCGAGACGGCTACCGGGCACTGTGATCGCGGTTAATTCGTGCTTTGAATTTCGAAAATACCTGCAGCACCAAAAATAGTAAAGTTCAAGGCCACCGAGCGAGGAGTTCAAGCAGATTTCGGCGATCTTCAAGGCGACGCTCCCTTAAATACGTGCGAGTTTCCAGATGGAGCGAAATGTTTTTTGAACATTTTTTTTGAGATAATTTGTTGGTAACCATCGGCATATCTCATTCGCCACTTTGATCTTGGTTGGCATGGTTTCTTCGTACCCGTGCTGCCAATGCTTGATCTTATCGCCGGTAAGATACATGTCCACGCCGGCAAAAATCTCTTCATATTCGAAATTGTCTTGCCAAAAGAAACTGAGAATGGACGGAGTATGAATTAAGTAGTAGCCCTTTTGCTTTGATGACACGAGCGGAGTTTTTTGCGTAAAATGCAAAGCATTATCTTTTGCCTCTACAAACCAGCGGTGGTGCTGAAACCCGGTATAATCGAAAGCTTGAACTCCATAAAGATATTCAGCTGCACGAGTGGGTGTTTCGATATAGCCAGCCTTTGCAACGCGTATCATTTCGCTGCAAACCCACAATGGATCGCGGATGTCTTCCAGTACGTGAGAACAAATTACGAAATCAAATTGTTTATCGCGAAAGGGCCACGGCTTACGTCCACAAATATCAAACTCGATCCACGTCTCTTTTGTAAATTTCTCAGGCGTTCCGATCTGACCTTTTCTGCCTCGTGTATCGTAAGGCATCGCATCGATAACGTAGTCCGCTCTTTCGAGTGGCTGTGCCCAACCGCCGATATCAAGGAGGCTATCTGTGATTTTAATTTTACTTAAAACTTTTGGTAAATTATCTTTGTGCATAGTGGCCCAACACTAGGTGCTATGGAGGTTCTAAATCAAGAAGACATGCAGTTAATGCATTATGTCAGATCGTCTCAGTAGATACCGGTGTAAGGGTGCATCCAGTCATTTTTTTTAAAAGCGAAGTATTCGCACACGAATAGTGAATATCTCCCTCGCGCGGGTCTACCATCTGGATGAGCGATACACTTTTGTTCTCTTTTTTTACATAGAGTTCAGCAAGCTGACGAATAGTGAGAGGCACACCCGTTGCCACATTCAGCGCCTTGAGCGAAACCCACTTGTCATTTTTCTGGACAAGCTCGGTACCCGCTTCCAGACACACCTGCGCCACGTCTTCCACCCGAACAAAGTCTCGGGTCGCAGTTCCGTCGCCAAAAATACGCAACGGCTGCGAGTTTTTTACAGCCACAGAAAATAGGGTCATGACGCCACTATAAGTGGACTTTGGATCCTGGCCCTGGCCGTACACATTAAAAAATCGTAGATTTAAAAAAGGCAGTTTATAAAAGGAGCGGTAGTTATTGATGAGGTCTTCGCAACTGCGTTTATGGGTCGAATACAAGCTCAAGGATGGTCCCAATAATTCTTCTTCACTAGCAAGCTGGTCACCCAAATGGCCATACACTGCACTACTGCTTGCAAAAACCATTGGAATTTTGCGACCATTTTGCCGAATCAACTCACAGAGTTGAAGGGTGGTTGAAACATTGGTCTCAAATGAGCCTACTGGATCCTCTTTGCAAAGGGGGACACTCACCACTGCCGCAAAGTGATAAATGAGATCAAATTGTGCGATTTCGCTTTTGAATTCTGAAAGTTTTCTAATATCTCTGTGTTGGTAATTCACTCCGATGACTTCGTACAGCGGCTTACGAATATCCCATGAGCTCACCTTGTGAGATTTTTGTAATAATACCCGTGCAAGATGGGTCCCGATAAACCCTGCGCCGCCGGTGATTAAAATGTTTAACCCTTGTGTGTCCACGTAAGAATCCATCTCATGGATTCATCCTATATGACAATACATAAATATCGCGAAGTTGAGGCGCCAGGAGTGAGAAATCGGCCGAGCTATATAGTGTTCGAAAAAAGTTCATTTTTTTACGCGCCCGTAAACTGTTTCCTCTTATGTACAAACTCATCTCAATTTTTCCCAATCTGCGTCTCAACCCATCCTACGAAGTCGCCCCTCAGATAGGCAAGTATTTGAACCCGGCGCGAACGACCTCTTAGTTGGGCTCTAGTAACTGATTGTACGATGCGAGCACACTGTCACCGGAAAAGAACTTTGCCGCAAGTTTATAGTTGTTCTCTACTTTTTGAGAGTAAAGCTCGGGCGACATTGTAAATGTTGATAAACTGATTTCTTTTAGAGCATTAACATCACCATCAGCCACTTGCGGGAAATCAAATCCCAAAGAAAGAAACTCCGGAAAAACAGTATTGTCGTATGTGACAGGTAATACTTTTGCACGAAAGGCTTCGATCAAAGTATTAGGTAACCCTTCGCCGCGCGAAGGGAAGAGCAAAAATTGCGCAGTGGCCAGGTAGGTCTGCACTTCTTTTTGAAAGCCAGCAAAGTGGACGATTTTGGATAAATTTGGTTTGCACTTCATCTGCTTTTGTAACTGATCTCTAACCGTCCCGTCTTCATCACCACCAACAAAGCACAAACTCACATCTATGCTTTGCGAGATAGTTTCAATCACGTCCAAGCAATCCATATGGCCCTTGCCCTTAGCAATTCTTCCGACATGAACCACTTGAACCGGCGAGGTTAATATTTTTGCTGAAGAAAAACTATGATCGCAGGGCAGATATACAACTTTTACATTCTCCAGCGTGGAGCCGGGGATGATGTTGAGCACATTTTTTTTAATGTGCTCGCTCACCGCAATATGGTAGCGAACGCATTTATAGATCAAGGCGTTCAGCGGATCTTTTTTACTGTGGTTTTTCGTTGTCCCGTGAAAATTTAAAATGTGCACGGGCAACCCTATAGTAGCTAAGGAAATAGACTTTAGTTCTGAAGCACCAAAAAAAATGATGTTTTTGATGTTTTGAGATTTGAGAATTTTTCGCATCTGCCAAATACAGCGAATGCTCAAATTTCCGTAAAAAGGAATACTCACCAAATCGATGCCCTCTTTTTGCAAACTTTTCTGAGCCGTCTCAATAAAGCTTCCCGCGCGGCAAATAACTGTGACCTCGTGCTGCCGCTTCAAGAGCCGCGCAAGACCTATGGAGTTAAGCTCCATTCCACCTTTGTTTGTTGAAAAGCAAACTACTGCAACTGATGTCTTCATAAATTTTTCCAAGACACAGGTTGGATCAAATTTAATCCCTTGGTAGTTTTTACGATGCGGTCTCGTTTGTGCCGGGCAAAAACCTCCGGCAAGTCTCCATCAACCTTGCGAATCGTATGGTAGAGGTGATACTGAACTGCCACGTAACAAAGCGAGCGAATCTCCACTCCGGCATTTCGCAGGCGGATGTCGATGTCTGAATCCTCGGCACCACATGACTCGGAAAAACTCATATCCACACCGTTTATTTTTTCCAAATCAGCTTTGTTGTAAGAAACATTACAACCCAAGATGGAGCGGCTTTTCTGATTGAGTTTACGACGCAAAAATTTATTTTTTATATAAATTGCTCGGCGCCACTGCGAATTTTTTTGAAAAAACAAAAAGAAAATCATCCAGCCATAATTCCACTTCAAATATCCACTGCGAACTCTCTCTGGAGTAATGAAATTCGAAAGCCACGGCGTTAATTCCACCCGGCGTCCTGCTAGCGCTGTATTTGGTGCCTTTGCCGCAAAATGCTCACCAACAAACTCGGGGTGCAAGACACAATCTTGATCCACCATCAAAAGATAATCAGTCGTACAATTAGCGATGGCTTTATTAAGCATTTCCACTTTTCTCCAGCCATCATCTTTGTGCCAGAAGTGATGCATCAATAGGCGATGCTTTTTCATGTAACTTCTTACGTGCGCAACGACTTCGGGCCGTGACCCATCATCACAAATAACCACTTCGAAATTTTTAAATGTCTGGCATTCGAGACTGGCCATTTGAATATCAAAAAAGCGCACGCTGTTGTAAAAAGCCACGACGATGGACATTTTTGGTGCAAACCCTGGATTGGCAGCTAAATATCCATTTTTGTTGGTATAAACTTCGTAGTCTAATATTTCCATAATCCCAAATTTGTATAAAATTAGGGGGGCGATAGCAATCACCAAGCACAGAGCATGTTGCCATGGGCCAAATCCCATTCTATATACTTAGCCACCTTATGAAAGTCTTATACATAAATTCTTCCGAAAGTGACTACTTGCAGGACCTCCTTTACTCGGGGCTTATTAAATCTTGCGGAGCGGAAAATGTTTACGACTTCCCATTCAATAGACGATTTCATTTTGTAGATAAAAAATACCCACGCAATCTGGGATTGAATCGTGGCTGGCACAATTGGAAACGCATGTGCTCGTCTATTCCATCACAGGTCGACTTGGTCATCGTTGGTTCCTGCAAACATTTAGCATTCGATGCCTACCACCAAATTATGCACAAAATTCCGACCGACACTCCTGTGGTACTTATCGATGGCGGCGACCAACCGGAAGTCGGAGCTGATCTCCAGCACAACAAGTCGACCTATTCGTTTGCCGAAACAGAAAAAAAACGACCGTTTGATCTCATTTTTAAGCGCGAATACTTTGCTGATGCCACCTTTGAAAGTCGGATCCTGCCTTTGCCATTTTGCATGAATTTGGACCGCCTTCCAAAACGCCTGCCAAATGAAAAAAAGTACGATGTTAGCTTTTGGGCTGTAGAAAGCTACCCAACCCGTACGCAAGCGCTGCAGTTGCTCGAGACTCAATTTGATTGCGAAAAAAACGGCACTGTTCGCAATCAACGCTTTCACTACTATAAACGAAAAGGCCTCTTTTATCTCCAAGAACTAGCACGCTGTAAGATTGTATTAAATTTTCGCGGCGGGGGCTGGGATACCATGCGGTATTGGGAAGCACCAGCCGTCGGTAGTCTTATGATCACTCAAAAATCTGGAATCCAGTTCCCCAATGATTTCGAAAATGGCAAACATGTGATCCACTGCAAAGATGATCTTTCGGATCTGCTAGATTTATGTCGCTACTATCTAAAAAACGAATCCGAACGCGAATCGATCGCAAAAGCAGGACAACAACACTTGCGCTCATTTCACACAGATGTACAGCGCGCTCAGACTGTATTACAGCACGTACGGCAGATGAAAAATCCACCGTCATCCTGAGCGGAGTGAAGGGTCTCGACTTTGGTTTTAGTCTGGAATGCTAGAGAGTAGGGTCAACCAGGTTGATTTCTCTGATTGGAGATCTCTTGCAGCTTGTAGTAGCGGGCGTAGTAATTGTCGATCTTTATCAAGTCGCTATGGCGACCCATTTCTACAATCTTGCCCTTTTCAAGAACAACGATCAGGTCTGCAGATTGAATGGTCGAAAGCCTATGCGCCACAACAAATGACGTTCGATTCATCAACAACGACGATATACCTTTTTGAACTTCAGCTTCACTCGCTGAGTCTAACGCACTTGTGGCCTCATCGAGTATCAGAATAGGCGCGTCCTTAAAAAGAGCCCGCGCGATGCTCAAGCGTTGTTTTTGGCCGCCAGAAAGTTGCGCACCCCGCTCTCCCGTGCGCGCACTAAAGCCCAGGGGTTTGTCTTCGATAAATGGCAAAGCGTTGGCCTTTTGTGCCGCTTCTCTCATTTTTTCGTGGGATTTACTCATATCGCTAAACCGAATATTCTCTTCGATGGTTTCGTCAAAAATAAACGTATCTTGCGAAACGTAGGCGATTTCGTCTCTAAGGCGTTTTAGCGAAAACTCTCGGATATCAATGCCATCAATTAAAATAGAACCTTCCGTGGGGTCAAAAAATCGCTCTAACAGATTGACCATCGTAGACTTTCCACCACCACTCTCTCCAACAAGAGCAATAGTCTGCGCCCGCTGCACCGTTAAATTAATATTCTGTAAAATGCTCTTTTCACCATAGTTGAAAGAAACATTTCTAAATTCTATGAACTTCCAATTTTGCGGAAACTCTTTGAGCAGATGCTTCGGTTTTTCTGTAATCACATCCTGACTTTCGATAACTTGCATCACTCTTAGTATGCTCACTTCTGTATTTTGGATACCAACGATAGCTTGTTGAATTTTTTTAAAAGGATTTTGTAAGTTTGCTGCAAGAAAAATAAATGTTATGAATGAAGAAAGATCCGACTCACCCTTGAGAATCAACTTCCCGACATACCAACAAAGTCCACCCACCACAAACGACACCACGAACTCATTGATCGGACTGGCAACCTCCATGCGTTTTGAGACTTTTCTACGAATACTGTTATATTGGTTCACCTTTTGGCGAAATCTTGTTCGCACGTAGTCTTCGAGGTTGTACGCATGGATCACACGCATGCCGTCGATTGACTCTTTGAATATTTTTGTCAACATATCGAGATTCTCTTGGCTTTCACCCGCAAGTTTACGCAGCCGACGGCTCACCGTCTGGGTTACAAAAATCACGATGGGAGAACAAACCAAACAAATCACTGTGAGTTTGAAGTCGACATACAACATCAGTGCTAAACTTGTAATAGCGACGAATGGCTCACGGATGAGATCTGTGTAAAGATTTAAACCCTGCTGAATGACAAGAGTATCATTGAGTGTTCGACTCAAAAGACTTCCCGATCCCGCTTGCAAATTGAGAAAAAATTGATGGTTTAAGGCGACTAGTCGATTCAATAGCTCATAACGCAATTCATTGCTGATTTTTTCTGCTACATAGCGCCCTCGATAGTGATTTACATACCGAACGACTCCTAGGATTAAAAAAACCACAGGAAAACTAATGGCAATTACCTGTAGCTGAAATCTGTGATCCAAAGCAAGACGTGAGACAAGCTCTTCGCCAAATTGACCATGAAGCCAATTTAAAGCCCACATTGGTAATTTACTCGCTAAACTCTTTTTTTCTAGTGCATTGGTAAGAACTCCCGCCAAGAATGTGGGAAACGTTGAAACAATTCCCAACACAAAGCCGGACACAAAAACAAAGATCACTTCGCCCTTAAAGGGTCGAATGAATTGTATTAGTTTCGAAGCGTTTTTGAACATTTCTTTGTATAGCCAAGTTCAAATGGAATGTCTGCAATTTTTAGCGTTCAAAACGGGCGTCAAGATGACCGCAACCAGGCCGACAAGAAAGCAGAAGAACAGAGCGAGCGAAAGACCCGTTAAGAAAGATCTTTACTTTGCATTGGAGTTGGACCGAATGATGATCCTATCATAGCTGGCGACGCCATTGGAGATGAGAACTGCGTATTAGTGCTTCGGCGTCACCGGAACCTTAAGGACTCCAATACCGAAGCCACATTGAGAAGCTTCGGCGATATATTCCGTAAACTTATAGTTATTTTTAATTCTGGACCAAAAATAGTAGACTTGGTTCGTTGGATAAGGCTGCCTCTCGACGATATCATGAAAAGCCACTAAGCCGCCTGGGCGAACAAATTCGATATAGTCGTTGAAGTCTTGTTCGACTCCACTTTCGGTGTGATCTCCATCTAAAAAGAGAAAATCCACAAGCTGTGCATTCAGATGTTTTTTGACAGACGCTTTGAAGAGAGGATCATGGGAATTTCCTTGTAAGGCAATTATTTTGCAGTTGGAATCCGGTGGTGGGAGTTTTTTATAAAGATCTTCTTTGTATCCTGGGCCATTGAGATCGCAACTTAAAACTAGATCTGATGCAAGCTGAGACCAAGCAAACAGTGTTCCTCCTCGCGCTGTTCCTATTTCGAGTATTACCTTAGGAGACTCAGATTTTACTTGCTCAACTAATGCGCTAAACTCGCTTTGGATCTGAATAGAATCAATTCTAAAACATCCTGAAGATGGAAACTTCATGGCGTAATTTATCGTTTCGGCAATTGTACGTTTTTTAGAATGAAACTTCTTGAGAGCTTGCTGGGCCTTCCAGCGATCAAAAGGTGCTCTAATCTTACGAAAAACAGAAACGTTGATGGCTTCCAAGAAAAATCCTTTGTGAGTTTTTACTTCCAAAATAGCGTCGTAAAAGAACGGAAGGCCCTAATTAAATAATATTGCCTCTATAAGTCAAACGACTTTTTGTGCGATCGTTCACAGCAATCCATGTCGCGGCATTCTGGAGCGATCGACCGATATCTTGCCCTCATCTAGACCCGTTTATAGTCATCCTGATAGCGTTTAATATCGTCCTCCCCAAAATAATCTCCTGTCTGAACCTCGACAAAGCGAAGAATTTTGGTACTGGTATTTTTGATTCGGTGTTTAGAATTTTCGGGAATCACGATGGAACTTCCCGGCGATACGCTCAAAGCTTGCTCGTTAATTATTACGTCCCCCTCACCCTCAATCACCACCCAGTGTTCACTGCGATGTTCGTGGGATTGATAGGACAACTGTGCACCTGGGTTTACTCTGATCACCTTGATTTTGTAATCCGAAGTGTCCGAAAGAATTTCGTACTGTCCCCACGGGCGGAAATCAAACGAATGCTCTGAGGTCTTTTTATTTTTTTGTTTGTTGAGGTCTTCTACGAGAGTTTTTATGTCCTGGGATGACCCTTTTTTCGAAATCAACAATGCATCAGGCGTATCGATCACAATTAAGTCGCTCACGCCCACTAAACCCACAAGCTTTTGTTTGAGCGAAAAAACAAAGTTATCTTTGCTGTGCACTTCATGAACATCTGAAGCACTAGCTCCCACTGTAGCCTTATCTTTAAACAGCTTGGCAAAATCATCCCAAGACCCTAAATCACTCCAGCCCATACGACAGGGAATACACACCTGGTTACTGACTTTTTCCATAATACCGTAATCGATGCTGATGGAAGGAACCTGTTCATACACAGCTTTGAGATTAGAAAAGTCGCTCTTCAAAGTTGAAACAATAAGCCACAATTCGGGCATGTGCAGTTTGAAAGCTTCGATCATCGTCGAAACTTTGAAAACAAACATGCCTGCGTTCCAAACGTAATTCTTTTCGCTCAAGAATTTTTCAGCGTTGGCAAGATTTGGTTTTTCGCGAAACCCCTTAACCTGTTTTGCCTTGAGGTGATCGTCTTTTGCAAAATCATCGTCATCGCACTCGATGTAGCCAAATCCAGTGGCCGCGTAATCGGGCTGGATTCCAACCGTCACAATTTGATTTTTTTCTGCACACTGTTTTGCAAATTCAATCACTTTCAAAAACTCTTTTTCGTCGGCAATGATATGATCAGCTGGGAACACCGCTAAAATTTCGTTTTCTTTTTTTGTTAAAAGCATTTTTTGACAGATCAGTGCGATCGCGGGAGCTGTGTTTTTTACAAGCGGCTCGTAAATCACCTGCTCGCTTGTCATTCCTAAATCGACCACGCACTTATCAGTGAGAACGCGCAGCGCCTCTACGGTGATCACGTAAGGTGTGCCTAGTGCCATCACTCGTTTGAGTGTTTTTTCTAAAAGAGGCTCATCGAATATATCGCAGAATTGCTTGGGGTAAGACGAGCGCGAGACAGGCCACAATCGACTTCCTGAACCACCGGAAAGAATCACTGGAATCATTATTTCTCCTTGGTAGCTCAAGCTTTAGTTGCTACAGAGCTTCATGATAGCTTCACAATTTATGTCGGTGTCTGCAAGTACAAACATGTGCACCCCGTGGGCTCCCGTCGCTTTTAAAGACTCAACAAGGCGGAAGAAGGGCTGCAAAATATTGTCTATGGACGCCTCTTGGCCGTCTTCGGGGAGCTCGTCCATGTACCACGGTGGTACCGAGCACTGAAATCGCTGCTCCATGATTTTGGCTTGTTTTTTTGATTTCAAAATTCTCAGACCCGGCAACAACGGTTGCGCAAATCCCATAGCACGAACTTCGTTCAAAAATTGTTCGTATTTTTCGGGATCAAAAAGCATTTGCGTAATTCCGTACTCGGCGCCGGCATCAAACTTGGCCTTAATAAATTCTCGTCGTTCTTTTGGATTTGGATGCTCGGGGTAGGCTGCAACTCCGATGCAGAATTGCGTCCTTTCGCCTGCTTCCACATTAAAATCTTTGCGCTTTAAAAATTCGCCCCGGTTCATTTTCATCACGTGGTTAACGAGCTCGTAGGCGAAGGAGTACCCGCCCTCGCGGGGTTTCCAATCGGTCTGCCCCATGGGCGGATCGCCGCGAAGTGCTAAGATATTTCGAATGCCAAAGTAATGATGATCCATCAATAGATTCTCCACCTCTTCCGGCACCAAATCGCGACAGGTAAAATGGGCGATGCAAGGGCGATTAAGCTTTTCTTTAATCGCTTGCGCAATAGGCAGACTCCCTCCGCGTAAGCTTCCACCCGCCCCTTTGGTAACGGATAAAAAATCCACTCCAGAATCGATAATCCGTTTTAGTTTTGTAAAAGTGTGTGTTTGATCTTCGCCATTTCTGGGCGGTACCACTTCGGCTGAGACAGTAAAAGGCTTCGCTTTGAGAACTTCGGTGACAGTTTTATCAATTGTATAGCCTAATGTCATATTTCAGCCTCACCCGCTTTTAGGTACAAAACAAAACCAAAAACCGGCACGTAGGCTGCCACTAAAAATGCAAAACTCAAAGTCGGATAGCGCATGCAAAAAGCAGCCATGGGAAACAACCACAACACCGTAATCAAAACATACAGCGACGTGACCCGAGCATGACCCCACCCTTGGTGCATTAATTTCTGAAATCCATGTTGGCGATGGGCGTTGAAGACTCGCTCTCCACGCAGCGCTCGCCGAAGCAATGTCCAGGTGGCATCCACAATCATCAAACCAAATACGATGAGATGAATGTAAAGCGAACTGTCGTAGTACATTTTTGAGACCAGAGCCAGTGCGCCAAAAACGTAACCTAAAAAATAAGCACCGGCATCACCCATAAAAACTTTTGCAGGATGCCAGTTGAAGACTAAAAAGCCTGCTAAGGAATAGGCCAAAATCAGATAGGTCACGGCGAGATCTTCATGTCCAGAAATATACGAAAGTAAAGAAATGAGGCCTGACCCAACCATACCGACACTCGTCGCTAACCCGTCGCAGCCGTCCATAAAATTATAAAGATTTATAAACCAAGCGATAAACAAAATACAAAAGGCGGTGGTTAACCACGGCCATGCCGGCAGAAAAGAAATGGTTACATCTTTCGAAAATCCTGACGAGATGAGAATGAAAATAAAAAACGAAACAAGAACATGCACAGTGAGACGAACGCCCGCAGGAATCGAACTGATATCATCCCAGTAACCGAGGAGCAGAATAACCGGCCCACCTAAAAACACCGGGAATGTGTACTTCAAGGTTAAAATATCTTGTTGCACCAAAACTGCGAGAACTAAATTAAAACTTAGAAAAAATGTAATCCCAGATCCTCGCGGAATTGGCATTTTGTGCGAACTTCGTTCGTTCGGAACATCTAAGATTCCATATTTCAACGCCACTCGACGATAATAAATCGTCAATAGGAGAGACAAAACAAAACTGAACGAAGCTGCAAATGCAATGACGTACATCTAATTTGCGGCCTTCTGGACTGCTTCGATCACGGTCTTTACATTAGCTTTTGGCATTCCGGGGTAAAGTGGAAGGCTAAAAACCTGCTTTGATAGTTTTTCCGTAACTGGTAAAGAAACTTTGGGCAAATTTTTGTAAACCGGTTGTTCGTGCATTCCAGAGGGATAGTGAATGGATGTCGGCACACCCGACTGCTCCAAACTTTTTATAAACTCCTCGCGCTCTGGCACCGCCAGTGTGTACTGCGCAAACACAGTGTTGCGATCCGCGCGCACGACAGGAATGCTTACATTCTTAAGGCCAGCGAAGGCATCATTGTAAGCCTGTCCAATTTCACGGCGCTCGGCCAAATCAGTATCGTAGAATTTAAGTTTTTCGCGAACGAAGGCGCACTGAATTGGATCTAACCGTCCATTGAATCCAATGTATTCGTGATGGTATCTTTTTGTCTGCCCGTGAACTCGAATCCAATCTAATTTTTTTGCTAACTCTGGATCGGACGTAAAAACGGCGCCACCATCACCCGCACAGCCCAATGGCTTTGCCGGAAAAAAACTTGTGCAACCAATATGGCTCAGCGAGCAGCTACGCTTTCCTTTGTAGAGTGCGCCAAAACTTTGAGCAGCATCTTCGATCACGAACAGTCCATGCTTTTGTGCAATGCTGTTGATATCATCCATATCTGAAATTTGCCCATAAAGAGAAACCGGCATGATGGCTTTCGTTTTCGGTGTGATGGCTTTTTCAAGCAGTCCCACATTGATGTTGTAAGTATCGGGCTCAATATCGACAAATACTGGATGAGCTCCCAACAGCGAAATTACTCCAGCCGTAGCGAAAAACGAAAATCCTGTGGTGACAACTTCGTCACCAGGCTTCACTCCTACCGCTAAAAGTGCGTTTAACAGAGCCACAGTGCCATTAGAAACAGCAGACGCAAACTTTGTTCCTGTAAACTCCGCAAGCTCGCTCTCGCAGGCAGAAACCTCTGGACCCAACACGTACTGGCCGCTTGCTAAAATTTGTAAAATCTTGGGTTCAATTTTGCTTTGAATTTTTTTATACTGAACGGACAGATCGAGATACGGAATGGACATGTTTGCTCCTCATAATCTAGCGCAAGGGCTTTTTGCCTTCAGCCTTCGCTTCGGCAATACTTCTTATATATCTGATGACAGCCACTGCTCACAAGCTGGAACTCAGACGCCTTGCACACTCGACCGGTTGCTCTCCGCAAAAACCCTGGTATCATCGTCTTACAACGAAAAGGACACCCATGACCGTCTTATTAAAACAGCTTTTTGAGCTTGTAAAACTTCTCCATTCCGAAAACGAAACCACCCCCGTTGCCTGGGGTATATCGCTGGGCTTTGTTCTCGGCATGACACCGGCGTTCTCATTGCAAAGCGTGCTGGTGTTTTTTCTATTATTTATTTTCCGAATTCAGATTGGCGCAGCTTTTTTAGCGGCTTTCTTTTTTAAGTTCATCGCATTTTTTCTCGATCCTGTTTTTCATGCAGTAGGTTCGGCAGTGCTCACTATGGATTCTTTGGAGCCGCTTTTTACCACGCTTTACAATATGCCCATTGTTCCGTGGACACGATTTTACAACAGCATTGTTATGGGCTCGGGCATTGTTTCCATTGCCCTGATTCCAGCAGTTTTTTACGGGTCAAAGTATGCAGTGAGTAAGTACCGCACGACTGTCGTTGCCCGAGTCAAAGAAACCAAAGCCTGGAAGTTTTTCAAGGCGACCACCTTTTATAAGTGGTACGTCAGTTACGACAATTTGTACGGAGGTGTTGAATGAGCAAAGAAAAAGCAATCAAGAAAAAAAAGGGGCCGATCCGTTTCGAAGCGATCATTCCCATCGCCATCGTCTTTTTGCTGTTTTTTGCCTATTTTAAATTCTTCTTCGACATTCACCTAAAAGCTGGCATAGAGATGGGTGGAACCTACGCGAATGGCGCCGAAGTAAATATCGATTCTCTTTCAACAAGCTTTTTGAATGCTTCGCTCGATATTCGCAACATTCAAGTTACCAATAAAGAAGCTCCAACGCACAACGTTTTACAAATTGGCACCATTCAGTTTAAAGCGCTTTGGGATGCTTTGCTTCGCGGCAAAGTCGTGGTTCCGTTAGCTTCGGTCGCGGATGTTATGATTAACACCGTTCGCAAAAGCCCAGGTCGGGTACTACCGGTTAAAAAAAGCGCCGACGATAACGTGCAAAGTATGAAGTCGAGCGCGCTCGAAGTGACCAACAAGGTTTTAGAAGGCAATATTTTTGGCGATCTTGCGGCCATTGCCCAAGGCGATAATTACAAAGATAAACTGAAGGAGATGGAAGGCAATCTAAAGACCTCCCAGTTTATTGAAAAAATGGAGACCGAGCTCGAAGCCAAAGAAAAACTGTGGAAAGAACGCATCGACAAACTGCCACAAAAAGAAGAGCTTAAAAAAATCGAAAATCGCGTGAAAGCTTTAAAAGTAGATAGCAAAGATCCAAAGGTGATTCTTGCTGCAGTTAAAGAGGCTGAAACCCTTTATAAGGAAGTAGACGAAAAATACAAAACAATCAAAAACACCAGCGGCGAGCTTTCTGGTGATCTGAAGCTTTACAAGAATCTCTATACGGATATCAAAAAATATGTCGATGAAGACTTAAAAGACCTTGAAGGGAAGCTCGGAATTCCCTCGCTAGATCCAAAGGATTTGGCAATGCGGATTTTTGGACGCCAGTTTGCGAATGAAATCTACCGCGCCGAAAAGTACATGCGGCTTGCGCGGGAGTATATGCCCCCGCCAAAAAAAGATCGCCAAAAACAAGCCATCACACCGCGTGAGCGGCAAACCGGTAAAGACTTTAAATTTCGCATCACAAAGGGCTATCCTCAGCTATGGATTCAAAAAGCCAATGTGAATTCCAAAGCCAGTGCTGAAGGATTTTCCGGAAGCATTGGTGGGGAAATTCTCAATATTTCGGATTCACCCGCCAGCCTCGCACAACCCATGGAGGCGAAGCTTACGGGGGAGTTTCCTAAAAGTCAGATGTACGACGTGGCTATTCACGCTGTCGTCGATCATCGCACAGAAAATGCAAAGGAATATGGCACAATTAAAATTGGCGCCTTTCCACTCAAAGATATGATGCTGTCGAAATCAAGCGACGTCACTTTTGGCTTTCAACAAGCAACTGGCTCGTCCCTGCTAAAAGTAGAATTGTTGGACGAAGGCGTGTCTCTTAACTTTGACGCAACTTTCGACAAAATTGCTTATGTGATCGAAGCAAAATCGTCGAAAGTAAAGGAAATATTAACCAACATTTCGGGCAGCCTTGGTGCATTGTCATTACAGGGAAGCGCCACTGGATCGTGGAGCAACTTGGATTTAGACTTGAATTCCAATATCGGCACAAAACTTCAAGAAGCGTTAAAACAGGAACTCAACAAGCAAGTGGCTGAGTTGAAAGATAAGCTTCGCAACGAAGTGAATAAAAAAGTCGAGACTCAAAAAGAAAAACTGATGGGCAAAGTGGGAGATTTCGAGAAAAAATTCGGAGTGTCGTTGAAGAACCAGGAAGACGCCATCAATTCTCTCAAGGGCAAAATCGACGAAGAAAAAAACAAAGCCAAAAATAAAGGCAAAGACGAACTGAAAGATAAAGCCAAAGATCTTTTGAAGAAATTTAAATTCTAAATAACATGATCTAAATTGCCTGGCCGAAAATCTGTCGGCCAATGAGCAAAACCGCAAAAGACGACTCTAGAATCAAAGCGGTCTTAAGAACTGAGTTTAACCTGTTGCGAATAACATGCTCTATGCGAGATCCTTCGCTGTGCTCAGGATGACGGAATTTTAAAGCTCTTCGAGCGACCATAATCATTGTCAAACACAGCTCGCGCCCTCTCGTCGTCCTGAGCGGAACGAGGGATCTCGGCTTGGTAAACACTCACTTAGTTGAAGTTGTTGAGCATAGGCTTATAACCTACATCGCCCCTAAAAACGGATGAGAGTTAAGCAAATTCTACCATGTAGTTACTTCGCTTCGAGAAATTGCAGATACCAGTCCAACGCGACTCCAAAATCTTGAAGTGGTTGTTTTGGAACGCCACTTTGTGGGTCGATCTGCTGATGCATAACAGCCACGAGCCCTAGATCCCGCGCCATCGTTAGAGACTGGACGAGCAAAGACGCTTTTTGTGCGTCGAGCTGGGCGAGCTGCAATAACCGCTCGGTAGGCAGATCAAAACCCCCCGCTTCAGCGACTCTATTTAATCTTCCCTCAAGACTTAAATAAAAGTCCCAACAAGGCTGCTGGCCTCGGCAGATTCTTTCGAAGAGAGCCAGTTTGCGTGAAATCTTAAAACCCCAACTTGCAAGCGAGTCGGACCCCGAAGCATTTTCAATCTGTTTTATTATTGTGTTTCCATCAATCCAGCCCCAACTTGTCATCAGATTCTTAATCGTCAGCAGCCGAGACGTGGTGTTTTGGAAAAATTGATCGCGCTCCCGCCTTGTTCTGAAATGGAATTCACGAGACGTTTCACGGGGCCTTTGCGCAACTTTGGGGGCGTCGTGAAAGAAAGTGGAACCATCAGAAATCCAAACGATCTTCCCCGCAGATACCATTAATTCCCCGGCGAAAATGACTTCAGGTTTACCAAGAAACGAGAAGTCTTGTTCTCGTTGCCTAAGAAGGCCGCGGTGAGTGCCATGAAAAGTCGCCATGGAATAGTCGACTGGAAGGGGAAGATGATGATCAATCGCTAGATGGCCAGTCCGATCCAGCAAAAACACGTACAGTCCACTGCGCGATAGCAGAGTCTGCTTGTAATCTGCTAAATCGTTTTTGTTTGTGATTTTGAGAACAGAACCATGTTTGAAGACCTCGGAGGTATCAAACAACACTACTTGCGAAGCGATGCGCGGCACATGCGACAGCGAAACCCCTTTTGCTAAAACATCAACGCATCGAGGACCAGCGCCATGCGAAGAAAACAAAATAAAGAGCGCCGCCATATAAGCCATTCGACCTTACCTAGATGGCTTGGTAGTCAATGCGCGGCTTTTTCTTGACGGGCTGAGACTTATTCAACTTTACCAACCCTATTCTCAAGAGCTCTTTCAAACGACCGCAAAGTGCGAATCACGATTGCTGCGTTATTAACTTTGCAAAGCATGATGGCCTCATCTAGAAAGTAAATCCCCTGCAAGTAAAGCTCCTGACGAACCTCTTTCGCGCAACCGGAGCGTTCTAAGCTTCCTCCGTTTTTACATAGCTCGACGCTGCTAAACGGTTCGTCTTTGGCGTCAATTGCGCAATCTGCGGGCCCCATATCTCTAGCATTCCAACAAAGTTCAATGGCTCCAGAGACATCAACGACACCATTGTTGTACGCGCGCACTGCACAATCTATCGGCGCCACCGAGTTTTGCCCTTGGCAAAGCTGAATGGCCTGAGCTTGGCTAAATCCTCCATTAAAGGCTTGGGTAACGCAGTCGTCCATGGTGACGGATCTTTGTAGTTTTTCGCACCGGTATGCTTCGCCGTCGATCATCTTATCGATCTCATTAGCTCCACTTAAAAACGTAAAAATTGTGATTAAAAATACCATAAAGCCTCCCTTTTTGGCGTTGCTGATTCTTTTACCAGAGGCCCCGGAACTTTCCTATCGAGGCCAGCTCTGTATGTAAAAAAGAAAGCTGTGTCTGAGACATCGGCAGAAGACATAGGTTTGAAGTGACTCTATGCGGTTCTCGAGGTCCCGCGCCTGAAAGTCAGTTTAAACAAGCTCCTAAGGCTTTGCGAGCTGGGATTCAAAGAAAAACTTGGCGTCTTCGTTAAACCAGTCGCGAGTGCCCACCACTTTGCGAAGCAGTTTTCCGTCCTTACCGAAGATATACGACTCAGGGAGCTTATTCACCTGGAAGGCCTTACCCACTGTATTGTCCTTGTCCCAAAGAAGATGGAGATCAGGCACTGACTGCAGACTGAAGGCTTGAGCAAAAGTTTCGATGTCCTCTAAGGAGGAGTCGTGCGATGGAGCTAAAATCACAATCTTTCCCTTATAATGATTCACAAGCTTCACCATGGACGGAAACTCTTCCGCACAAGGTTCGCACCAGCTAGCCCAAAAGTTTACAATAACGATTTTATCCTTTGTTAAAGCCTCGAGGTTCACCTCTGTTTGCTTTAAATCTTTGAAGCTAAGTCCTGGCAGAGTTTTGAAGTCATTCTTTTCTAAGAAGCCTACAACCTCGAACGAGGTAGGTGCCGATTCCGTGGAATAAATTTTATCAAGCTTGAGCCATGCAAGAAACAAAACAAAAAAAAGCCCTCCGGTAATGAGGGCTGCTTTTAAAGTTCGAGTTTTTTCCATTTTTTAAAAGTTAGCTGTTCGCGCGAAAAACGCGACGAGCTTCTTTTTGCATAGTTTTAATGTTTTTGTATCGTGCAAATGCTTCACGCTGATTCACCTTTGTATTGTGAGCCACCATTTCTTTGCGGTTCAATTCTTTCGTGACCAGTTTGCGATCTTTCCCGCGAACTTTCACTTTTACTTTTTTGTCCGCATACGTTGTCGCATCGTAATCCACAAACTCAATAAAAGCCTGAGGAGCACAGTCACCCGGGCGATTGCTTAATTTGAGGATGCGCGTGTAACCGCCGCTTCTTTCTTTAAACCGCACAGCTAAATCAGACATGATTGTTTCAACAACTGCCTGATTTGGGTAACTGGCCAATAAAACTCGTCGAGCATTTAAGTTGGCAGTTTTACCTACAGTAATGGCCTTCTCTACATGGCGTCGCAGTTCTTTGGCTTTCGTGATGGTCGTTTTGATGCGACCACATTCTACTAACGAACTCACAAGGCATCTAAAAAGAGCTTTGCGAGGATTCGTAGCACGGCTAAAATTTTTAACTTTTCTTCTATGTCTCATAACTCACTCCCGACTATTGCGGTTCATTCCCAGTAGTAACGCTAGCAACTCGTGAACTTGTAGGAGCTTGGGTGTTTGGATTCCAACCAACTGGCGGCCATCCATCGATTTTTAGACCTAAGCCTAATCCCATCTCAACAAGAATCTCTTTAATTTCATTTAATGATTTACGTCCAAAGTTTTTAGTCTTGAGCATTTCAGCTTCAGACTTCACAACCAATTCACCAATAAAACGAATGTTAGCATTCTTTAAGCAGTTTGCGCTGCGGACTGAAAGCTCAAGATCGTCAACTGAGCGAAAAAGGTTTTCGTTAAGAACTGGTGAACGCTTTTCTTCTTTTTCGGTCGTAGGCTCGACAGCCTCGTCAAATGTTACGAAGACTTGTAACTGCTCTTTCATAATTTTTGCAGCAAGAGCAACAGCTTCTTCTGGCTTAATTGAACCGTCGGTCCAAACTTCCAAAGTGAGTGCATCGTAATCGGTTTTTTGCCCTACGCGCGCGTTAGTTACATTGTAATTCACACGGCGGATAGGAGAGTAAATAGCATCAACTGGCACAATACCGACGCCGGTGCTGGCTTGTTCTAGCTCTTCAGACGGAACATAACCGCGGCCAAAGCTCACAGTGATGTCAGCTTCAAACTTCGAATTTGCTCCTAGAGTGGCAATGTGTTGCTCTGGATTTAGCACTTCAATTTTATCATTCAACTGGATGTCTGCAGCGGTCACTTTGCCTGAACCTGATTTGGAAATTTTTAAGTTCAAAACATCTGGAGTGTGCTGGCGGAAACGCACTTGTTTAAGATTCAAAATGATATCTGTAACGTCTTCCATCACATCAGGAATTGTGGAGAACTCATGCAAAACTTTATCAAAGCGAACTGCAGATACAGAAGACCCCATCATTGAGCTCAATAGAACTCGGCGAAGTGAATTCCCGATGGTAATTCCATAGCCTCTCTCAAGCGGGCGAATTGTGAATTTCCCATAAGTAGTGCTAAGGGAATCCGAATCAACCTCAACGCCTTTGGGACTGATCAAATCTCTCCAAAATTTATAGTAATGTTCTTGTTGCATCTATTCTCCGTTCGATCGTGATAAAATATTAAACTCTTCTTCTCTTTGGTGGGCGGCAGCCGTTGTGTGGAACTGGTGTAAGATCTCGCATGGAGTTTACACGGATTCCTGCATTGGCAAGAGCACGAATTGCAGGTTCGCGGCCAGCGCCAGGACCTTTCAAATATACGTCTACGCTCTTAAGTCCCTGTTCAATTGCTTTTTTAGCCGCATCTTCTGCTGCAAGTTGCGATGCGAAAGGAGTGCCTTTACGGCTTCCCTTAAAACCCAACATTCCTGAAGCAGCCCAGCTGATGGTATTTCCCATCACATCTGTAATGGTAACAATTGTGTTTCCAAATCCAGCTTGAATGTAGCAACGTCCGTTAGGAATGTTTTTTTTCGTTTTCTTTTTAACTGGCTTGTTTGCGCCAGCTCCGGTTTTTGCACCTGTAGTCTCAGCCATAAATCAACCCTTCCTTACATCACTGCTTTTTTCTTGTTAGCCACTGTCTTACGAGGACCTTTTCTTGTGCGCGCGTTGCTCTTAGTTCTTTGTCCGCGAACAGGAAGTCCTTTTTTGTGACGAGTTCCACGATATGTACCAAGATCCATGAGGCGCTTGATAGACATTGAAATTTCTCGACGAAGATCACCTTCAATTTTGAACTGAGCTTGAATCATATCGCGAATTTTTGCGATCTCTTCATCGTTCAACTCATGAGTTCTTTTTGTTGGCGAAAAACCCATTGCTGTACATATGTCTTTGGATCTCTTGCGGCCCACTCCATAGATGTAAGTTAAGGAAATTTCTACCCTTTTGTTTTTCGGTATATCAATACCCGATATACGAGCCATATTTAACCTTGCCTTTGTTTGTGCTTTGGATTTTCACAGATAACACGAACGGTTCCTCGTCGCTTCAACACTTTACACTTCTTGCAAATTTTCTTCACAGATGCTCGAACCTTCACCTGACCTCCAAAAAATAAATTGACAGACCGGCAAATCTAGCACCGGCCTACGGACAGAGTCCAGATAATTTTAGAAAAAAAAGAACTATTTAAAAAATAGTTAGAGAGTGTCCATTTTCATCAATACAAAGTGAGTTGATATTAAATGCAAGCCGAGGCGACGAGGACTACAGATGGACCACAGATGCACAACATCTGACCCATAAGCTCAATATCAGCGAGAGAAGTCATAACGAAACTAGACACCTTCTTAGAGTTCTCGAAATAACAGAAAACAACCTCTAGAGATACGTTTGTATGCGTCCAAAGACGCTTTGAGATGACCCAACGCCATCGATAGAAACGAACAGACCTTTTTTGATGTAATACTCTTTCAAAGGTGCTGTTGATTTCTCATAGGCTTCCAATCGAGTCTGGATCGCCTCGGCTGCATCGTCCTTACGCTGATAGACTTCGCCCCCGCAGGCGTTGCAAACACCCGGCTTTTTCGTGGGATTGTTCTCCTCGTGAAAAACAGCCCCGCAATTTTTACAAACTCTTCTGCCACTCAGCCGTTGCAGGAGGCTATCCTGGGGAACTTCCAAAAACAGCGCTTTTTGAATCTCAATGGCACCAATTTCGTCAATTTGCTTCTCGAGAGCCTCAGCCTGCACGATGGTTCTTGGAAAACCGTCGAAAATAAACCGGGAGTTTTTATTTTTTTCAATGGACTCACGTACGAGTCCAATAACCACGGAGTCAGGAACAAGTTTGCCTGCATCTACATAGGATTGAGCTTCAACGCCAAGGGGCGATCTCTGTTGAATCGCCTCCCGAAGTAAATTTCCAGTACTGAGATGGAGAAAAGGTTTGGTCTCCAGCATTTGCTGGGACTGCGTCCCCTTGCCAGCTCCCGGAGGACCAAAAAGTACTAGGCTCAAAAGCTCACCCTACGAGTACGACGCGGACGCTGTGCCGTCTTGATCATAGCTTCGTAACGGTAGGCATTGATCTTTTCGATCAGCTGTAACGCCACACCCACCAAAATTAAAACGCTTGTTCCACCGAACATAAATGGAACAGAAGCCTGAGTCGCCAAGATTGTTGGCAAAATACAAATCGTGCACAAATAAATGGAGCCGGCCACATTCAATCGCTCCATCACAGATTGAATATATTCAGATGTGCTTCTTCCTGCGCGAATACCAGGAATAAACTTTCCAGCCTTTTTTAGATTTTCGGCCATTTCGTTCGGCGGATACATTAATTCAGTGTAGAAAAACGAGAAAAATGTCACCAGCGCGATGAAGAAAATATTAAACAAAGCACCAGTTTGACTAAATTGCTGCTGCAAACCCTGGATCCATGGAGCCTGTGAAAATGTGGCTAACGTCGATGGAAAGCCTAAAATTGCATAGGCAAAAATGGGAGGGAGAACGCCACAAAGATTCACCTTCAAAGGAAGGTAGCTGCCTAGCATTTGTGGCGCACGGTTGGCGCCTTTTTGTGACATATGAATTGGAATTCGTCGTTGTGCAACTTCGAAGTAAATGATGCAACCTAGAACGAAAGCCATGAATGCTAAGAGAAGAAGAGCTAATAATCCGCTCATCTGCCCCGAGCTTACGGCATTCCAAAGGTTGAACGCTCCCGTTGGGATATTTGCAGCAATACCGGCGAAGATGATAACACTCGCCCCTTCGCCTAAGCCACGCTCGGTGATCTGTTCACCCAACCACATAACAAAGCAAGTACCTGCAGTCAGCGTGACGACAGTCATTAATTGAAGTGGAATTGCACCAACTTGCGGATTGAATAGATATTGACCATTTATTTCTTTACCGATGAGCAAATTCGACAATCCATAAGATTGAAGAACGCAAAGAACAATCGTTCCCCAGCGCGTATACTGTTGAATCTTTTTGCGTCCTGGCTCGCCTTCTTTTTTGAGGGCTTCGAGATAGGGCACCATGGAGCTTAAAAGTTGAAAGATAATTGAACTTGATATGTAAGGCATGATGCCTAAAGCAAGAACACTAAACTGATTAAGAGCCCCACCTGTAAAGGTATTAAAGACCCCAAACAGTCCACCGGCTTGTTTTTCAAAAAACATGCGGACGGCATCCGAATTCACGCCCGGTGTTGGGATGTGAATGCCGAATCGAAAGACGGCGATGCAAAAAAGAGTAAATAACAAACGACGTTGAAGATCTTTGTTGTTGATCATGTTTTCGGCAGTACTCACTGTGCAATAACCTCGATTTTTCCGCCGGCCTTTTCGATGGCTTGTTTAGCTTTTTCGCTAAACTTATGAGCTTTTACTGTCACGGCTTTGTCGATTGTACCCTTTGCGAGTACTTTGAGAAGTGAATTCTTCTTAATTACGCCGTTTTTATAGAGAATTTCAGGCGAAACCTCTGTTCCAAATTTCGTCAAATCTGTGAGGTTCATGATTTCATAGTTCGTTCGGAACGCAACGTTTGTAAAACCAAACTTAGGAAGACGACGGACTAAAGGAGTTTGACCACCTTCAAAGCCTCGACGAACAGTTCCACCCGAACGAGCTTTTTGTCCTTTGTGACCTTTTCCAGCAGTTCCGCCAAGACCTGAACCGTGACCACGACCTACGCGTTTACGGTAGTGAGTGGATCCTGCAGATGGTTTCAATTTATCTAACAACATAAAACTCCTCATTCAAAAAACAAAATTAATTTTGTACAACAACCGTTACAAGATGTTGCACTTTTCTGATCTGACCACGATTTGCCGGATTATCGACCATCACAACTTCTGCATTCACGCGCCGAAGGCCCAAACAGCGAACTGTTTCGCGCTGAGTCTGCGAACATCCTCTTAAACCTTTTATCAACTTTACTTTAAAACTCTTCGCCATGGGATCCGCCCTATTACTTGAAAGTATTTATGAGTGTATTGCCTTGTAGCTGACCTAAACCATTTAGAGTCGCTCTCACGGCATTGTGTGCGTTACGCGTACCAATACACTTTGTTAAAATATCTTTTATACCTGCTGACTCTAGAACGGCTCGAACCGCTCCACCTGCAATAACTCCTGTACCAGGCGCTGCAGGTCTCATTATAACTGTTGCCGCTCCAAATTTTCCGATAACTTCGTGAGCGATTGTACGACCTTCAACGAGGGTAATGTCTCGGAGTTTTTTCTTAGCTCCACGTGATGCCTTGCCGATAGCTTCGGGCACCTCACCAGATTTACCAGTACCGTAACCTACACTGCCTGTTCCATTTCCAACAACCACAAGGGCTGCAAAAGAGAAACGACGTCCACCCTTAACAACTTTGGCAACGCGTCTTACAGCAACAACTTTTTCTTCAAACTCTGCAACTTCTTGCATTCGTAACTCCTCTAAGAATTAAAAATTCAGCCCACCCTCACGCGCACCATCAGCTACAGCTTTGACACGTCCATGATAAATATACCCGCTTCGATCAAAAACGATCTTTTCAATTTTTTTGTCTTTCGCTTTCGTAGCCAACATTTTGCCTACTTCAAACGCAGCGTCTTTGCCTGATTTTCCCTTAACTTCGCCAAGGGTAGATACAGAGATGATCGTTTTGCCCGACACATCATCAACAAGCTGAGCGTACATATTGCTCAAACTTTTAAAAATACAAAGGCGCGGACGTTCCAGCGTACCCTTGATTTTTTTGCGAATACGCACTTTTTTTGTCGAACGTGCTTTTAGCTTGCGGCTGTTTTTTTTATTTATAACTAATCTCACACTACACCTCTTTAATTATTTACCTGCTGACTTACCCTCTTTACGCCTGATGACTTCATCAGTGTAACGAACACCTTTTCCTAGGTACGGCTCAGGCGGTCGGAAACCGCGAATGATCGCTGCTACCTGTCCGACGAGAGCTTTGTCAGCCCCTGCAACAACCACTGTTGTTTGTTTATCTACTTTAATTTCAATTCCCTTAGGAATTTCGTAAATCACTGGATGACTGAATCCCAACGACAATTCTAGTTTTTGACCGGCAATGGATGCACGATAACCAACGCCTTGTAGAAACAGGGACTTCGTGAAGCCCGTTGTGACTCCCGTAACAGCGTTATTAATTAACGCTCGATACAGACCATGCAGAGCTTTTGTCTCTTTTGCGTCGTTTTTACGAGTTAATACAATTTTACCTGTATCAATTTTAGCTTGAATCTCCGAACGCATAACCACTGTCATTGAGTGTTTTGCACCTTTAACAATCACTTCGTTCTTAGGAGTGATCGTCACGTTGACTTTGCTATCGAAATTTACTGGGTTTTTACCTATTCTTGACATATTTCACCTACCAAACGATGCAAAGAAGTTCGCCGCCAACATTGAGCTTCTTTGCCTCTCCACCACTCATAACACCCTTGCTTGTGCTTACAATCGAAAGCCCATAACCAGATCTTATGTTTGGTATTTTTTCTGCGTTTACGTAATAACGACGACCAGGACGACTCATGCGACGGATACCGCTAATTTTAGAACTTCCGTTGTTATTATAGTTCAAATAAACACGCATTACGCCTTGCTTACCGTCTTTAACAACTTTGAACGAACTGATGTAATCCGTTTTCTTTAAAACTTCAGCAATGGCCTCTTTCTGTTTTGAATTTGGCACATCTACCTTTTCGTGACCGGCTTTCACGCCGTTTCTAATCACTGTTAGAAAATCACCGACTGTATCCATCTCATCTCCTCACGCGACCCAACCAGGGGTGCGAATTTTTATTTATCTACCAGCTGGCCTTCGTTACGCCGGGAATCATACCTGTATTTGCCAATTCTCTAAAAGCTAAACGACTCATTTTAAATTTCTTGTAGACTGCCTTTGGTCTCCCCGTAATTTCACAACGTGTATTGAGTCGATTTTCCATCGACATACGCGGTAGTTTTGTTAAACGGCTGCGAGCTGCATCGCGATCTTCTTGCGGAAGACCCATGTCCTTCATTTTTGCGCGCAATTCTCTCCGTAAACCAAGATATTTCTTGATTGAGGCTTCTCTTTTTTTATTTTTAGCGATGTGACTTAATCTTGCCATATATACGTCCTTTTATTTTCTAAATGGGAAGCCAAAAGCATCAAGTAGCGCTTTCCCCTCAGCATCATTTTTGGCTGTCGTACAAATTGTTATGTTCATCCCGCGCGCTTTATCAACTTTATCGTAGTTAATCTCTGGAAATACCGTTTGTTCTTTGAGACCCATGTTGTAGTTTCCACGACCATCAAATCCTCGAGTGGGAAGGCCGCGGAAATCGCGCACACGTGGTAAAGATAATGAAATTAGGCGATCGAAAAATGCCCACATTTTATCTTTACGAAGCGTGACAGTGACGCCGATTGGCATACCCTCACGAAGCTTAAAGTTCGAAATTGATTTTTTAGCTTTGGTGATCAAAGGTTTTTGCCCCGCGATCACAGCAATTTCTTCGGCAGCGGTATTAAGAATTTTCGCGTTCTGAACAGCATCTGAAAGACACTGATTGATCACAATCTTCTCAAGCTTCGGAATTTGCATGATATTATCATAGCCAAGCTCTTTTTTTAGAGATAGTGCAATTTCGCTTCTGTATTTTACGTATAATCTGTTTTTCATATCTCACCAACCTATAGGACTTCTGGAGCCAATGAAACAATCTTCACAAATTGTTTTGCACGAAGCTCACGGGCAACTGGTCCAAAAATACGTGTTCCAATGGGTTCTTTAGCAGCGTTAATCAAAACCGCAGCGTTATCATCGAATTTGATGCATGTGCCATCCGCACGACGAATCATGTGCACCGTTCGCACGATAACCGCCTTAGCAACCTCACCTTTTTTGACTTTTGAAGTTGGTAAAGCCGACTTAACGGAGACAACGACGATGTCACCAACAGCCGCTGAACGTTTTTTGGATCCGCCAAGTACCTTGATACACATAACTTCTTTAGCGCCTGAATTGTCTGCAACTTTCATTCGACTTTGTTGCTGAATCATAAATTACTCCTGACCCCGGCTCGCTTTTTCAACGATTTCCGCAAGTTTCCAACGTTTCGTTTTGCTCAAAGGTCGCACTTCAAAAATGCGAACTTTGTCACCAACTTTTGCCTCACCCTTTTCGTCGTGTGCTTTAAACACAGACGTTTTCTTTACGTACTTTTTGTATTTTGGGTGCATCACTGAACGGTACGTCATCACGGTGATGGTTTTTTGCATTTTGTTTGCAACTACCGTCCCAGTTTCTTCTTTACGACGACCTCTATCATTTGTCTCACTCATGGAGTACCTCTTAATTTAGCAGTCAATACAGTTTTTAAACGAGCGATGTCTCTGCGCATCCCGCGAATGGATACAGGATTTGTCATCTGACCCATCGAGTTTTTCATTCTCGCCTCGAACATCTTTTCTTTTGTCTCACGAATTTTTTTATTTAATTCAACACCTGAGAGTTCTTTTACGTCTGTAACTTTCATTTTATACCTCTCTCGCGATGAACTTTGTTTTAAACGGCATTTTGTGACCAGCTAAGCGAAAAGCTTCTGCAGCTTGTTCACGTGTCACTCCGTTAATTTCGAAAAGGATAGTCCCTGGCTTGACAACTGCCACCCAGTATTCTGGATTCCCTTTGCCTGATCCCATTCGCACTTCTGCCGGCTTTTGCGTAATTGGTTTGTGCGGATACACGCGAATCCAAACTTTTCCACCACGCTTAATGCTTCGGCTGATCGCAATACGACCTGCCTCGAGTTGGCGAGCAGAGAGCCATCCGTTTGTCATCACTTTCAAACCAAAATCGCCAAAGGAAAGCGAACAAGCTCGCGTGGCGAGACCCTTCATTTTCCCTTTGTGCTGTTTTCTCCATTTAACGCGTTTAGGACTTAGCACGACCCGCCTCCTCTGCTTCACGTGCACTCAGCACGTCACCTTTATATATCCAAACTTTTAAACCAATAATTCCGTAAGCAGTTAATGCTTCGGCTGTGCCATAATCAATGTCAGCACGGAGAGTGTGAAGTGGAACGCTTTTTTCGTTATACCATTCTGTACGAGCAATTTCGGCACCATCAAGACGACCAGAAACTTTAATTTTGATACCGCGCACACCGCTTCGGATAGCCGATGCGATTGCTTTTTTCATTGCGCGTCTCCAAGAGACCCGTTTTTCCAGCTGCATAGCGATATTTTCAGCAACAAGTTGTGAGTCCATATCAGGCTTGCGAATTTCCTGGATGTTCAAGAACACTTCGTTCGGAGTCATTCTTTGAATTTCTTCTTTAAGTGAATCGATACCGGCGCCTTTTTTTCCAATGACAACACCAGGGCGAGCGGTAGAAATCACAATCTTTAGTTTTTTAGCAGCTCTCTCCATCTCGATTTTTGCTACGCCGGCATGTTTTAATTTTGCCTTGAGATATTTGCGCAGTCTGATGTCTTCATGAAGTTGAATTGCATATAGAGGTCCACCCGCAAACCAGCGAGAATCCCAAGTTCTGATAACACCGACTCTGAATCCAATTGGATTAACTTTTTGTCCCACGAATTACCTCTCGTCCAATACGACGTTGATATGGCTTGTTCTCTTTTTAATCTCAGTCGCACGTCCTTGCGAACGAGGAATAAATCTTTTAATTACGGGTCCAGCATCAACAAAGATAATCTTAACGTAAAGATTATCCACATCGATCACTTGCTTTACTTCAGCGTTTGCCACTGCAGATTCCACAAGCTTTTTAATCATTTTGCCAGACTTCTGTGGTTCGAAGGTCAATATACGAATTGCTTCGTTAATCGACTTTCCCCGAATCATGTCGGCAACCAAACGTGCCTTTTGCGGTCCAACTCTTGCAAATTTTAATTTCGCTTTTACTTCCATAAATTCACCCTATGCCTTAGCTGGTCCGGCTTCTTTAGCCTTGTTTTCTGAGTGTCCACGAAACATACGTGTGTGCGCAAATTCACCAAGTTTATGACCAATCATATTGTCTGTAATGTAGATAGGAACAAACTTAGCGCCGTTGTGGACTGCGAATGTTAAGCCCACCATGTCAGGCATAACAGTCGAACGTCGTGACCATGTTTTGATCGCTTTTTTGTCGCCTGTATCCAAAGCTTTTACTACTTTTTTTACCAAGTGGTCGTCTATAAAAGGACCTTTTTTAAGTGATCTACTCACACATTACCTCTACTTTGCTTTTCTATTTTTGATGATATATTTATCTGTCGACTTGTTATGACGTGTTTTATATCCCTTACAAGGTTGTCCCCATGGACTTACAGGATGATGCCCTTTTCCACGACCTTCACCACCACCGAGCGGGTGATCAACCGGGTTCATCGACATACCGCGAACTGAAGGACGTTTGCCCTTCCAACGGTTACGACCTGCTTTTCCTATATATATATTTTCGTTGTCGGTATTGCCCACTTGGCCGATAGAAGCTCTGCAGTTAACAAGAACTTCGCGAACTTCACCAGAAGGCAATTTTACCTGCGCAAACTTACCCATACGGCCAACGAGAGTGGCAGAAGCCCCAGCACCGCGACACAACTGACCGCCTTTACCAGGACGCAATTCGATATTATGTATGATTGTTCCCACTGGGATCGCACTTAGAGGAAGGTTATTTCCTGGAAGGATATCTGCTTTTTCGCTGGATTGAACAGTGTCCCCAACTTTTAAACCAACGGGAGCGATGATGTATGCTTTTTCGCCGTCAGCGTAGTTTACCAGTGCAATTCGGCAAGTCCGATTTGGATCGTATTCGATGGTGGCTATTTTTCCTGGAACTTCAAGCTTCAAACGTTTGAAGTCAATAATGCGGTAACGTCTTTTGTGACCGCCGCCTTTATGACGAATCGTGATTTGACCATAATTGTTGCGCGCAGCTTTTTTTGAAAGACTGGTTGTGAGTGATTTCTCTGGACGATCTGTAGTGATCTCAGAGAAATCGAACCCAGTCATTCCACGACGACCCGCACTCGTAGGTCTAAAAATCTTTACTCCCATGATTAGGCTCCCTCAAAGATGGAAATTTTTTGGCCTTCAGCCAACTTAACGAAGGCTTTCTTTTTATACTGAGGCGGACCAAATCTTGAGGACTGCTTCAGCCAACGTGTGCGGTAACAAGCTGTACGAACAGCAGCCACTTTCACACTAAAAGCTTTTTCAATGGCAAATTTGATTTGATCTTTTGTAGCGTCTTTTTCAACTTCAAATACATACGTATTATAGTCGCTGTAGGCACTGGTTTTTTCTGTAACAAGTGGTCTCTTAATAATTTGATACATTATTCAACTCCACACTTCGCAACAACAGCTGGAATGGAATCTTGAGTAAAGACGACAGCATCGTACTTTAGAAGATCATACACATTCACACCCGCTACTGTGTTATAGCGATAGTTTTTTAAATTCTTCGAAGCTCTTGCAAACATGTCGTCTTGGTCTTTAGAAATTAAAAGAGCTTTTCCAATACCAAACTTTTTTAATCGTGCAGAAAGTTCTTTCGATTTGCCTTCTTTAGAAGTCATACCTTCAACAATGAAGATTTTCTTTTCAGCGTAAAGATAAGACATTGCGGTTTGCAAACCAGCGCTTTTCATCGAACGAGGCAGGGAATAGCTGTAATCTTTTGGCTGCGGTCCAAAAGCCGTACCACCACCAGGCATTAAAGGAGAACGGATCGAGCCCTGACGAGCATTACCAGTTCCTTTTTGCTTGAATGGTTTTTTACCGCCACCGCTCACAAGACCTTTTGTCTTTGTAGCATGCGTTCCCTGACGGCGACTTACTAGCTGCCAACGAACCATCGCGTGTAAAAGCTCTTTTTTTACTTCTCGTTCAACAAGTTGAGAAGGGAGCTCTATTTCGCCAACTTTTTTCTTATCCCAATTTAAAACTTCAATTTTTGCCATATATCAACTCACTGTTTCAAAATTCGAACGAGGCCATTGCGAGCACCTGGAACGGGTCCCTTGACCATGATTAATCCATCTTTTGCATTTACATCGACAATTTGAATATTACGAACTGTGATTGTTTCATCGCCGTAGTGACCAGGACCTTTTTTACCGGCCTGTACAAAACCGGGCCATGTTCGAGTACCAGCAGATCCAGGTCTCCGGTGAAACTTCGATCCGTGCGATGCCGGACCGCCGGAAAAATTCCAACGTCTCATTGCGCCCGAAAAACCACGTCCTTTGGATTTACCAGTCACTTTGACTGTGTCACCTTTTTGTAGGGAATCAATGGATACCAAACTTCCGACTGCTGCGCCTGCCGGAATTTCGTCGATGCGAATTTCGCGTGAGAGTTTTACGCCTTTTTCGCCACCAGATTTTTCAGCGTGCTTTTGCGACGCCTTTGAGGTGCTGTCTTTTCTTTTTCCAAATAAACTGATTTGAAGAGAATTATATCCGTCTGTCTCAGTCGTCTTTACTTGGGTTACTTTCCAAGCTTCTACTTTAAGAACAGTCACAGGAATGATTTGCCCATCCTCATTGTAGACTGAAGACATTCCAACCTTGTGGGCAAATAGCCCACCAAGTTTGATTTCTCCAGCGGTTGAGGTCGAACTTTCATTCGACTCTTGAGGCTCAACTTGTGATTCACTCATTTAGTACTCCTCGCGGGCTACGTGGCCCGGTAATTATTCAGCAGAGAGTTTAATCTCTACGTCGACCCCAGCCGATAGATCGAGTTTCATCAACTGATCGATGGTTTGTTGGGTCGGCTCAAGAATGTCCAAAAGCCTTTTGTGTGTTTTCATTTCGAACTGCTCACGAGATTTTTTATCCACATGAGGAGATCGCAATACTGTGTAACGGTTGATTCGTGTAGGTAGCGGAATAGGTCCTGCGATTCTTGCACCTGTTCTGCGTGCCGTATCCACGATTTCTTTTGTCGATTGATCTAGAAGTTTATGATCAAAAGCTTTTAAACGAATTCGAATCTTCTGACTTTGCATACGCGCATCCCTATTTTCCCAGTTATTACCGGGGTTTATAAAGCCTAAGTGGTCAATAAAACAATGCTTTTTAAATTACAGAAGGGGGAGTATGCACTGAAACCAAATCTAATGTCAAAAAAAAATAAATTAAATTTTTTATTCGAGAAACACACTTTTTTGTGTCGCTTAAATTCGCCCTAAGTGGGTCAAAATTTCTTTTTGAACACGTTCGTTAACCGCGTTGTATTGATGAAATTTCATCGAAAAAGTTCCGCGACCCTGGGTGAGGGATCGCACGCCAGTGGCGTATCCAAAAAGCTCGGCTAACGGGACATCCGCTGAAACCACCTGCAGGCGCCCCCGCCCGGCGGTGTTTAAAATTTTGCCACGTCGAGAGTTCAAGTCTCCGATAACACTGCCTAAAAACTCTTCGGGAACAACAACTTCAAGCTTAAATATTGGCTCCATAAGTTGCGCTTTGGCTTTAAGCAAGGCCTCGCGAACCGCCTGGGAAGCCGCAATTTTATAAGCCGAGACATGCCCGTTCTCTGCATCTAACAGCATCGCAACTATTTTAACCTGGGTTGAAATATTTGAGAAACCAGCCAGAATGCCGCTTTCGAGCCCTTCGCGAACACCCTCTAAGGCGCCGGCTTTGATCTCGCTGGACAGCGCGGCATCTTGCACTAAGTTTTCTAATTTGTTTTCTTGACTGCTATTTGGCGAAACTTTGACTTCAACTTCACCAGTCTGAAGTTGCCCGGCCACTTCACGCTCAAAGCGTTTGCGCGCAGAAGCTTCACCCACAACGGCCTCACGGTACGTTACCTGCGGACTGCCTGTATTTATTTGCACGTTGAATTCTCGCTTGAGGCGATCCACTAAAATTTCCAAATGAAGTTCGCCCATTCCTGAGAGCAAAAATTGGCCTGTTTCTGGGTCCGTTTTTAGGGAACTGGACGGATCCTCTTTTACTAAACGGGTCAATCCCTCGAGCATTTTGTTTTGATCGCCTGATGATTTTGCCTCTACAACGATTGAGATCACCGGATCAGGGAACGAAATGGACTCGAGAACAACTTCTTTTTCATGCGCGCAAAGGGTATCGCCGGTCACAGTGAATTTGAGGCCGACAATAGCGCCAATATCACCCGCCTTTAATTGCTGAACTTCCGTTCGACTGTTGGCGTGCATTTTTACAATCTTTGCGACTCTTTCTTTCTTTTTCTCTCGAGGATTTGTTAATGCTTGCCCAACTTCGATCACTCCCGAATACACGCGGACATAGCAGAGTGATCCGGTAAAACTATCGGAAGCTAGTTTAAAAGCAAGCGCTACGGCGGGTTCTTTGAAATCGGTTTTACAACTGATAAGTTTTTCGAGATCTTTTGCAGACTTACCAAAAATTTCACCGCGATCAAGAGGCGAGGGAAGATAATCAATCACCGCATCCAAGAGTGGCTGAACACCTTTATTTTTAAATGCAGATCCGCAAAGTACAGGAGTTATTTTCAATGCGAGCGTACTTTTACGAACTGAATTTTTTAAATCTTGAGGTGTCAGCGGTTCGCCGGAAAGATATTTGTCGGCAAGAGAATCATCGTAATCCGCGAGAATTTCAATGAGCCTGTCTCGCGCCTTCTGCGCTTCGGCTATAAACTCGCCCGGGACGTCCAATATAGCAAAGTTTTCACCTTTGCCGTCAGCTGTTTTCCAAATATAGGCTTTTTCCGCAACAAGATCCACCATGCCTACAAAACCATCTTCTGCACCAATCGGCATATGGATAGCTGCTGGAACAGCCATAAGGCGCTCCTTGATAGATTCAAGGCTCATATTGAAGTCGGCTCCGACACGATCCATTTTGTTGATAAAACAGATTCGGGGGACTTTGTATTTGTCGGCCTGTCGCCAGACTGTTTCGGTTTGTGATTCAACACCATTCACGGCATCAAAAACGGCCACTGCGCCGTCGAGAACTCGTAGAGAACGTTCGACCTCGATGGTAAAGTCCACGTGTCCCGGCGTATCGATAATGTTAATACGGTGATTTTTCCAAGCGCACATAGTGGCCGCAGCGGTGATCGTGATACCACGCTCCTGCTCTTGCTCCATCCAATCCATAACGGTGTTTCCATCGTGAACTTCGCCAATCTTGTGGCTTTTTCCGGTGTAGTAGAGAATGCGTTCGGTGGTTGTTGTTTTGCCGGCATCAATGTGAGCCATGATGCCGATGTTACGAGTGTAAATTAAATCTTCAACTTTTTTCGGATCAGATACACTCATGAATTAATACTTTTGTACTACCAGTTGTAGTGCGAGAAAGCTCTGTTAGCTTCTGCCATACGATGAACGTCTTCTTTTTTCTTAATCGCATTCCCGCGATTATTAAAAGCGTCCATGAGTTCAGCAGACAATCGAAGTGCCATTTCTTTTTCGCCACGCTCACGTGCGTAATCTACCAGCCAAGTTATCGCCAATGCAATTCTGCGAGACGGACGAACATCAACTGGAACTTGGTATGTGGCTCCGCCAACACGCCGAGAACGAACTTCCAATTGTGGCTTACAGTTTTCGATAGCTTTTTTGAAAACTGATAAAGGCTCTTCGTTTGCAACTTTGCCTTTTAGCTCTTCAATGGCCGAATAAACGATCCCTTGAGCGGTGCTCTTTTTACCAGACAACATGACTCGGTTTACAAACTTAGCAACAAGAGCGTCGTTGTAGATTGGATCTGGTATGACTTCTCTTTTATATGTGCCTTTTCTGCGTGACATCTATTTTCTCCGATTCAAACTTAAGAAGTTTTTTTAGGACGTTTTGTTCCATACTTTGAGCGACCGCGAACCCGGTTTTGCACACCTTGAGTATCGAGAACACCGCGAACGATGTGATAACGACATCCAGGAAGATCTTTCACTCGACCTCCGCGAATTAAAACCACACTGTGCTCTTGCAAGTTGTGACCAATTCCAGGGATGTATGAAATCACTTCATAACCATTAGAGAGACGCACCTTAGCTACTTTACGTAGAGCTGAGTTTGGCTTCTTTGGTGTTGTTGTATAAACCCGAGTGCAAACTCCACGTCTTTGCGGACAGCTCGTTAAAGCCGGAGACTTACTTCGGTATTTTTTATCACGTCGTTCTTTACGTACTAACTGATTAATCGTTGGCATCAATTCCTCATTTTACTAAAGGCGGCAAAAATAGCCGCTAATTATAATTCCGTCAAGCCCGCAAATTAGTGGGCTCGAATAAGTGAGCCCAAACTAATGAGCCGGCGAAGTTTGTACAGTTCTGGCTGTTAAGCCGGGAGCGGGTGAGGTCGTATTTTCCTCTTCCACTACCACTTTCCAGCGTTTATAGGCAGATAGTCCCGTTCCTGCAGGAATCAATCGACCCATAATGATGTTTTCTTTGAGACCTCTTAAATTATCCGTTTTTGAATTTATAGCTGCTTCTGTAAGAACCTTAGTTGTTTCTTGGAAAGATGCCGCTGAAATCCAGCTGTCCGTACTCAATGAAACTTTGGTAATACCCAATAAGAGCGGCTCTGTCACTGCAGATTTTCCGCCCTCCTTGAGGACTTTATCGTTCTCAGTATCGAAAGCGTATCTTTCAACTTGCTCTCCAGCTAAGAATTTTGTGTCTCCAGACTGAAGGACCAACACTTTTCTCATCATCTGACGAACGATAACTTCGATGTGCTTATCGTTAATCACAACCCCTTGTAAGCGATAAACCTCTTGAACCTCGTTCACTAGGTACGCTGCAAGAACCGTTTCGCCCAACACTTTTAAAATGTCGTGCGGATTTGTTGGACCATCCATTAGAGGCTCACCAGCTTTTACGTATTCACCTTCACGAACAGCAACGTGTTTTCCTTTCGGAATTAAGTATTCGCGTTGCTCACCGATATCTGGAGTCACGATCACACGCTGTTTGCCTTTAACGTCTTTTCCGAATGTAACGTAGCCATCAATTTCGGAAATGATAGCAGCTTCTTTTGGCTTACGAGCTTCGAAAAGTTCAGCCACACGAGGGAGACCGCCCGTAATATCTTTTGTTTTACTTGTTTCACGGTGAATTTTGGCAACCACATCGCCTGCATGAATCTCTTGTCCATCAACTACGAGAAGTTGTGCACCCACAGGAATAACATAGCGGACTTCAGCGTCGCGGCCGGCAAAATTTTTCGTCTTGCCGTTTTCATCAACAATACAAACGGTCGGGCGTTTTGCGCCGCCTTTGCTTTCTGTAATTACTTTTGTTGAGAAACCAGTCACTGGATCGACTTGTTCTGTAACAGTCACGCCCTCTTCGATTTCTTCGTACTTAACTAAACCATTCGAATCGGAGAGAATTGGGTTCGAATATGGATCCCATTCGGCAAGAGTCTTTGCCTTTTCAACGCGTTGGCCCTCTTTGTAATTTAGAATTGTTCCGTAAGTCAGAGCGAATGTTTCGCGCTCGCGACCATTATCATCGATAAGTGCAATCACACCGCTGCGATTCATGACCGTCAATTTTTTATCGCGATTTTCAACACTCACGACATTTTTAAATTTGATTGTTCCCTCGTGCCGAGTAGTGTGAATGGATTTTTCCACAGAACGAGAGGCCGTACCACCTAAGTGGAAGGTTCTCATCGTCAACTGCGTTCCTGGTTCCCCAATGGACTGTGCAGCTATAATACCTACAGTTTCGCCGAGGTTTACAAGATTTCCTCTCGCTAGATCACGACCGTAACACTTTACGCAAATTCCGCGACGTGTTTTACATGTGAGAGCTGAACGAATGACAACTCTATCAACCCCAAGGCGATCGATTATCTCGACGTCATTTTCAACAATCTCTTCGCCAGCTTGAACCAATATCCGGTTGGAGTTTGGATCAACGATGTCTTCGAGCGGAATACGTCCCAGAACACGGTCGCCGACCGGAAGAATCACTTCCCCGCCTTCAACCACAGTTTCAACTGTTAGGCCTTCCTTTGACCCGCAATCATGCTCGACGACAATCACATCTTGAGCCACATCGACGAGTCGACGAGTGAGGTATCCTGAGTTAGCCGTTTTAAGAGCGGTATCTGCTAAACCTTTTCGCGCACCGTGCGTAGAAATGAAATATTGAAGAACTGAAAGACCTTCACGGAAGTTTGCCGTGATTGGTGTTTCGATGATTTCACCTGATGGTTTGGCCATTAAACCGCGCATACCAGCAAGCTGTCTCAACTGAGCAGCAGAGCCCCGTGCGCCGGAATCGGCCATAATGAAAATTGAGTTGAACGAAGGGCTAATAATTTTTTGCCCATCGACAATAAATTCCTGCTTTTCAAGCCCGGCTAACATTTGTTTTGCCAACTTATCGGCCGACTGAGCCCAGATATCCACAACTTTATTGTAGCGCTCTCCATCAGTGATAAGACCTTCATCGTACTGACCTTGAATTTCTTTAACCTGGTCTTCAGCATCTTTGATCATCTGAACTTTGCTGTCTGGAATTTTCATATCATCCAAACAAATTGAAATTCCCGCTTTTGTAGAGAACTCAAAACCAAGGCTCATTATTTTATCAGCCATTATTGCCGTTGCTTTAGCTCCGGCTAGACGGAAACACGTATCCATCAGCTTCGCGAGTTCTTTTTTCGTCATTACCGTATTACAGTTTTCGAACGGCACTTCTTTTGGAACATAGGCACTCAAAATGCCTCGCCCTACGCTCGTTTCGCGAATTTTACCGTCTTTTCTTACTTTACAAGCAGCTTGCAAATCAATTGCACCCGAATCGTAAGCTAGAAAAATTTCTTCGACGTCAGAAAAGATCCGGCCCGTTCCCTTAGCTCCTGGACGCACTCTGGTCATCCAGTAAAGACCGAGTACAATATCCTGCGTTGGATTAATAATTGGTTTTCCGTTAGCAGGACTTAGCACGTTGTTTGTCGACATCATCAAAACGCGAGCTTCCACCTGCGCTTCCACAGAGAGTGGAACGTGGACCGCCATCTGATCTCCATCAAAATCGGCGTTAAACGCTGTACAAACTAGCGGATGAAGTTGAATGGCTTTACCTTCGTGCAGAACAGGTTCAAATGCTTGAATGCCGAGTCTGTGTAGCGTTGGCGCGCGGTTAAGAAGCACGGGATGCTCTTTTACCACGTCTGCGAGAATGTCCCACACTTCAACAGTTTCCATTTCCACAGTTTTTTTGGCTTGTTTGATTGTAGAAGTGAAGCCCTTTTCTTCGAGCTTGTTGTAGATGAAGGGTTTAAACAACTCGAGTGCCATCTTCTTAGGAAGACCGCACTGATGAAGCTTCAAAGTAGGTCCAACAACGATCACCGAACGGCCAGAGTAATCCACACGCTTTCCAAGAAGGTTTTGACGGAACCGACCTTGTTTTCCTTTAAGCATATCGCTCAGAGAACGGAGGGGACGTTTATTGGGTCCAGTGAAAGTTTTTCCACGACGACCGTTATCAAGTAGCGCATCTACTGCTTCTTGCAGCATTCGTTTTTCGTTACGAATAATGATGTCGGGAGCGTTTAATTCCTGAAGGCGCTTTAAACGATTGTTTCGGTTGATCACGCGACGATAAAGATCGTTAAGATCCGATGTGGCAAATCGACCACCATCGAGAGGTACTAAGGGGCGTAAATCTGGCGGAATAACAGGCAGTGCCTCGAGCATCATCCACTCAGGTTTATTTGTGGATCCTTTGAAAGCTTCAACGACCTTTAAACGCTTAACTAATTTTTTAATTGCAGCATCTGATTTAGCTTCTTTCAGATCCAAACGAAGTTTTCGAGAGAGATATTCGGGATCCACTTTGCGCAAAATTTCGCGGATGGCTTCGCCGCCCATTCCTGATTTGAAATTTGGACCAAATTCATCAAGAGCATTTTGATAGGCTTCCTCAGGTAAAACCTGGCCTTCAGCAAGCTTTGTGTCCATGGGATCGATAACAATGTAGGCTTCGCAGTATAAAACCTTTTCAAGTTCCTTTAAAGATAGATCAAGCATGTTGGCAATACGGCTTGGTAGTGATCGCAAAAACCAAATGTGCGCTACAGGCGACGCCAATTCGATGTGACCCATGCGTTCACGACGCACTTTACTTTGGGTAACTTCAACGCCACACTTTTCGCAAACGACGCCGCGATACTTCATGCGCTTATACTTACCGCACAAACATTCGTAATCTTTAATTGGACCAAAAATTTTGGCACAGAATAAACCATCTCGTTCAGGCTTAAATGTTCGGTAATTTATGGTTTCCGGCTTCTTTACCTCACCATGCGACCAAGACCGAATCATCTCTGGGGACGCCAGAGAAATTCGAACCGCATCAAACGATAGTGGATCTTTTGGTTTATCGAAAAAGTTTAATAAATCTTTCAAGGTAGCTCCTTATTGCTCTAAAAACTCGTCATCCACAGTCACAGCTTCGTTGTCAGAATCCGATAACAATCCAGACTCTACCAACTCCACGTTCAACCCTAAGCTCTGAAGTTCTTTAACGAGAACGTTAAAGGACTCCGGTAGCCCTGGCTCTAGGACGTTTTCACCTTTGACAATGCTTTCATACATACGTGTTCTTCCAGCAACGTCATCCGACTTTACCGTTAAGAACTCTTGCAGAGAGTAAGCGGCACCGTAAGCTTCGATCGCCCACACTTCCATCTCTCCCAATCTCTGACCACCAAACTGCGCTTTACCACCCAACGGTTGTTGAGAAACCAACGAGTAAGGTCCGATGGACCGAGCATGAATCTTTTCTTCAACCAAATGGTGAAGTTTCAACATGTACATAACCCCAACCGTTACAGGATTTTCGAATTTTTCTCCGGTACGACCGTCAAATAGTATCATTTGACCACTGGTTGGAACCTGAGCTTTTTCGAGAAGACGTTTTACATCTTTCTCTTGGGCCCCATCAAAGACCGGCGTCGCCAAATGAATACCGTCGGCCATGGTTTTGATCATGCGTTTAACAGATTCATCATCTGCTTTATCGATTTTTTTGCTAATATCTTCATCGTTTTCAAAAGCGCTCTTCAAAGCTGTTTTTGCAGCATCCGCTTTATAATTTTCGATGTGTTCTTGAAGTTGAAGTCCGAGGTTTCTTGCGGCCCACCCAAGGTGAACTTCGAGAATCTGACCGATATTCATCCGCGAAGGAACACCCAGCGGATTTAGTACCATGTCTACAGGACGACCATCCGCTAGATAAGGCATGCTCTCAACCGGTAGAATTTTCGAAACAACACCCTTGTTACCATGGCGGCCGGCGAATTTATCTCCAACCTGCAGGCGGCGTTTAATGGCGACATAAACTTTCACCATTTTAATGACGCCAGGTGGAAGCTCATCGCCCTTTTTGAGACGATCACTCTTTTCGTCAAAGACGAATTTTACAGCTTCAAGTTGATTGCGAGCACGGTCGATCACCTTTGAAATTTGAAATTCGAGTTCCGACTCAAGAGGAATGTACGAAAGAAGGTCGAACGGGATGGACTCAAGATCCTCTGGAGTTATAATTTGCCCTTTTTCAAGAAGCTTTTGCGTTCCATCTTCGTTCAATAGAGCGCCAGTCGTTTTTTTGTTAATTAGAACTTTTTTGAGCTCCTCGAGAGTGTTATTTTTGATAACGTTCTGCTCGATTTTGAAATCTTTTTCGATCTTTTTACGTTTCTCTTGGAGAATCGACTGTAAACGTTCATCTTTATCAGAGCCTTCTCGACTGTAAACTTGAGCATCGATGACTGTCCCGAAAACGCCGCTTGGTACGCGAAGTGAAGTGTCTTTTACATCGCCAGCTTTTTCACCGAAGATAGCACGCAATAATTTTTCTTCTGGAGAAAGTTGTGTTTCGCCCTTCGGAGTGACTTTCCCTACTAGAATGTTGCCTGGGCGAACTTCAGCACCGATACGAATAATACCGCTGGTGTCGAGATCCTTAAGCGCCTCTTCGCCAACGTTTGCGATATCCCGTGTAATCTCTTCTTTTCCAAGTTTTGTATCGCGCGCCACGCACTCGAATTCTTCGATGTGAATTGAAGTGTAAGTATCTTCGCGAAGAAGTCTTTCGGAAATTAAGATTGAATCTTCAAAGTTGTAGCCCATCCAAGGAGTGAACGCGACGAGGATGTTTTGTCCCAATGCTAACTCACCAAACTCGGTTGAAGGACCATCAGCGATGATGTCGCCTTTTTTGATCGAATCACCAGATTTAACAATCGGTTTTTGATTGAAACAGGTATTCTGGTTTGTTCTTTGATATTTTGTAAGATTGTAAATGTCGACGTTTGCACCGAGCTCTACGCCCTTTGCATAACGGCGCACCACAACGCGGGAAGCGTCCACTTCTTCAACAATTCCATCGTTCGTTGCAACTACGCTTGTTCCAGAGTCTTGTGCTACGAGCTTTTCAACGCCTGTTCCAACGAGTGGAGCTTTCGAGCGGAGAAGTGGTACAGCTTGTCGTTGCATGTTCGAACCCATTAAGGCGCGGTTCGCATCATCATGCTCAAGGAACGGGATTAGAGAGGCAGCAATCGAAACCAGCTGGCTCGGAGATACATCCATCAGAGAGATTTTATCTGGAGCAACGTTGATATATTCACCGTCGATCCGAACTGTGTTGCTCTCTTTTTCGATAATTTTTACGCTCTCACGAGTTGCTGGTGCAATGTGATGTCCACCCTCTTCGAGAGCTGACAAATAAACAACATCTTTTCCGACGTGTTTGTTATCAACCTTAAGGTACGGAGTTTCGATAAATCCATAATTGTTAATACGTGCATATGTTGCAAGTGACGCAATCAAACCAATGTTTGGTCCTTCTGGTGTTTCAATCGGACAAATACGACCATAATGCGTCGGGTGAACGTCGCGAACTTCGAATCCCGCGCGATCACGAGTTAAACCACCAGGCCCGAGAGCTGATAAACGGCGTTTATGTGTGATCTCAGAAAGTGGGTTTGTTTGATCCATGAACTGAGAAAGCTGTGAAGATCCGAAAAACTCTTTAACCACAGCGTTTACGGGTTTTGCGTTGATTAGATCATGCGGCATCATTGTTTCTACATCTTGTAGACTCATGCGCTCACGAATGGCTCTTTCCATACGGACCAAACCAATGCGGTATTGGTTTTCGAGCAATTCGCCCACAGAACGGACTCGTCGGTTTCCAAGGTGATCGATATCATCGACAACACCTTTACCATTTTTTAGATCCATGAGAGTGCGAACCACTTCCATAATATCTTTATTAGTCAAAGTACGATGAGAGACAGGACACTCTTCAAAAGGGATATTGAATCTGTGATTGATTTTTAAACGACCGACTTCTGAAAGATCATAGGTTTCGGAATCGAAAAACAATCTTTGGAAAAAGCCTTCTGAAGCCTCTACTGTTGGTGGTTCGCCAGGACGAAGACGCTTGTAAATTTCTAGCTTCGCCTCTTCTTGGTTTGATACCTTATCAACCAGCAAAGTGTTGCGAAGAAACGGACCGACCGCAAGTCCATCGAAGAAAATCAATTTGATTTGTCTAATGCCGGCATCGATCATTTTTGTGACCATGTCTGTGGTTAATTCAGCATTTACGTCGGCAATAATTTCGCCGGTTTTTTCATCCACGACTGGTTTAGCCACAACTTTGCCAATGAGATCTTCTTTTTGCAGCTGAACTTCTTTGATACCAAGTTCTTTTACACGTTTAACGATGGCGCGAGTGATACGTCGGCCCGCTTTAATAAGCACTTCACCTGACTTTGGTTCGATGATGTCTGAAAGCGCTCTTTGACCTGACATTTTCTCAACGTCAAAATCACGGAAAATGTCGCCTTTTTTTGTAAATTGAACATCGTCTAAATCGTAGAAGTATTCCAAAAGCTGTTCATCGGAATAACCCAAAGCTTTCAGGAGAATCGTCGCTGGAAATTTACGTCGACGATCAATACGGACGTAAATAAGATCTTTTTGATCATACTCTAAATCGAGCCATGAACCACGGTATGGAATTACTCGCGCCGAATACAGAAGTTTTCCGGACGTGCTGTTTTTACCGTTGTCGTGATCGAAGAAAATACCTGGAGATCGATGTAACTGGCTCACAACAACGCGCTCAGTGCCGTTAATGATAAATGATCCACTACGGGTCATCAGAGGTATTTCGCCGAGGTAAACTTCTTGCTCTTTTACGTCGCGAATGCTGCGCGCTCCTGAGCTTTCGTCCACATCAAACACGATAAGTCGAAGAGTTACCTTGATGGGAGCAGCAAAGGTCATTCCGCGTTGACGACATTCATCAACATCGTATTTTGCCGGCTCCAAGACATACCCAACAAATTCTAAGCTCGCTGTGTTGTTGAAGTCGCTAATTGGAAATACAGACTTGAAAACACCGTTAAGGCCATCGCCCTCGCGCTTGTCAGCGTCTGTGTCTTTCAAAAGAAAGCTCTCATAAGACTTCTTTTGAAGTTCAATTAGATTTGGAATTTCAATAGCGACTTTGTTTTTCGCAAAAGACTTTCGAACACGAATATTCGAAGCAGTGATTGGAGTGGTGGCCATTCCGTCCCCTTCATCAGAGAGAATCAAGCGTGATCAGCGCTGGACTCGAGTAGTATTAGATTTATTAAAACAGGAAATTCTAGGAGCAAACCGCCCCTAGAACAATAAAAACTTATTTTATGACAAGAGATGTTACTTAATCTCTACTTTTCCGCCTGCTTTTTCAAGAAGGTCTTTCATTTTAGCAGCTTCGTCCTTAGTTACGCCAGACTTAACGGTCTTAGGAGCGCCTTCAACGAGGTCTTTAGCTTCTTTTAAGCCTAAACCTGTTAGAGTACGGACTTCTTTGATCACATTAATTTTTTGAGCGCCAGCATCCTTCAGGATGACTTCGAACTCAGTTTTTTCTTCGACAGGAGCTGCTGCGGCACCGCCACCAGCAGCTGCTGCTGCTACAGGAGCTGCTGCAGAAACGCCCCATTTGTCTTCTAGCTCTTTTACAAGACCAGAGATCTCAAGAACGCTCATGTTTGACAAAAAATCGATTACATCTTCTTTACTTAAAGCCATTTTAGCCTCCACTAATTTTTATAAAATTTAAAATAAGTTAATTAATTCTCTTTAGTATCTTTGTATGCGTTCATTACATTAAGGAAACCACGTGGACCCGCACTCATCACTCTCACCATATTTGTAGCTGGCATATTGAGTAGACCAAGTAACTGGGCTCGTAGAGCTTCTTTTGATGGAAGAGTTGCAAGCTGCATGATTTTTTTCGCATCGAGCTTCTCTCCGTCCATCACCCCCGACTTTAGCTTAAGGTGCTCGACCTCTTTACTAAATTCAGAGAGAGCTTTTGCTGAAGCAGTGATGTCATCATACGAAAAAACAAATGCGTTCATTCCAAGTAGATCGTCGGCAATCGCCTTCTCACTTTCTGGATGATCCTTCAAAGCACGAATAGCTAGCGTGTTTCTCACGACTTGCATTTCACTTTGTAGGGTGCTTAGTTTTTTACGTAAGGATGTGACCTGTTCAACATTCATTCCCTTGTAATCAACGACGAACGTTGCTTTAGAACGGCCCAACTTTGCGGACAAAGAAGCAATTTCTTCGTCTTTCTGGGCACGAGTTGTCAACATTCGACCTCCTTTCATTTAGCGATCTTTGGAGGTGAGATTTTCACCGTCTCGATAGGCCTTTCGATTAAACCCTTTTCAAGGCACCTATTTTCATCGACCGCGCTTAACTTTCTAAAACCTAATTACTGCTGAGCAGCTGTCACCGTGTTCTGCGCTTGAGCCACATCAAGGGAGATCCCTGGGCCCATCGTAGAAGACAGTGCAAGTTTGCGCAGATAAATACCTTTGCTCGTTGCTGGCTTCGCTTTCATAACTGCTGAGAGTAGAATGAGAAAATTTTCTTTGAGTTTTTGCGGACCCATTGATTTTTTGCCTACACCAGCGTGAACGATTCCAGCTTTATCTATACGGAAGCTTAATTTTCCTTTTTTCTCGGAAGCAACAGCCTCACCAACATTCATTGTAACCGTTCCAACCTTTGGGTTTGGCATCAAACCACGAGGCCCTAAAATCTTAGCCACTTTTGAAACTGTAGCCATCATGTCTGGCGTTGCGATGGCTTTATCAAATTCCATCCATCCACCATTGATTTTTTCCACAAGATCATCCGCACCTACGAAATCAGCGCCGGCATCCTTAGCTTCTTTTTCTTTTGGCCCTTTAGCAAAAACAACGACGCGAACAGTTTTTCCAAGCCCATTCGGAAGCGATACGGCTCCACGAACCTGTTGATCACCTTGTTTTGGATCAACGCCAAGCTGGAATGCAGCTTCAATCGTCTCGTCAAACTTTGCCGTAGCAGTTTTGACCACTAGCTCGAAAGCTTCGTCGATTGTATATTTTTTGCTTATCTGAAGATCTTTTTTAGCCAATTTTATTCTTTTGTTCATTTTCAACCTCAGCCAATAACTTCTACGCCCATGCTTTTGCATGTACCAACAACCTGATTAATTGCACTCTCAACTGTTAAACAGTTGAGATCAGGAAGCTTGGATTCGGCGATTTTTTTGACTTCTGCCATAGTAATTTTCGCGACTTTGTCTTTTTGTGGCATCTTAGAACCACTCTGGAGCTTCGTTGCTTTTTTTATTAGTATCGAAGTCGGAGGAGTTTTTGTGATGAAAGTAAAAGAGCGATCTTGATAGATTGTGATCACAACTGGGATCACAGTATCGCCTTCTTTTTGAGTTCGCGCATTAAACTGCTTACAGAACTCCATGATATTTACACCGTGCTGACCCAGTGCTGGACCAACAGGAGGCGCAGGATTCGCTTTGCCAGCAGGAATTTGTAGTTTGACCATTCCGGTAACTTTTTTTGCCATGGCCTTAGATCTCCGTGAGCCAAGTTCGACGACTTGGTATTATGTTAAAATGCAGAATCCGCAGTATATAATTGAAATATTGGACACGAGCAAGCAGTTTGCTCGTATTTTTTAGTTTTTATGTATTAGTTTTTATCTACCTGTATAAAATCAAGCTCAACCGGCGTCGGCCGTCCAAAAATACTCACCGATACTTTGACCTTTGCTTTTTCCTCATTGATCTCTTCTACAGTGCCATTGAAATTACTAAATGGACCGTCGACAACTGTCACCGAATCGCCTATAGAAAAGGAGGCTTTAATCTTAGGCTTTTCAGCACCTTGAGCCATCTGTTGGTTTACGCGCTGAACTTCGACTTCAGGTACTGGTTTGGGGGCAGAACCGCCAATAAAACCGGTAACTTTGGCGGAATTCTTCACCAAGTGCCATGTTTTCTCGTTCATCACCATTTGCACAAACAAATATCCAGGAAAAAACTTTTTAGCCCGCGTCGCCTTTTTGCCTTTAACAAGCTCAACGACATTTTCCGCAGGAATTAAGATATCCCCGAACAAATCTTGCATTTGTTGAGAGGTAATGCGCTCCTGGATGGCCGTTTTTGCAATAGCCTCACAGCTCGTTTGACAATTTACTATGTACCATTTTTTATCGCTCACAAATCACCCGTTAAAATTCTAAGTCTAAAATAAATTCAATAAGTTGGCTTGAAACCACATCGAACATCCAGAAGATTAAAGCTGCCAGCAAAACTATTAAACAAACGACAATTGTCAGTGCTTTAGTGTCTTTTACCGTCGGCCATACAATCTTACTTATTTCTACCGCTACCTCACCCGCCCATGTACGGATTCTGGTATTTGAAATCATATAAATAAAACAGATGGCACCAAAAGCAACGGGTACGCCATGCGAGACGAGATCGTTACTGGAAATTCTTGCGAATGTTCCCCACGCGCTGAGCACTTTGATAAAAACGCTTGCCACGTATCCCAATAAAACAGCAGCAATGATGAAACTGACCGTTATAGCTTTGTTGTACGACTTTTCCATATTCACCTTTTTAAAAATGGCAGGGTAGGAGGGACTCGAACCCCCAACCGATCGATTTGGAGTCGATTACTCTACCAATTGAGCCACTACCCTATCAACTCTCGAGTTTAGCTATAAACCCGAAAATTTCCTGCAAACGATTTTCAATCGTCCGCAAAAACAAAAGGCAGGGAATCACCCTGCCTTCAATCGGCTTACTCTACAATCTCAACAACAACGCCTGCGCCAACAGTTCTTCCACCTTCGCGAATCGCGAAGCGAAGTTCTTTTTCCATAGCAACAGGAGAAATGAGTTCGACAGTCATTTCAACGCGGTCACCGGGCATTACCATCTCAACACCTTGTTTGAGAGAGCAAACACCAGTTACATCAGTTGTTCTGAAGTAAAACTGAGGGCGGTAGTTACCGAAGAATGGAGTGTGACGTCCACCTTCTTCTTTTGTAAGAATGTACGCTTCGCACTTGAATTTTTTGTGTGGTTTGATCGTCCCTGGCGCAGCAAGAACTTGACCGCGCTCGACTTCTTCTTTTTTAGTACCGCGAAGTAAACAACCGCAGTTGTCGCCAGCGAGACCTTCATCAAGAAGCTTACGGAACATTTCGATTCCAGTAACAGTTGTTTTAACCGTAGGACGAAGACCAACGATTTCGATCTCTTCACCAACTTTTACTTTGCCACGCTCTACGCGACCAGTAACAACAGTTCCGCGACCAGAAATCGAGAACACATCTTCAACAGGCATAAGGAAAGTTTTGTCCAACGCACGTGGCGGTTGTGGAATGTAAGCATCAACAGCTTCCATCAACTTGATAATTGCACCGTAACCAAGTTCGCCTTTGTCGCCCTCTAGAGCTTTCAGAGCAGAACCTTTAACAATTGGAATCTCATCGCCAGGGAATTCGTATTTATTGAGAAGATCGCGAACTTCAACTTCTACGAGCTCGAGAAGTTCAGCATCGTCAACCATGTCGCACTTATTGAGGAATACCACCATTGAAGGTACACCCACTTGGCGAGCCAAAAGAATGTGTTCACGAGTTTGTGGCATTGGACCATCTGCCGCAGAAACAACAAGAATGGCGCCATCCATTTGAGCAGCACCTGTGATCATGTTTTTTACATAATCTGCGTGTCCCGGGCAATCCACGTGAGCGTAATGACGATTTTTTGTCTCATACTCGACGTGAGATGTGGAGATTGTAATCCCACGCGCTTTTTCTTCTGGAGCTTTATCGATTTGATCGTACGCCATTGCAGTGGCTCCACCGGATTCTGCAAGAACCTTTGTGATCGCTGCAGTTAAGCTAGTTTTACCGTGATCGACGTGACCGATGGTACCGATGTTTAGATGCGGTTTATTCCTATTAAATTTTTCTTTTGACATGTTGTCGCCTCCTCAATGGATCGTTTATTAAATTGTTTCAAACTAAAAAAATGTCTTCACCGTTTCGCACGAACCACCAATCGCTCGCCATTACTGGTGCCGATGGTGAGAATCGAACTCACGATCTCGCCCTTACCAAGGGCGTGCTCTACCCCTGAGCCACATCGGCCGATTGGAGCGGGAGACGGGTCTCGAACCCGCAACCCTCAGCTTGGAAGGCTGATACTCTAGCCAATTGAGCTACTCCCGCAAATTCACTTAAGCTTTCGATTTTTATTTCTTAATGCGAGATTTAGCAAACTGAAAGACGCAAAGAAAGAAAATGCCGCTAGATGTCTAGAGGTCAGCTTAAGTTTCTCGTGCGGAGAAAACTCAAAAAAAATGGTGGAGAGAGAAGGATTCGAACCTTCGAAGGCATAAGCCAACAGATTTACAGTCTGTCCCCTTTGGCCACTTGGGTATCCCTCCAAGACCTTACTCCGTATACGTGTAGCTACGCTTCAAGTATATGAAAACAAGGTAAATGGTGCTGACTAAGGGACTCGAACTCTCAACCTACTGATTACAAATCAGTTGCTCTACCAATTGAGCTAAGTCAGCACAACTTCGCTTTTTCAAGCTCTAGGTGAGAGTTTTTATGGAGTTCAGCGTTTTAAGTCAAACGAATTAACAGGCTCATCCGAAATTCTAAGGGGTCGCTCGTGAATTTTTGAATGCGACTCTACACCCAGGAAGACTTTTTGTTTTTTGCAAACATCTGACGCTCGAACTCTGCAAGGCCCAACGCCACAGAAACCGACACATTGTAACTCGCCTGCGCCTGAACCTGTGGAATGCTCAGCAATTCGTCACATTCATTTAATACCGGAATGCGAATTCCTTTTTCTTCGCTTCCATAAACCAAAACAACTTTTTCAGGAAACTGAATATCGTAAAGATTCTTTTGCGCCTTTTCGGAAAACCCATAAATCCAGTAGCCCTGGTCTTTGAGTGCTTTCATTTCTGATAAAAAATGCGTTTCGGACACCGGCACGTACTCGGCCCCTCCAGATGCAACTTTGGTGGCTGTCGGAGTGAGTTTGACGGAGTTTTTTTCGGAAATAAAAATTTCGGAAGTTCCCATGAGCCACGCGGTCCGCACAATAGCGCCAAGATTGTGGGGGTCTTCGACGCCGTCAAGGAAAAGGACCGAGGAGGCACTTTCGTATTTACGCGCTTGTGGCTCGTGAGTGGTAAAAACCGCCACGTTTTGGTGACCAAATTCCGAGAGCTCTTTGAAAAAAGACACGGATTTTACGGCGGGCTTCACTCTCGATTTTTGCAATAGCGGTTGCCAAAAAGGGCTCTTTGTTAGGGAAAGGTCGTGAAAGTAGATTTCCTTGATAGATGCGGGATGCGAGCGAAAACACTCGGCACTGGCATGAATTCCTGTAACCCAACGACCTCTTTTTTTATCTGCCATTACGATTGTTCCTGCATAAGACGAGCTGCAGCTGCTGTCACCGCTTTTGCAGCCTCATCCACGTTAATCTTTTGTGTAGTCTTAGCTTTTCGATGAGTCATTTCGATTTGTCCTTCTTCAACCCCTTTTTTACCTAGAGTTAATCGTAAAGGAGAGCCCAAGAGATCGGCGTCTTTGAATTTTACACCGGGCCGCTCGTCGCGGTCGTCGACGAAGTAATCGATCTTTACCTGATCGAGAGCTTTGGTGATTTGCGTGAGAACGGAAAGGATTTTTTCATCTTGATCTAACAAACAAACATGCACCACGTAGGGCGCAATGGCTGCTGGCCAGATCATACCATCGGCATCGTGAGTTTGTTCGATGGCTGCCTGAACTGTGCGCGTAACGCCGATACCGTAACAACCCATTTCGACGATTTTACTTTTACCATCGCGATCTAAGAAATTTATCTTCATTGCATCTGAGTATTTTTTGCCGAGATAAAAAATATGGCCCACTTCGCTGCCGCGAACGGATTTAAGGGTGCCATCACAGCTCGGGCATTTGTCGCCGCTTTGTGCGAGAGAAATATCTCCGTTGAAATGCACCTTGAAATCGCGAACTGGGTTGACGTTTTTTAAATGGAATCCGTCTTCGTTTGCACCGACAACCATATTGATTTTGAATTTTAGCCCGGAGTCTAAGACCACTGCCGCTGAAGTCAACCCTACAGGACCGCAACTTCCAGGGTGGGCTTTAGTAATTAGTAGAACTTCATCCTCGGTGCACATCTCGGCGTCCACAGATTGGTTCACCACTTTTTTAACCTTGATCAAGTTCACTTCGCGATTTCCAGGGACAAGAAGCGCATAGAACTTCGGTTTATTATCTTTGGTGAATTTGACAAAAAATGTTTTTACTAGTTCAGGCTCAGGTGTATTGAGACTTTTTGCTAAATCGGCAATTGTTTTCAAACCAGGAGTTGCGAATTTTTCTAAAGCGCCAGCTGAACCGGAAGATGCCAAACTTGATGTCAGACTTGATGCCACAACCGGAGTAATTTCCTCATTTGAAGCGTATTCGCATTTGTCGCAAATGAAGAGCTTGTCCATTCCCGATTCGGAAAGAACCTGGAACTCGTGCGATTGGTTTCCACCGATGGCACCGGTGTCTGCTTCTACCGCACGGAAGTCGAAGCCTACTCGCTTAAAAATATTATGATACGCCTGGCGCATTTTTTCGTAACTCTCCTGCGCCTTTTCTTTTGTTTCATCGAAGGTGTAAGCGTCTTTCATGATGAACTCGCGCCCACGCATCAGACCAAATCGCGGACGAATTTCGTCCCGATACTTGGTTTGAATTTGGTAAAGGCTGATTGGCAAATTGCGATAACTTTTTAGATCTTTGCGCACAAAATCACTGACGACTTCTTCGTGAGTTGCACCCAAGCAAAAATCTTGGTCACTTTTGTTTTTGAATTTTAGAAGCTCGCCCATGTGCGGCCACCGGCCGGATTCGTCCCACAGGGATCGCGGCTGCACCATGGGCATCAAAATCTCTTCGCACTGGATTTTTGCAAGCTCTTCGCGAATGATGTTTTCGAATTTGCGAATTGCACGAAGCCCGATTTGACTATAGGTAAAAATGCCTGGCGCCACCTTTTTGATAATTCCTGCGCGCATAAATAGTTGATGACTGATGATCTCCGCGTCGACAGGAGGTTCTTTCATGGTGAATAAAAAAGTTTGTGACCATTTCATGGAAAAGCCTTTCAGTTGCTTCTAGAATCCCATCGTTATACTATGGCGCCATGAAAAGCAAAAGAGCTATTTATGCTGGAAGTTTTGATCCATTAACTTTGGGACATCTTTGGCTTATCAAGCAGGCCGCCCAGTTGTTTGATGAACTGACGGTAGCCATTGGCGAAAACCCCGGTAAAAAATATTTGTTTTCGGTGAAACAGCGGAAAAAACATGTCGAAGAGGCCATGAAAGATTTAAAAATCGGAAGTCATGTTTCGACAGCCGTTATAAATAACAAATTTTTAGTCAAATACGCCGAAGAAGAACAAATCCCCTATTTGATCCGCGGTATTCGTGGCGCCAACGATTTTAACTACGAACTCGTCATGAACCAGGTAAATCGCGAAATGTCTCCGAAGATCGAAACAATTTATTTAATTCCCCCTGCAGAGATGTCGCAAATTAGTTCGAGCATGGTAAAGGGACTCGTTGGCCCCGAGGGCTGGGAAAAAGTGATACTTAAATACATTCCTAAAAATGTGCTCGCGGATCTCAAGAAGACTTAAAAAGAATTAGGACTCTTTTCGTTCTGTATGACCTAATGCCAGATTTCATTGACGTTATTCACCTTGCCTCCCTTTGCCCTTAAACTAAATGGATGCGTAAATTTTTGATTTTCACTTTAATGGGAACCAGTTTACTGACTTGGCTTTTATGGCCCGTGAGTAAAACTTCGCGTAAAACCAAAAACACTACTCACGCTCAAGAATTCTCGCAAATAAGGAGCATCTCCTCGATTAAGGCACCTATGGCTCCAAAAAAGTCAGCGGCTCCGCTCATACCCGATGAGGACGCCGAGTCCCGAGGTTATGCTTGCTTGGAAAAACTTATGGAGCAGGCTCAGTCAAGTCTGGTCGATTTTCGAAAGAAACTTACTGATGATCCAGCAGCTCCTGTGGGATTGTGGATGTACGACAAAGCGGCATCGCTAAAACCTGCACGAACTCTCTCAGCATCGGATTATTTTTTGTTAGGTCTGGCCACTGCTAATATGATTGCTGGTCGAGAAAACATAAAACCTAATTTCGAATCTGCTGTCGGCTTGCTTTTAATCGCACACGATCTTGCCCCCAAGAACGCAGCGATCCTCGTTTTTGCGGCTTACTTAAAAAAACAACTGGGTGATGCGCAAGGTTCGCAGGCTCTTATAGATCAGGTGAACATCGAAGATATGAAGTTTGATACTTATGAAATAGATGCCCTTTTTCATGCCTACAAACATATAACAAGCTCTAATGATCTTCTAAATTTTTTTGAGGTTCGCGAAGAAATGCCTGTCGTTGACCCTAGCCCGATTAAGAAATTTTTAATCGAGGAAGGTCGCCAGGATGTTGGCTATTTGATGGTTCAGAATGAGCTTGATCCGGAAAGTCGGCATCACACATCGCCTGATGGGGACATTATATTTTTTTCCACTGGGCGAGCACTCATCAGAGAAGTATCCCTTAAAGAATATAACAAGCTTCCAGAGACCCGGCATTTGATGGAAAAAATGAAAGATCATATCCAATATAAACTTGTTGATATCTCAAACCTCGGACAAGATTGTGATCCAACAAAACTTCAACCCCATGTCGATTACTTCCGAGAACTGGCGCAATAGCGATGACTTCCAAAAACCTGCGCAATAAACCCTAAGACAACGGTTTAGATCCTTCGCTTTGCTCAGGATGACGGACCGTACTCAGGACGGCTACTCAACATCCATGCCGAAGGATTTTATCTTGCGGTGAAGATAGCTTCTTTCGAGGCCTATGGATTCTGCGGTTTTGCTAATGTTGCCTTCGCATTCGTTGATTTTGTTGAGGATGTATTCTTTTTCAAATTGCGCTCGCGCTTCGCGAAAACTACCGAACTCTGTGTACGTTGACACCACTCCGGCTTTTAAGCCGGCAAACTTCATGTCGTGGATGTCCACTGAATCGTCGGGCGTAAGGATGTAAATTCGCTCGATGAAATTTTTAAGTTCGCGCACGTTTCCGGGCCATTCGTACTTCAACATGAGCTCCATTGCCTGTGCCGTGAAAGTTTTAAAGTGATACCCACCAGAGGCTGCAACTTTGCTGCTAAAATACTGGGTGAGTGCTTCGATATCCTTGGGGCGTTCCCGAAGTGAGGGAATTTTGAGCGGCATCAGATTAAGACGCTCATAAAGATCTTTATGAAATCGGCCTGCCTGCACCTCGGCCTGCAGGTTTTTTGCTGTGGCTGCGACGATTCGCACGTCGAGCTCGATATTCTTACTGCCTCCACGACGCTGGATTTTGCTGGTTTGCAGATAATGATAAATTTGCTCCTGACCGCTTATGGGCAGGGAGTCGATATCGTCGAGGAACAAAGTTCCACGATGAGCTAAATCCATTTTGCCAGTGCGTTCTTCTTTAGTACCGACGAGGGATCCTTCCTCGTAACCAAAAAGTTCCCCTTCGATAAGATCTTCGGGAATCTGACTGCATTTAACATCCACCATTGAGTAACCAGCCCGAGGACTTAAAAAATGAATATTGTTTGCAACAAGCTCTTTGCCAGTGCCCACTTCGCCCTGTAGCAGCAGCCAGTGTGCCGTCGGTGCTATCTTCACAACTAGTTGTTTAATTTGTTTGGACTCGTCGCTGTTGCCAACGATTGCGATATTTTCGCGAAGCCGATTTAAGAGGTTCCTTTTTTCTTGGCGCTCTCTTTGGAAAGCGATAATATTTTTAATCAGGATCGATATTTTATCGAGGGAAATCGGTTTTTCGACAAAATCCCAGGCTCCAAGACGCGTCGCCTGCACTGCCGTTTCGATTGTGCCGTGACCAGACATCACGATAAAATCGCAAGCGACATAACGTTCTTTCGCTACCTTTAAAACACCAATACCGTCGTATTTACCTGGCATCCACACATCGAGCAAAACAACCGCCGGCTTAAACGACTCGATCTTTTGTAATCCGATTTCACCGTTCTCTGCGGTTTCGACCACATAGCCTTCATCTTGCAGAGCCGCTGATAGAACTTCGCAAATTGATTTTTCATCGTCGATGATTAAAATTTTGTCTTCCAGCTTCTCATTATACATTTTGATCCTTTATGGTCGCCTTGTAAGGCAGATCTATTTTAATACAAAGTCCTTTTGGGGTGTTGCCGTAGGCTTGAATAATTCCACCATGATCTTCGACGATCTTGCTTACTATCGCAAGACCCAAGCCTGAACCGCTTTTTTTAGTGCTGAAGTAGGGCTCAAATAGTTTTGTGTAATTCCCATCAGCCACGCCGTGACCATTGTCGGCTACAATAAGCGTTGATATTTGCCGAGCGGAGTCACCTTTTGTGTAAATTTGAATTTTTGGAGATGACACCTCGCCAACAGCAACCATTGCGTTTTCGATGAGGTTTATAAGAACTCGCTTCACTTGATCTTGATCAAACATGAAGGGCTCAAGAGCGGAATCCAAATTCAGGTCGAAAGATATACTTTTGTAACCGTCTGAATAGAGCGCCGAGATGTTTTTAACAAGTGCGTTCATATCGTATATTTCTTTTTGTAATACGGGCATCCGCGCGTATTCGGAAAATTCATTGACCAGTCTTTTCATCTCGTCAGTCTGCTGAATGATCATGTCGGTGCATGCTTTAAATGCCTCGTCGGTGATGGATGCACCAAACTTTTTTTGCAACCTCTGCGCTGAAAGTTTTATCGGTGTTAATGGGTTTTTGATTTCGTGGGCAATCCGGCGTGCCACTTCCTTCCACGCTTCAATTTTTTGTGATTTGAAAACATCTGTAAGATCGTCAAAGCCAATGACAGTTCCTAAGTTTTTATCAGTTCCCCCCAAACGAGAAATCGTAAACAAGCAAGGAAAGGAATGGTTATTCAATTCCATTTCGATCTGTCGGGTCATTTTACTGAGCGAGTATTGCCCCATACTAAGAACCATTTGTCGATAGAGACGATAGTATTTTTCGCCGAGCGCCTCTTTAAGATTACGGCCAATGTAATCCTGCGACTGAACTTTAAATAAGGCAGCAGCGCGGTCGTTGATGGTTGCGATATTGTCATCAGGATCTAAGGAAATAACTCCTGTGCTTACGTTCGAAAGCACCACTTCGATATAGCGGCTTCGCTCGTCCAATCGCGATAAAGTTTCTTCGAGTTGTCGTGCCATGGAATTAAAATTTTCTGCAAGCTCGAGCACCTCTGTTTCGACTCGGTCAATCTTTACCGGGCGATAATCTCCCTGAGCAATTCGACGAGTGGCTTTTCCTAGCTCTGAAAGTGCTCCAGAAAGATGCTGAGCCATGTAAAACCCAAACCACGTTGCACAAAACAATATGACCAAGGTCATTAATAACAGAATGATTATATAAATGGACTTGAGTGGGTACTGAATAGGGGTACGACCGCTGCCCTTGAGGTCTTCGTACAACGAGCCAATCGCATTCATTTTTTGCAACAACGAAAGGGGCACATAGGTGGATACGATAACCGCACCTTCCCTTCCTTTGATGGGAACCATGGCGCGAATTAGATTCCCTTTTACATATTCATGAACCGTACTTGCTTCGTTTTTTTGCTTAACACCTTTTTCTAGAAATTCTACTGAAGCACGCGGCACTTCCGGCACGCTTTGATCCTCGGTCATTACCATTTCCCTGGATCCCAAAACATCCTCATAATACTCGATAGCATCGAGATTATAAATGTGCTGCTGCTGGCGAAGCACATACTGGATTTCTTCGCGGGAATGGGCGTATTGAAGCTTTTGCGCCACCATGTGGGCTGCATAGAAATTACGTTTTTTAGAATCCATATAAAAATGCGTTGTAACTTCCAGTGAACTTTTCATCACTGCGGTCATTTTTTCGCTGAACCATTTGTCAAAACTGGAGTTGATGTAAATGACTGATACAAAAAACATTAAAAGTGTAGGCACCGACGAAAAAATAAAAAATGTCATAACCAAACGAGATCGAAGAGAGCTCCCAGCGACGCCTCTGCGCTTTTCGATAAACGCTTTAAATAAATTACGAAAAATAAGGAAAAATAAAAGAAGAAGCAGAACTAAATTGAAGTTAACAAGTCCGAAGAAGAAAACAGAATACTCGAACGGCAGATCTTTGCTTGTGAGAAAAACTCGAAACTCAAACCAAGCCAAAATGATAAATAGAAGCATCAACCCGATGATCGAAAAAACTTCGCGCTTTCTTTTACCAAACTCTTTTGGGGATCGAACCATGAGCTCCTATCCGAGCAACTGTTCTTTGAGAGCCAACATCTCTAGGGCAACAAACGCAGCCTCTTTGCCTTTATTGCCTTTAGCTCCACCTGCACGTGCTAATGCTTGATGACCATCTTCGGTGGTTAGTACTCCAAATGCAACCGGCACACCATGCAACAGTTGAAGCTCGGAACATCCGCGTTCAACGGAGTTGCAAACAAAATCAAAGTGCGACGTTTCACCGCGGATAACAACTCCTAGGGCCACCACAGCATCGCATTTTTTGCCCTCGATGAGCCATTTGACTGCCAAGGGAATTTCAACCGCACCAGGAACTGACACATCGAAACAGTTCACTCCGAATTCGTTAAGAACTTCTAAAGCGCCCTGACGCAACTTACCTGTGACATTTTCATTGTACTGAGAAGTGACGATGCCTATGACGTAATCGTGCGCACGACTGCGAATCGTCTCTATTTCACCCCTGATCATAGGAATCCTACTTTTTCAATTTCAAGTCCAAACCCTTTAAGACCAACGACTTTAGCGCTGTTGGGGCTACCAAGAATATCCATTTTTCGCACGCCCAAGTTGCGCAAGATTTGTGCGCCAATTCCATACTCGCGGGGATCCATTTTGCGTTCTTGATCGGATTCTTTTCCCGTCCACAAAGCGACGGAAGACTGAGGTCCTTCTTTACGAAGATACACAAAAACGGCACTTTCAGCCTGACTCATCATCTCTAAGGCCTTCTCGTAAGGCAAACTGGTATGAATATCATCGCTCGCTACCAGCAAATCGTTCCAAACGTTTTCAACGTGCACACGTACAAGCGTAGGTTTGTCTTCACGAATAACACCTTTTTGCAAAACATAACTATGTGAGTGATCGAGAAGATTCTTGAACACCTTAACCTGAAACAGGCCAAACTTTGTTTGCAGCGGACCTGAAGAAACTTCTTCGATATGCGTTTCGTTGCTGAGGCGATAGCGAATCAACTCCTCGATCGTTCCGATTTTGAGTTGGTGCTCTTTTGCAAATTTCATCAAATCAGGCAAACGGGCCATGGTGCCGTCCGTTTTCATCACTTCGCAGATCACGGCAGCTGGAGTAAGCCCTGCAAGCTTTGCAAGGTCGACGCTGGCTTCGGTATGACCGGCACGCTTTAAAACGCCGCCCTCCTGGGCTCGAATCGGAAAAACGTGGCCGGGCATAATAACGTCACTGGACCGCGATCGAGGGTTCGATGCCACACGGATTGTATGGGCCCGATCCGAGGCAGAAATTCCCGTGGACACGCCTTCAGCCGCTTCGATGCTGACCGTGAATGCGGTTTTGTTGGGTGAATGATTTCTCTCATCGCCCACCATCAGGGGAATTGCCAATCGATCAATTTGCTGTGGCTCTAGAGATAAACAAATCAAACCGCGGGCCTGAGTTGCCATGAAGTTTACGGCATCGGGCGTGACAAAATCGGCCGCCAATATCAAATCACCTTCGTTTTCGCGGTCTTCGTCGTCAATCAATATGACCATTTTTCCGTTACGAAGATCGTCGATAATATCTGGAATTGAATCCATCATAACGTTGCCTCTCGTTGTTCTTGGAGATGAACAAATGCTTTCGCCCATGTGTCGTATTCGATGTTGACCACATCTCCCGTTTTGATGCTTTTAAGATTCGTACGTAAAAGGGTTTCTGGAATCAGGCAAACGCTGAAGTCTGCATCCGTGACCTCGTTGACAGTAAGGCTGACTCCCTGAATGGCGACGCTACCTTTGGACCAGATCATTTTGGTATTGAGATTTTTTTTTGATAATTTCAAAATCCAACTTTCGCCCGTTTGCAACTCGAGAAGCTCCGCCGTCGTATCGACGTGCCCACTGACAAAGTGTCCGTGCACTCGATCGCCGAATTTGAGAGAACGCTCTAGATTTACCTCGGCACCCTGCAAGTCTTTTTGCAGCCAACCTGTGACGCGTAAAGTTTCGTGGCCGAGGGTGAATTGGATTTGCTTGGGTGATTCTGCCTCAACCGTTAAACACACACCATTCACGGCAATGCTGTCGCCCAGATTGATATCGTCAAAGTCGGATGGGCGTTCAATAAAAAGAGTGAGTAGGTCGCTTTTTTTCTCAACACGTTGGATGGCTGAGCACGACTCGATAATTCCTGAAAACATGGGCCCAAGCTAACTCTAGTGATTCGTTATGTCAACACTGCTAACTTACCAAAATCATTTAGAATTCAGAGTAAACGTCAATCCAGATTCTGTAGCTCCTACTGCAACTTGAGACGAGGCCGGCACCTCACCCGATAAAATTTTCTTAGAAAGTGGATTTAGCAGATGATCTTGAATCGCTCTCTTTAGCGGGCGTGCTCCGTATTCTGGATCGTACCCTTTTTTAGCTAAATACTCGAGAGCAGCCTCATCAACCGACAGCTTAATTTTTTTATCGGCGAGACGCTTTATCACTCGTTGCACCTGGATACTGACGATGCTGTTGAGCTGCTCGCGTCCCAGATCTTTAAATGTGATGATTTCGTCGATACGGTTGATGAACTCGGGCTTAAAGTGGTTTTTCAAATCCGTAGCTAGGTTGGACGTCATTACAATCACTGTATTTTTGAAATCAACAGTGCGTCCTTGGCCGTCTGTGAGATGTCCTTCATCAAAAACCTGCAAAAGTACATTGAACACATCTGGATGCGCCTTCTCTACTTCATCTAGGAGAATGACGCTATAGGGACGGCGACGGACCTGCTCGGTGAGTTGTCCCCCTTCATCGTAGCCCACGTAACCCGGTGGAGCTCCGATGAGTCGAGACACAGAATGTTTTTCCATGTATTCGCTCATATCAACCCGCACAATGTTTTCTTCGGAATCGAAAAGAAATTCGGCCAGTGCTTTTACCGTTTCGGTTTTACCAACCCCTGTCGGCCCAAGGAATAGGAACGTACCTATAGGGCGGTTGGGATCGCCAATCTCGGCGCGCGAGCGGCGAACTGCATCAGCGACAGCAATCAAAGCCGCATCCTGGCCCACCACACGTTTTGCGAGAAGATTTTCCATCTTCAAAAGCTTATCGGTTTCTGTTTGAACCATTTTTTCAACTGGAATTCCGGTCCACTTCGCAACGATTTCGGCAATCACATCTGGTGTTACTTCCTCGCGCAATAATTTTTTTCCAGATGTTACGTCATCTGCCGCTGTGTTGAGCTCGCCTAGCTTTTTTTCAAGAATTGGTAATTCTCCATATTTAAGACGAGCGGCGGTTTCGAGCTGGCTTTCTCGTTCGGCCACTTCAATTTGTGTTTTTACATTTTCGATTTGCGATTTTGTTTCTTTGAGCGATTGGATTTCGCTTTTTTCTTTTTCCCATTGCTTGGTAAGGATTGCGACTCTGGCTTGGAGTTCTTTAAGTTCCCCATCAATGGCTCCTAAACGAGGATCATCTTTTTTATCTTGGCGAACAGCGTTTTGTTCGATTTGCAGCTGCATGATTTTTCGTTTGAGCTCGTCCACTTCGGACGGAACGCTATTAATTTCGATGCTCAATTTACTAGCTGCTTCGTCGATGAGGTCGATTGCCTTATCGGGTAAAAATCGATTGCTGATGTAACGATGGGAAAGCTTTGCTGCGGCGATTATGGCATCGTCGGTGATGCGCACGCTGTGATGCACTTCGTACTTGTTTTTAAGTCCTCTTAGAATGGTAATGGTGTCTTCGACCGATGGCTCCTCTACCAGGACAATTTGAAAGCGCCGTTCGAGAGCTTTGTCTTTTTCGATGTACTGACGATACTCATCGAGAGTTGTGGCGCCGATGCAACGCAATTCACCGCGCGCGAGAGCTGGCTTCAAAAGCTGTCCAGCATCCATTGCTCCATCTGCTTTTCCCGCTCCGACTAGTGTATGCAGTTCGTCGATAAAAAGAATAATCTGGCCGTCACCGCGAGCGACTTCTTTGATGACAGCTTTTAAACGCTCTTCAAACTCGCCGCGATATTTAGCTCCTGCAATGAGAGCTCCCATATCAAGGCTCACAATTTTCTTGCCGAAAAGGACCTCTGGCACATCTTTATTGATAATTCGAATGGCCAGGCCCTCGGCGATGGCGGTTTTGCCCACGCCGGGGTCGCCAATCAGCACAGGGTTGTTTTTCTTCCTACGAGCCAGAACCTGGATCGTGCGGCGAATTTCTTCATCTCGTCCTATGACGGGATCGAGTTTTCCCTCCTGTGCCATTTGGGTGAGGTCGCGTGAGTATTTTTCGAGGGCATTGTACTGAGAGTCGCCGTCTTCTGAATTTAATTTTTCACCGCCACGCATTTTTTCTAACTCCTTTTTGAAAACATCTGCTGGAACAATCTTTTGCAGATCTAACTTTTTTATATCCAAAGCCGCGAGATAAAAGTGCTCAAGGCCAATAAACTGATCCCCCATTTTTTGGGACGCTTGCTCAGCTTTTTGAAACATATCGACCAGTTGCTGACTTGCTAGAACCTTTGACCCGCCCGTCACTTGCGGTAATTTATCGAACATCGTTTTTAATGTCTTTTGTAAGCTCGCAAGCCCAGTGGGGTTTAGACGATTTAAAATATCAACAACCACAGTGCCCGGTTCATTTAGGACGACAAAGATTAAATGCTCAGGCTCTACAGAGGGATGTTTTTGTTTCTCAGCGAACTGGGCTGCCGATTGCATTGCCTCTCTTGCTTTGAGTGTCATTTTTTCAATGTCGTTCACAGAGACTCCTTAAGAGTGTATACCTTACACCTAAAGATGAGGGCCCCCAAAAAAATGTCAACCCCTAAGACTCCACCTGCTCAGACGCCGAAGAAGTTGCGCAAAGGGATAAAACTAGATCGTGTCGCTCCCATGGATTTTTTAAAGCTAAACCCCATTTTCTGCTGCGAACAGTGTTCGCACTACGATGACGAATCGGACGCGTGCACATTGGGCTACCATGCACGGCTACACAAAAGAGACGCGCAGCTGAAGCGCTACTACCTAAACGGCCACATGGCCTTTTGTCGTTTTACCGAGATCGATTGATGAGTGCCTTTATCATCCCGCTTTTAGTGGCATGTGGTTTTCTGCTACTTTTTTTACTGACAACTCGTCGCCCACGGATAATCAGCGAGACTTTGCGCCTGGAATCTGTACAAACCAGCACCTTTACGTTTGGTAAGCTCGCTTACTACGACAATTTGAACGATAAAAATAAACATCATATTCCTTGGGTTTTTATCCATAGTATCGGTTCGTCTTTTTACAGTTGGCGCTATCAAATACAGCACTTTTCAGATTCGCAGAGAATCATTGCTGTGGATCTGCTGGGTTTTGGGCAAAGCGATAAGCCAATCCTCGCAGACTACGGCCTTGATGCGACGACTGTTCGACTGGTGGAGTTTTTCGACGCCCTGGGCTTGAAAAAGGCAAATCTGATAGGATGTTCGCTTGGCGGAGCCATTTGTCTGTGGTTGAAAAACCTGCACCCGGATCGGTTCCCAAAAGTGATCACCATTGCCCCCGCCGCTACTCCAACACTTGTACGCTTTACCCTAGTGCCGCATGAGAAACTTGCACTCGTGGGCCGACGGCTTGTATCGAGGCCTCTTATTAGAGCGGCGCTACGAGGTGGACTTACACATCGCCATAAAATCACGCCTGACATCGTAGAAAGTTATTTTGCGCCATTTAAAAATCCCGATGCAGTGACATGTTTTTTAAAGTCGGTATCAATCATTAAGGACGGCAGGATTTACGCCGGCCTTTCAACCATTCAGGATCCTGTATTGGTTGTGTGGGGTGAGCGCGATCGTGTAATTCCCCGTTCTGCATTGATGAAAATCGTCCAACAATTACCGAAGGCTGAGCTTTTGACTCATAAAACCGGGGGGCATCACCTCATGGAAGACGAGTCGGAATGGGTTAATAAAATCATTTCCGAATATTTTCTCTCCTAAACGTCTCTGAAAACCTGCCCTAGACTCTTCTCAGAGTTTATTTTTTGACAACTTTTCCTCGACGAAGGAGTTGAAAACCAGCCTTTCAACTTAGGACTAAAGGATAAAAAAGGACCCTTTCGTCGTAAACCCTACTCTTGTCCTGTCAAGAATCTAAGGCGCTCACCGAAGAGTGTGTTGTCACACACACTTAAAAGGAGCGAACAAATGAGTATGCGAGTGAACACAAATATTTCGTCAGTAAATGCTATGAGAAATTTATATTCGAATGATCGTAATATAAATTCAAACTTCGAGAAGATGGCCAGCGGAAGTCGTATTAATAAAGCGGCAGATGATGCTGCAGGACTCGCCATCTCCGAGAACCTAAAGGCGCAGATCAGATCTGGAGCTCAGGCTGCTCGGAACGCCAACGATGGTATCTCCCTTGTTCAAACAGCAGAGGGTGGTCTCAACGAAATGGGAAACATCATCGTGCGAATGAGAGAACTGGGAATTCAAGCTGCTTCAGACACTGTTGGTGAAACTGAACGAAGCTTTATCGATATGGAAGTTCAACAGTTAAAGTCGGAACTGCAAAGGATTTCTGATTCCACAAAATGGGGTCAAACAAAGTTGCTTGATGGTTCTACACCTGATTTTTCTTTCCAAGTGGGACTTCATAATTCCGACGACGCGGATAGAATCAAATTTGACTCTGCGGGTAACGTTGCCACCCTGGACGCTTTAGGGCTTGATGGAATTGATTTTATGTCCAAAGAAGGTGCTCAAGGAGCTCTTGAATCTCTGGATTTAGCTCAGAATGGTGTTAACCGCATCCGTTCGAACCTTGGAGCTTTGCAAAACCGCCTTGTATCTACAGTGCAGAATTTAGGTATTCAGCAAGAGACACTATCAGCTGCCAACAGTCGTATCCGCGATGCCGATATTGCTGAAGTGACTGCTGATTTGACTAAGAATCAAATCTTAATGCAGGCCAACACAGCCACGCTAGCGCAAGCCAATCAGAAAAATACATTGGCTCTTAAGTTACTCGGTTAATAACAAAATTTTAAAAGTGTGTGTTCGCTCCGGGGTCCGCAAGGACCCCTTTTTGTATTTGACATCTGGTCCTATTGAATTTCTTCTATGCTTGATACTAACTATGCGTTAGGTTAATTCGGATTTGCGTTTAACGGAGGAATTTTATGGCCAAGAAAAAACCAGCTAAAAAACAAAAAGCGGCAAAAAAAGCCGCGCCTAAGAAAAAAACTACTGCTAAAAAAGCAGCCCCAAAAAAAGCCGCTAAAATGGCAGCTAAAAAAGCTGCACCTAAAAAGCAGAAAGCGACTGATAAGATAGCCGCGTCTAAAAAAGCTGCGCCCAAAAAAGCTGCGCCTAAAAAGGCAGCCCCAAAGAAAACTGCAGCAAAGACGGCACCTAAGACCGCTGCTAAAAAAGTGGCGGTTAAAACTGCGACTGCTTCAAAGATGGCTAAAGCTCCCGCCCTTAAAAAGGTGACGACTCCAGCTGCAGCGGCTAAATCGCTCAACGACATGTACAAGACGAAGCAGACTTCATTTGAAGCTGATGATCTTCTTGTAGAAGACGAATTCGCTGAGGAAACCGATGTTGATGGCTCTGCCGTTGCAACGACTGAGGATGAAGAAGACGTTTTTGATGATCCCGATTTGACGACTTACAATGAGTTCGAAGACGATGACGAAGAAGAGGAAGACGCAGAAACTGATGACGATGGAAGCTACTTTTAGCGTTATAAGTTGAATCGAGCATGTTTAAAAAAAGGGGCTGTTAGCCCCTTTTTTTTCGCTGAATTAGAATCTTTCTAGTGAATTTGGTGTCGTCGCAAAGCTCACTTCGCAAACCCTTTTTCCTATCCACCCACCGCGTGTCCTGAGTCCTAGACAACGTGAGACAAAGGTTTCTCAAATTGAGATATATCGCTTACTCTTTAAATGAAGCTCTTTAGTTTTAAAAAGGGTCTTCCGACAAGACTTAGGTCAAGGGGGAACGTTATGACCAATTGGTATAAAAAATCCAAAATACTGCTACCACTCTTCTTCGGAATTTCCGTGGCACTCGTCGGATATACAAACTGCTCGAAAAAATCCTTTACAGTTTCCAACGAAACGTTGCAAAGAATTCTGAGCGAGGGTTCGAGCATCTACATCAATAACGACGACGTCTATACCAACTCGTCGGGGGTCACGCTGACCATCGAAAATAATAGTGCCGATGAAATGTATATTACGAACACTAAAGATTGCGCCTCCGGTGGACAGTGGGAGCCGTATTCAATGTCAAAACCATGGAGCCTCGGAGAGGCTAACATTCGCACCAAGTCTTACATCAAGTTTCGCGAGGCCGGAAGTACGGTAGAGTCAACGTGTACCTGGGACAGCATTATTCACGATAATCTAGCGCCAACTCTGGCCGTGATCCAGGCTCCGCCCGCTATTACTAACAGCACTTCCCTGAGCTTCCAATTTTCTGCAACCGATAATCTTTCGGGCGTTAAAGGCTTTACTTGTAAAGATTCAAAAGGACAAACGCTTGCGAGCTGCCAAGAGATGATGAATCTTTCAGGCGTTAGTGAAGGCCCGGGCTCTGCCGTTATCATTGCAGAGGACAATGCAGGTAACACTTCTATTCCCCTCACCCAGACATGGCTTGCCGATTTTACCGCTCCGAGAGTTTTTATCAATTCGACACCTTCTGCTATTTCCAATAATACGAGCGGTATGTTTGGGTTTTCAGGGGCGGACAATTTTTCATCGCGATTAAATTTTGAATGTAAACTGAATGCGGGAAATTTTGCCGCTTGCATATCTCCTTTTAATTTTAGTCTGACAGAAGGTATGCACAATTTTTCGGTGCGAGCCAAAGACGACGCTGGGAATATTTCCGCTGTTGTCACCTACAATTGGACGATCGATCTCTCCGCACCCACCGTTCGAATTGTAACCTCTCCGGCAGCGTTTTCTAACTCTTCCACTGGGGCATTCACTTTCGACGGAATGGACGAGGGAATTGCCATCAGCCGTTTCGATTGCAAGATAGATAGTGGTGCATTTGTAAATTGCACAAGTCCATCAACCCAATCAAGTCTGTCAAACGGAACACACACCTTTCAGGTGCGCGGATATGATGGCGCCGGCAACATGTCTGCACCGGCCATTTACACGTGGGTCGTTGATACGCAAATTCCTATAGTCCAAATCACTTCGAGCCCAGGAAAGGAAACCAATCAAACCACAGCTACATTTCAATTTATTGCCACCGATACCGGAACCGGAATTGAGCTTGTGGAGTGTCGTATCGACAGTACAGCCTTTCAATCTTGTGGATCGTTATCGGCGCAGTACAATCAACTCCAACAAGGCAATCACACTTTTCAAGTTCGCGCCAGGGACTTAGCCGGTAATACTTCTGCAACGGTCTCTTATCTATGGTTTGTTGATTTAACACCTCCGGTATTGAGTTTCATACGTACTCCCGCTGCGACAACTAAAGATCGCATCGCAGATTTTGAAATGCGAGTGACTGATAACTCTACGAGTCCGTTTATTGTGGAATGTAGATTGGATGGCGGAAGTTTTGCATCGTGTGGACTGGTTCAGGCTTTAAATATCACAACCGATGGTACGCACAATTTTTCAGCCCGTGCGCGCGATGCCGCTGGAAATACATCACCAGTGCTTCCGTACTCTTGGTTGTTAGATACAACAGGCCCGGCGATTAATTTTACGTCTATCCCAGACCCAAATATTGGCATTCTTGATAACCCAGAGATTGGCTTTACGGTGGTTGACACTCACTCGGCTGTATCTGGAGTGCAGTGCGGGTTCCAGGGCCAAACTACGTCTTGCCCGGTGACTTACCAAATTGTGTATCGGGACCTTGCAGTCGGAAATTACACATATGTGGTAAATGCTGTGGATACGTTGGGAAATACGTCTTCAAATTCCCTCGCGTTTAGAGTGAATAATAATATTCGCCAAGTGACTCAGAATATAAATGTCACCGTGAATAACAAAGCAGATATTTTGATTGTTATCGATAATTCTGGATCTATGAAAATAGAGCAGCAGAATATGGCTGCGAGATTTGCAACCCTTATCGATCAGCTTAGCAGTTTGGACTGGCGCGTTGCCATCGTGACTACAGATGTCAGCGCAGACGCTGATAAGAAAGATGGGCGCTTTTTGAAGTTCGATAATACCGACCTTGTGAGCCCAACTGATGTTTATTTTATTCATTCCGGGATGAATAACACAGCTGCAAAAGCTGCATTTGGTAAAACAATTCAACGCCCGCCAAGTGAAGGTAGTGGAAAAGAGCAAGGTATCGCCGCATCTTTACGCGCGATTCAGCGAAGCCAAGACGCAGCATCTATAACAGCAAGTGATCCAAATCGATCATTTTTTCGTAATGATGCTGTATTGAATGTCGTCGTTATCACCGATGCGAATGAAACTCCAACCAACGGTACTTTACCACAAAACACTCCACAGTTTTGGTTTAATTCCGTTCGCACCCTGTGGCCAACAAAACCGTTTTCATACAGCTCAATTATTGTCCGCAGCGGAGACACTGCGTGCTTGAATACGGCTGGAAACGAAGGGTATGGAACTTCGTATGAGAAACTCTCACAGCTAACGAGTGGAGTAATTGGCAGTGTTTGTGCGGCTGATTACGGGTCGCAATTGACACAAATGGGTCAAGCCGTTGTAAACTTGCGACGAACTGTCAGCCTGACGTGCCCTCCCGTGAACCAAAATAAAAACGGAACGCTTTTAGATGATATTCTTGTGACTCTGGAATCGGGGAACAACTTGGGCGTTGCCTCTGTGTCAGGCCAGACTCTCACTGTGGTCAATGATTTCCCAGCGGGAACTCATCGATTAGACTATTGGTGTTACTAAATCCATCAAGATAAAAAACAAAAAAAAAGCCGCTCAATGAGCGGCTTTTTTGTTTTAAGTTCCCTTTTTAAGGAACGCGGCTCAAAGCTCTCGTAAAAGAGCTTTGCTTTAACCATCAAGTCCCCTTTTTGGGGACGCGGTTCACATCAAGTCCCCTTTTTGGGGACTTTCATATGAATCGCAAAATTTTCGAACTCACCGTATTCGTGCAATTTGTTGTAAAGAGTCTTGATCGTAATTCCTAAAGCATTGGCAGCTTGAGTTTTATTGCCATCAAAATGCTTTAAAGCTTCTACGATGTAACGTCTTTCCAATTCATGCAGCGTCAACGTGGGATCATACTGACCGATCACCAGCTTATTTTCTGGTTTTAAAATCGTTTCAGGCAAATCGCTCAGTTGAATCGTATGTCCGTCTGCTAAAATCTGTAAACGTTCACACAAGTTTTGCAATTCACGAATATTTCCAGGCCACTCATATTTCATAAGAGCTTGAAGAGCCTCGGGACTCATTTCCTGTCCGCGATTTAAAATACGCGAGTTTCCACGCGCCAAGAAATACGTGACTAACAAAGGAATGTCCTCTTTACGACGACGTAAAGGAGGCGAATGAACCGTGATCGTATTGATTCGATAATACAAATCTTCACGGAAAGTTCCTTTTAAAACTTCGGCATCCAGCTCGCGGTTTGTGGCGCTGATCAGACGAATATTTACCTTGATCGGCTCTTTACCACCGACACGATAAACTTCACCTTCTTGAATAAATCGTAAAAGCTTAGCCTGAATTCCAGGGCTCAACTCGCCGATTTCGTCGAGAAATAATGTTCCACCCGAAGCTGCCTCAGCGAGACCAATCTTACGATTGTAAGCGCCGGTGAAGGCACCCTTCTCATGTCCGAAAAGCTCCGACTCTAAAAGAGTTTCGCGAAGAGCTCCGCAGTTGATTGCCACAAAAGGCTTGTCTGCTCTTTGGCTTTTTTCATGCACCGAGCGTGCAATGAGTTCTTTTCCCGTTCCGCTCTCACCGAGAATCAAAACAGGAGCGCCCGAAGGGGCAACTCGATCCACCATTTTCAACACTTGATGCATAACTTCGGACTTGTAGATGATGGAAGGCTTTCTTAAATCTGATGAAAGTATAGATTTTTGTAAATCGACCTCTTTCATTTGTGACATACGTACCGCCTCTCAATTACTCTAATAGGTATGCCTCATTTTGAGGCACGCTTGAGTGGTGTGTACTATAATGCCGCGTTGAATTATTTTCAAGTAGAATTTTCAACAACGCGTTGTAAATTTAAAATTTTTCAATAATTTCGGTGGTTTACCTATGCTAAATTTTACAGAAATCATCGTAAAATTTTTAGAAACCTTGGCTTACGAGGAGAAAAAGGCCCCCTTAACTCTCGTTGCCTATCAAAATGACTTGAACCAGGTTTTTGCTAAAAAGGCTCAAATGAACCCTCCTGAGCTTAAAGAAACAGTCACTCAATTTCTACGCTCTATTTCACACCTCACACCCGCGACTCGTGGCCGAAAAATTGCCACGCTTAAAAAGTTTTATCAGTATCTAAAGCAAAATAAACTCGTCGACGAAGCCCACCCCCATTTAGTCACGCCAAAAAATCCGCAAAAGCTACCCAATTTTTTATCTGTTGATGAATCCATCGCCGTTTTGAAATCTTTTAGCCAAACACCCTTAGATATTGAAGCCAGATGTCGTGCGGAAAGACAGCAAATTTTATTCCTACTGTTGTATGGAGCTGGCTTACGGGTCAGCGAAGCCTGTAACCTTAAATGGCAGTCCGTTAATCTTTCCAGACGCGAGTTAAGAATCTTGGGGAAAGGGAATAAGGAACGAGCCATTTCTTTTCCGCTGCTCCTTTTAAAAAAGCTCGCCTCTCTGCGCGAAACCCAACAACAAATATTCATCTGGGGTGATAAGCCCCTCAACACACGCACAGCTTATAACCACATTACAGCCTGCGGGATTAACGCCGGCCTTGACCATCATATCCACCCGCATGCGCTTCGCCATAGCTTCGCGACTCATCTCCTCAACGACGGTGCCGATCTGCGGGTGATCCAAGAAATGTTAGGACACAGTAATCTCAGTGCGACCGAACGTTACACTCACGTCACGCTTGATCAACTTTCACAAACACTTGAAAAGTTCCACCCCTTGAGTAAAAAGAGTGTATGAACAAAGCCATATTTTTAGATCGCGACGGAACTATCATCGTCGATAAAAATTATCTGAACGATCCTGAACAAATTGAGTTTTTTCCGCAGGCCATTGAAGCGTTGAAAGCTTTGCAAAACGACTTTCTTTTGATTGTGGTGACAAACCAGTCTGGAATAGCTCGCGGCCTTGTGCAGGTCGAAAACATGCATTTGATTCATGAAAAAATGCAGGCGCTCCTTAAACTCCATGGCGTGCAAATTTCTGCGTTTTATCATTCGCCTCATGCTGCCAACAGCAATCATCCCATGCGCAAGCCAAATCCTGGTATGTTGTTACAGGCCGCTAAAGACCATCGCATTGAATTGGCGGCGAGTTTTATGATTGGCGATAAACCCATCGATGTAGAGGCTGGGCATCGAGCCGGCACTAAAAGCATTTTAATTAGCGACACCGCCTCTGAAACCACCTCACCCGATTTTGTTGCTTTAAATCTGTTGGCGGCAGCAAACTGGATCCTGCGGACTTAGAAAAAACTTCGCATTATTTGGGTGACTAAAAATCTGACGCTTCTTTACTAATTTACAAATTTTGCATTGCCAGATGAAACCTTGCCACCACCTAGGCTATCACTAGTTTCATGAGGTTTTTGTGATCTATAATTTTTTTCTAGCGTTTACTTTTTTTGTTCAACAGACAGTGGCCTCTCCAATGGCCTGTGTAGAGATATTTCCTAAATTAAGCGAGCATTCAGTTCAAGCTCAAATCGACAAAAATTATTATTATAATCAGAACTATTCTTCGTACGTCCACAAATTGCAACAACAGGGGGTTCAATTTAAGTTTTGGGATCCTTCCGACGGCGGACGTATTTCCCTTAAACACCTATATACAGAGCCAGTCATCGAGGCGATCCATCGCGATGGAAAGTTTCTTGTGGAAAGTATTGTTATCACCCTGCCCGTGGAACCCTCATCACTCTTTGGCACTAGTGGTACAATCCACAACTTGCGAAAAACACTGGCGAAAGTTGATCGCGTGATACAGCTGCAAAACGAGGGGGTTCAGTTTAGTCCGACATCGCTCCTTCATGGTCAAAGCGTCTCCATCCTCGGCATCGAACGCAGTACGAACCTTTCAGACTCCACCCTTGTTTCAATTCAAATTTTGCTCGAAACGTTGGGTTTTAAAGGTATCACTTTTGAGTCAAACGAGTCTGTCTGGGACCGTCTGGGGTTTTTACCTGATACCAAAATAGTAACAGACCCGTCAGACAAAACGCGACTTTTACTGCGAAGCTATTACTTCGAAAGACCTGACTATTGGGAGCAGTTGACCTACGATATCGACGCGCGAATTTTTCGTTTTCACGGTTTCAGCTTGCTTCGACCGCCGGGATTCCCTCTGCAATAGAATTCTTTGCGAAGTTTTGGTTGTGTTCCTCTTATTTAAAATTCCATATTTGCTTTTTGCATCTCTATGAATTTTACTGACTTCGGTAGCATTGTAAAACGATGCCTGAACAAAAAGTTCAGGCTTTATTTTTGCAAAAACACTACTGCTTTGGCGGAGCGTAATTATATATCGCGCATTCGCAGGTGTACGTTGCGTTTGCTATATGGAAAGTACTACTGTTGGTTACAAAATAGCCGGAATCCGTCATAACTTTCAGTGCAACATCATCTTTTACTCTCCTTAATAAGCAGGAAGTATTTTTGTATTCGCTCAATGCAGTGATCGGTGGCGTAATTTTTTTGTTGATGATTGGAGGTGGAATTGTGGATTGACGAAAAAGATTAAGAAGTAGTCAGCCCAACGAGCCACCCTGAATTGTTGAGAAGTTGCCATCAGAATGCCTTTTTCGTTGCATCAAACTTCATTTCTCGTCAGCAATAAAAATCTAAAAACCTCCAAGCTCGCGCAGAGCTTGATTGCTGATCGTTCGCAGTTGTCCTTGCAGCCGGTCGCCTATTTCAAATCATGGCATCGCTTGGTAAAAGTGAATTGAGATAATCTTCAAGATCGGGGTACCCGTTATTGTTTTTATCCAAATGGCTATCAAAGGTTGTGGAACGTCCCAAATACTGGGTTTCTACTGCATCAGGAATTCCATCAAGATCGGTGTCATTCATGCTTTGGAGTTGTGAGTAGGAATACCCGCCGACCTCCGTAGGGCTGTTAACAAGACGACCCGTTCGACCCACGACTTCGGAAAGAATTCTTTGGTCAATGGAATCAAGTCGACCTAATAGCCTAGCTCCAACATACGCCTGCATGTAATTCTCTAAGTTAAGTGCTGTAAGTTTTCGGATACCGCTTTCGCTGAACATGGGCTGAGTGGCAAGTCCGGAAATACCGGCCCCACGCACAAGATTCGTTTCGGGCTCCGAGAGGCTGCTTCGGAAGGGGTAGGAAATATTTCCTGAAATATAATTTACTGGCACACTGTAGCTTGTTGGGATGGATACCGGTTGTCGATTTACCGAATTAGTTCCAGCTACGTACATATTGTTGATCACATTAGATTTTGATACGGCGTCACCACCCAAAGTGGTGGCTTCCGGACCGTAGTTGTAAACAAAGTTATTTATAATTTCCATATTCTCTGCCCGCGCAAGTGGGGATCTATAACCACAGTCAGAGAAAAGATTTTTGAATAAGGAGATGTTGCTTGAATCTTGACCGATAAGTATGCACATCGGATGAGGGGCTGCTTGGGCTGCGCCTTCGTCGACATGGATACTATTGTTGAGCGGCTCGGCAACGATATTTTTTGAGAAGGTAAGGTTTTTAACGGTGTACCAGGTGGTGAATGATTCATCCACGGACCACGACAAACTATTGTTGGCAATCATAACGTCAGAAACTTCGCGATCAATTACACCCACGGAAATGCCATCACGGTTGGCACCTACATCTCCAGCGGAATCGTCGCCGGGTCGAATTTTCAATCCACGCAAAACCACATTGTTGGCACCGACGTTGATTCGAGCTCCTGTGACAACGAAACCATCGCCAGGAGCCGTTTGCCCTGCGACCGTGATATCCCCTGAACGGATTTGAATTTGAGTGCGAGCGCGCAAAATGCCTGAGACAGCAAAAAGGACGAACCGTGGTCCCGTTTGCTCCTCCAATGCCCAGCGGAGAGTTCCAAAACCTCTGTCTGCCAAGGAAGTCACGTACAGTATTCTTCCTCCCCGTCCACCGGTGGCGAAGCGACCAAAACCTTCCGCACCAGGAAATGAGAAGCGGCTCTGTGACACAGGCGGCACAGCCGGCACGGTGGAATTTTCGTCGGATGGATTTTCATTTGGTTCTTTTGGTAAAGTTTCAGAGTTGTCGAGAGGATCTTCCGCGGGGATGTCGATAGTCGAGAACGACTGATTTACACTTCCCGATTCCAATGGCCTCCCACAATTTTGGTAAGCCAAAACGAGAAAGGTAAAGCCTAAAAATAGGATCACTTTTTTAATGAATTTAACTTTCCCCCCCTTCCTCTAAGAATACGAAGCTTGATGTCTATTGCCCAGAAAAATCAGAGAAATACGACACAACATCTCGGATATAGACGGAGGAGGTAATACCTTTTAGTTTAGAGCTGTGTCGTTTTGAGAATAATTACCACCTCAAGCTAGCCCATTAGAAAACTCCAAGCTCGCGGAGAGCTTGATCACTGATGGTTCGCAGTTGTCCTTGCAGCCGGTCGCCTTTAAATTTTTCGCAGTTTTGCAATGGCTCGTTGAGGAAACCATTAAACAGGCCATCTTCGTTGGGTAAATAACCGCCGTAAAATAAAAGTTTAATACGGAAATGAAGCTGCAAAAGACGGATCTCTTTGGTGTGCTCAAGCTTTTTTAAAGCATTGCCAAAAAGATTAAAAATAGCCGCGTTGTCATCTCCCCCTTGCACACTGAGACGGGACACGTCCTTGGTTAGGCTAAGGCCCATTTGCAATCGATCGTAGTCGGAACGAATCCCGCTGAATCCATCAATCAATTTTGCCTCACTCAACGCAACGAAGTCGGCTTTTTCCTTGCGGTCCTCGTAAGTAAAGTGAACGTAGTTCATGGCTTCAAGCACGCCTCCGCCAAAGCGTTTTTTACTCTTTAAAGCACTGCGTGCAAGAAAGTGTTGTTTTGCGCCGTTTGAATTTAGCGCATCAATCTGCAGATCAGCCTCTTTGAAAACCATCGTGCGCAGGATTATAAATGAAGCTGCTCCCATGGAACCTCTTAGAGATAGGCGAAAAATGAAAGAATTAGGATCGACGAAATATTAGCTAAGATAACAGATAGCGGAATAATCGAAGCATTCAGTTCGCGTGAAAACCTTTTGAAAGTCCAGGGTATAAAGATCGACAGCAGTGCCGAACTGATCACCAATACTAAGAAGCTTAGTGAAAAAAGATAATATATTTCATTCTCAACCCTCAATAAAATAAAAATACTGAGCGAGATAAATGAAAGCAACGTTCCCATAAAAAACGCCAGTGTGAACTCTTGTTTGAGAATGCCCGTTATGCCTTTAATCTTATCTTCGCCGCTGCGAAAAAAATCCAGTGCCAAAGAAGCCGTTTGATTACTTAAGATAGTCACTAAGAATTGGACCATGGGTATCATGCATATGAGTTGCCACGGAATGTCCTTATGTCGATCGTAAAGCCCGCGATAAAGAGCATAAAAACAAATGAGGCCGCCAAACAGACATAAAAAAAACCACGGAACTCGCGCAATAAAGTGGTCCCAAAATCCTTCCTCACCGCCGTCGCCAGCCATACCGCGGGATAAAAGTTCGTCCGATGCTTCTTCCCGAATCACGTCGATCACGTCATCAACGGTAATCACCCCAACAAGATTTTTAGAATGGTCAACAACCGGCACTGCTAAAAAATCGTACTTTTCGACAATTTTAGAAACATCAAGTTGATCGGTGGTTACTTCCACAGACATCACATCTGTTTCCATAATATCTTTCAAAACGATATTCGGCTTGTGAAGGATCAATTGTTTGAGACTAAGTACACCTACTAGCTGATGCGACTCGTTAGTCACATAAATGTAAAAGGTGATTAAATCCTCATCAGTCTCTTGAATAAATAAAATGGCCTCAGAGACGGTTTTATTTTGGTCGACGGAGAGCACCTGAGGGGTCATCAATGCGCCCGCTGAATCATCAGGATACCCCATGAGCTCTTCCACTTCTTGAACATCTTCGGTGGACATGCCTTTCATCAACTGCCTGGAAAGATCTTCTGGAAGGTGACCAAGTAGATCGGCAGCGTCATCCGAGCGCATCTGCACCAGAATTTCCTGCATCTCCTGCGGATTAAGAACGATAGAAATTTCTTCCTGCAAAGCCTCATTGAGTCGACTGAGAATATCAGCTTTGAGCTCCAATGTTGGAACCATCTGGAATATGCTCAATCGCTCGTCGGGATCGAGAATTTCAAGCACTGCGGCTATGTCAGCTCCGTGGGATTTTGCGATGATCTTTTTGATGTTGCGCTCCGCACCCCGGCGGTAAAGTTTGCTTACAGTAACGGCTAGTTTTTTGGTGCGCTCTTCGATCACAAAAACCTCTTTGTAAGCTGTGTTTTACCATGATAATCTCTGGTCTGAAATCAAAAAAAGAGGTCCCTTTGAAGATAAGTTTAGTCGGAACAGGATATGTGGGCTTAGTGGCTGGCGTTTGCTTTGCAGATGTCGGGCACGATGTGATTTGTGTTGATAACAACGAAGAGAAAATTCGTAAACTCAACGATGGATTGATTCCCATCTACGAACCTGGGCTTGGCGATATCCTAAAGAATTGCGTTTCGCGATTGCAGTTTACGACTGATTTAAAAAACGCTGTTCAGCAGACCCAGGTTGTTTTTATTGCTGTTGGCACCCCCGAGAAAACCGACGGCAGCGCCGACATGGGTCCGACGATGGCCGTGCTTAAAGGAATTTGCGACGCTGCCAACGAGAAAAAATTTATTGTTCTTAAGAGCACCGTACCGGTGGGCACAGCTTCAGAACTCAAAAAATACATCCAAACTCTCACCAAGGTTCCCCACGAGTTAATCAACAATCCTGAATTTTTAAAAGAAGGTGCTGCCATTGAAGACTTTTTGCGACCTGATCGTGTGGTCATAGGCTGTGAAAGTTTAGCCGCCCAAGAAATCATGGGTGAGCTTTATGCACCGTTCGTCAGAAACGGCCACCCGATCTATTTTATGTCCAACGTATCTGCCGAAATGACTAAGTACGCGGCGAACTCATTTCTTTCGGTAAAAATCAGTTTTATCAACGAGCTTGCTGATTTAGCCGACAGAGTCGGTGCGGACATCCACGATGTACGCAAAGGCTTTACTTCGGACAGACGAATTAACCCGGCATTTTTTCATCCTGGGGTTGGTTACGGCGGAAGCTGTTTTCCAAAAGATGTGCAAGCACTTATCCATACTGCAAAAAAACATGGGTCAACGATGGATATCGTAACCGCGGCTGATAACGTGAATGACAAACAAAAATTAGTTCTTTTTGAAAAGATAAAAAAACGTTTTGGAAATTTAAAAGGCATGCACTTTGCGATGTGGGGTTTGAGCTTTAAACCGCGCACCGATGATGTTCGTGAAGCGCCTGCAATGTATTTGCTAAAGGCTTTAGCCGCCGAAGGTGCGACAGTCACCGCTTATGATCCCGTGGCTACGGAATCGGCGAAAAATTATTTTTCAACGCCCTTTACCGCAGCGGCCACTGCCATGGAAGCCACTCATGGTGCCGACGCTCTTTTGATAGTGACCGAGTGGAACGAATTTAGAACTCCAGATTTCGAAGCTCTTCAAAAGAGCTTAAAAAATCCTATTATCTTTGATGGGCGTAATGCCTTAAACATTAGCGATGTTTTGAAATATAAGTTTGAGTATTACTGCATTGGTCGCCAAATTACTGTGGGAGGGTAAAATGAAGGTAGCTGTTGTCGCGGGCGCGGCAGGGTTTATTGGAAGTCATCTGTGTGATTATTTGATTGAAAAAGGTTACAAGGTTATCGGCTTAGACAACCTGGTCACAGGACAAAAAAAGAATCTTAAACACTTAGAGAAAAATAAGAAATTTAAATTCTATAAGGCTGACATCACCAAAAAGATTCCAGCTGTTGCAAAGGTTGACGAAATCTACAACCTTGCCTCACCGGCATCACCGGTGGATTTTTTAAAAATTCCGTTAGAGATCCTCGAGACCGCCTCTATAGGCCAAGCCAATTTATTAAAGCTCGCAAAGAAGAAAAAAGCTCGCATTTTGTTTGCGAGCACTAGCGAAGTGTATGGAGATCCCCAGCAACACCCACAAGTGGAAAGCTATTGGGGCAACGTCAACTGCACAGGAATCCGCAGTTGTTACGACGAAGCGAAACGCTACGGCGAAGCCGTAACCATGGCCTATCATCGCGGCCAAAAGGTCAACACCGCTATCGCGCGAATTTTTAACACCTACGGCACGCGCATGCGGGCAGAAGATGGCCGCGTGATTCCTAACTTTTTTTCGCAAGCGATTGCAAAAAAAGGGCTTACTGTTTACGGCACAGGTAAACAAACTCGCAGCCTTTGCTATGTGAGCGATCTGGTGGCAGGGTTGTTTGCTCTGATGCAGAGTAAAACCCACGAGCCGGTAAATATTGGCAACCCCAACGAAATGTCAATTTTGGAAATTGCCGACGTCATCAATAAAATTACTGGCAATATTCAAAGCCATGTTTACAAAGATCTTCCACCAGATGACCCCAAACAGCGCTGCCCTAACATTTCGAAAGCGCAATCGCTTTTAAAGTGGCAACCTAAGGTTACCTTGTCGGACGGTTTGACTAAGACTTTGGAATACTTCCGCGCTGAGAAGATGGTATAAATTTTTCTAAGACTTCTATTTTACTGAAAGAACTTTTCCGTTTCGGTAATTCCTTTTGGTGTCTTTTGCATCCGGCTTTTCATTGTCTTTAGTAGGTATTGATGGAAGTTGGCGGGCGCCGGCAATGAGTTCGAACGTTTTTGGATCGGCCTCCGTAATAACTTTTAGTTTACCGTCCGAGCGGCCACCTTGTGAACCGAATTGGTAGACGTTTTTTTTGTCTTTGCCGTAACCCATGCCAAGGTATTCAAAGCTGGGCGTATCAATTTGTGATTGAGGTTTGTCCATCCAATAGACGTGATCCTTATCGGCGGCTAGCCCGTCGGCGAGCACGCGGTAGGAACCGCGATCGGCGCCGCTCACCGGCCGCTCACCGGCCGCTCACCGGCAACCGCGCTGGTGCTGAAAAAGAAGCTTATTGGGAACAGGCTTAGTAACAACTTAATTAAAATATTCATACTTCGATGATTCATCTGCAATCTTGCGTTGTCAATGGGTCCCTAAAAAGTGCTGAATGAACGGAGCTTTTTAACGGCTGACTCGATTTTTTTGATGAAAGTTTTGTCTTCGGAAAGGTCAGAGGAAACAAGGAGGGTTCCGCGGAACATTTCAGGGGTCCAGCTGCGTTTTTCGAATTGGGAAATTAGCTTTAATTCGTTCCAGCGACTTAAGCTTAATGACTCTAAATGTTTTTCGGAAATCGAGTGATCAGCGATCAGCGTCTGACGAAGGGCTTCTCCCTCGACATCGTTCCAAGAGAGAATGGCACGGTCGTAGACGCGGTCTGGTGATAGGCCAGGGAGGCTTGCGCTTGCTGAAATGGACTGAGCTTCTATGCTCTGCACCCACGATTTGTTTTCTCGTTTTTTTTCAATTGGCAAATTCGACAAACTTTTATTGTACAATTGGGAATTGAGCGTGGCACCGAAGACTGTTGGCACTGATACACAGCGCTTTCCGTGGAAGGCAATTGCGCCTTCGGGTAGAGACCAAATGGCGACTTCGGTATCCGGTAAAACAAATGGGGTTTGCGCGTAAAAATGCAAATGATGGGAAACGGAAATGCGGAAGAGTTTTTCGTCGAATTTATATTGCGCCTTATACACTTCGGCGGTGATTGCATCATCGAGATCTAAAACGTGAAACATGGTTTTTTTTTCGTCGTTACTTAGCTCGTTTGAAATTTCTAGATTTTTGATACCCTGACGAGATAAAAACAGCAGGGCCTCGTCGGCGTGGGTGCCTAGGCCGATATGGGAGGCAAATTGACGTTTGTGCGAGTAAAGATTTTGAAACCCCATGACGGTTTCTAACAGTGCCTGTTGCACGCTTTGGAAAAACCGAACTTGGTGAGTCGTTTGTAATTGATCTTTGAGACGGTCGTTAAATTCTTCCCATTGATAGGGCTTTCGCAGGTCGATCATTCATTGATCATACCCGTGTATTCTTTGACTTCAACCTTGTTTTTGTTTGAGGACCTTAAGTAGTAGGCAGTTGTGGTGCCGCCGTAGTTTTCAATTTGCAAAGCATCTGGTTTTTGCACAAACGAAAATTTTTTACCGGTCTCGATGCTTTTTGCGGGCAATAGGCTTAGGTACTGACTTAACCCCTTTTCCTTACCCGTCTCTTCAATGTCGATGAAACTTTTTTGTGGATCTTTATAAGCCTCTGTACTGACTAGCACTGGAAGATAGCTAGTTTCTTGTTTAAGTAGAATTACGATTTTTTGTTGGGTCTTATTGTATCCCATGATGGCGAAGTCTTTTTTGGCATCACCGTTGAAATCACCGGCGACGGCCATAGGAACTTCGTCCTTAGCATCCCGAAATAATCCGATCACTGTGGGTGGAAAACTTTTGATTGGAAAAATCTTAAAATCAGCGTCCCACTTTTGCAATACTTTTTGCAATTCGGAGCTAATCTGTATCTCACCTTTTTGTGGTTTGTTAAACGTGAGTTCAGCATTTGCTACACTTGTCATCGTTAGAAAAAATAAGATCATGAGTTTCATAAAGACTTCCTTAATCTTTCATCGCAACAGTATCACTTTGTGCACCGCTGTTATTCAAGTTTGGCGTTTGTCGCATTCCAGCTGATGCATAAAAAATATGATAGGAGCCGCGTCCACGTCCATTCCCAGCGTTATACTGGTCACGATCATCGGCCACTCGGCGCATGTTTCGCGCCCAGCGAGGACTGACATAGTTTGCGTGGTAATGATCGGCAAAGTATCCTCTAAAGCTTAAAGATTCGGATGCTGCACGAAAACAACTGTGCCCGGCTGGAACGGTGTCACGACTCCCTCGTCCACGGTTTACACCATTCCACCACGAAAATTGTTTATTTTGTTTAATTACGCCGCAAACGGTAGAGGCATAACGTCGTCCGCGACCACTTCCTCTATTTTGTCTATCGCGATCAAGTTCGTTTACATACACTCTAGTTTTTACAACCTTGCCAACCATGACCTGACCCTCATAGCTCTGCGCCCCAGCCTCGTTATAGCAGTTGCAGGTCATACAGGCCATATCGGTTTGAGGGTTTCGACAGCTTAAACGGTCGCGGCCTGTGGCTGCGGCATGAGCCTCAAAAGAATGGGCCACCAGTAGTAGTAGAAAAATTAACGCTGATTTCATGAATCCCCCTACGACCTATCATTGCAAAACCATCGCCAGATTTGCACGGTCCTAGTGCATCTGGGCAAAAAAGAGAATACGCATGGATGAACTTTGGACAGTGTGGAAACTGGGCTACCTCCGAAGTGTATCATAGTGAGACGAATTTTTTTGCAAGATTACGGGACGGTCCCAGTGACTGTGTCGATAACGTTGTTTGCGTCCGTTGTGTTTCGGATAGTGAAAACGCCTGAATGTGTTGCCGTTCCGGTAACGCGAAACTCGAGAAAGTGTCCGTTCATGATCGTAATGGCGGCGGGTGTCCCAACCACGATAGTGGTCCAAGCAGCATTGGAACCCCCATCGAGGCGATACTGCAGAGTAGGCGTACCGACACCATTAGCCACGGAGATTTCTAGGCGAGCCGCGTGGTCTAATCCGCTAAACGTTTGCGTCGTGGATATACCACTAAAGTCAATCCAGTCTACGGCGGCGGGGATGGCGTCCACTGGCGTCGCGCGATAACAACTCGTATTATTTCCCGCACCGGGAGTTCCAGTCAACGTGCCGGTGTAGTAAATAAATTCACCAACGGCGCAGGTAATGGCTGCATTATTTGTAAGATTACCTCGAAGCACGACTCCCGCTCCAGCTGCGATATGCAAAGTTCCCGATGTGACGACAACATTGGTTGTGGTCGAAATCAAATTCATATCTCCCGAAGTGAGAGTCACGGTGTTTCCAGCGCCTGGATTAAAAGTATAAGTACATCCGGAACATTCTGTCTCACCGGGGTTATCAACGTGAATGGTGCTCAAGTTTGTATCGAACTGTTTATCAACCGCACTGTCCACATCGGCGCAGGCATGGGTGATATAGTTTGCACACTCTCTTCGATAGTTGCCGCGAATAATTAAGATTGGGTTTATGCCAGTGCCAGATTCGATAAAGCGTCCAGCTTTTACCGTAAGATCTTTGAGAATCGTGATTGTCGTGCCTGCGGCAATTCGTGTTTCATTGTTTTCGCGCCCCACTGAAGCTCCGTTATGAGCCTCGAAATTTAGCGTCAGGTTATTGAATGTGATGGCATTTGAAGCGAGTGTGAATGTAAATGAGGTTCTACTATCGGCGTAAACATTATTTCCACCCGCTAAAATCACTGTCCCGTTATTATGTGCGAATCCTCCCGATGCTCCTACAGTTATTCCTTTTAGATTGTTCTGAAAATGAATGCGCGTTCGCCCCAAAAACTGCAATGTTGATGCGGGGGCAGTAAATGTTCCAGTCACTGCATCGAGCGCAAAGATGGTAAAAGTGCCGGTTCCTCCTCCAGGAGTGACTCCATTGGAGTTTTCGATACGGAACGTGGGTCCTCCAGCTCCATCTTGAAAGGTGTAGGTTTGCGCCGCTGCTCCTTTAAAAACGAGATGCGTGGACTCATCTCCACTTCCTTGGAAGTTTTGATCAATAACTCCAGCACAAATATTTGGTGTCACTGCACTGTCACAATAAAAATCTGCATCCGCTCCGTAGAATTCAATAGTTCCAAATGAGGTCCAACCATCGTATGCGTGGAGCTCGCTCATCACCTGCAAAATTTTACTGGTTCCAGATATTGTGAACGAGCTGCTGTCGTAGCTCTGATCAGCGGTCGTGTCTTGACAGTCGATGGCGAGCTTATGTAGAACCACCGTCTGATCTGCTTTAATTGTTCCACAGAATCTGTCACTATCGGAACTTGTTTGCGCATCCATGTACAACAGTCCACTATTATGCGTGAAAGTGGCTGTGCTGGAAACTTCAAATCCGAACCCCGTATTCACACCGTGAGCAGTATTAAATCCTAAGCGCAATTCGGCGGATGTCGAAGTAAACGATCCAGCATTCAGTTGCAAATAGTCTGCACGAATGTTTGCAGTGCCGCCAGCGAATGTCCCGGCATCAATAATAAAACCACCGAATGTACTGGAATTATTTGTTCCCAAATTAATGGTATTACCCACTCCAGCCACTTGGGTGATGGTCCCAGCATAATTGCTTTTCATTTGTATGGAACGGGCGGTGACCGCAGCGCTGATGTTCGCATTACACTGCGTGCACTCGTTGTCAAAGATCGCAACATGAGTGTTGAGTGACGGTGCTGCGCCACCCGACCAGTTGGTGCCGGTGGCCCATACGTTCGAAGTCGTACCGAGCCACGTGTATGGTGATAACGCCACCGACACAGTGAGAATGACCGTGGCGGAACCACCCGCATTGGCAGCTGCCACTGTGTGCGAAGCGGAATACGTGCTTGAGGTTGGTGTTCCGCTAATTACACCAGTTGTGGTGTTGAAGATTAATCCTGCTGGTAGAGCTGGGCTGATTGACCACGAAGTGACGGCATGTCCCTGCCACGTTGGAGAATTATTCGCAATGGCAGTCCATTTAGTGTAAGCGGGACTGGTCAACGTGTAGGTAAGACTGCGCGGTGGAAGAACTCTTTTAAAACCAATACCGGCATTCCATGCCTGAGCCACCGGCATAGGTATGGACATCCAAATTAAGCTTAAGCTGATAAAAAAGAACAGCTTTGTCATCATGTACGCCTTCCGTTGCGTCTATTCAGTATGACTTGGGAGCCGTCTTTTTAGAAGTAAATTTGAGACGAGAGCTAAATTATTTTATGGCGGTCTTTATCTTCGACAACTGACACAACGCCTTTTCCCGTATTGAGATTGTTACGGTACGCGAGCTGCTTAATGTCGTAAACAAAGTTGTCACCATTCCATCCCGGAGTTTGCCACTCGGGTCCCATGCGAATGGCATCTACCGGGCAGGCCTCTTCGCAAAAACCACAAAACACACAGCGGAGAATATCAATCTCGTACGATATTGGATATTTTTCCACTGAAGGATCGTTGTCTTCAGATGCGTGAATGGTGATACAATCCGCAGGACAGGCCGTCGCGCAGAGCATACAAGCTGTGCAACGGATTTTTCCATCTTTTTTAACAGTCAGCACATGATTGCCCTTAAAACGCGGCGAGTACTGATGCTTTTCTTCGGGGTAGTTCAACGTCGGCATTTGTTTTTTATTAGCTAAATTTTTTATCATTTTTTTAAATGTAAAACCCAGGCCGACTAAAATTCCTGGCAAATACCATGACTTTTCCTGTTGAGGGACTCGAACTTTATAAACGCTCACATCTCACCTCGTTGATGAATAAATTGATTTTCGACGCGCTCGATGGGATTTGCATAAAGTTTTTGAACTGCAGCCAGCGATTGTCCGTTCAACACAGCAACAAATTCGTCGGCTGACACCGCACTCTCGACCACCGTCGTTACCGGCGCAAATTTTTGTTCGATACCATTATAATTAATAAAACTTCCCGATTTTTCCAAATATGATTTCAGTGGAATTTGCCACGTCTCACCCGTTAGGTTAGCAATCGGACTCAACTGCGACGTTGTTAAGACAACAACAGCTTTACAGTTTTTTAACAGCTCGGCTTTTTGCGCAATATCCGGATAAGCTGCAATGTTTTCCGGTGCTACGACTAACACCATTTTGTATTTTTCTAAACTTTGCGTCCACGGCTGACTTTCGACACTGTTTTTATCAAACATCTTCAACAGTCCGCGGGTATTTGGATTGCGATCACCGCGCAACAAGAGTCCATCGAACTCTTTCCATTTTTCTGGATTGTTTTGCCAATGGAAAACGTCACTCGCTGAAAACGATTTTGTAAAATAGCCAAGGAGTGCGTCGTACTCTTCGACTGTCTGTTGGCCCGTGACAACCAAGGCCACTTCGCCTTTTTTGAAAGAACTCATTTGAGCTCTCACCTGTTCAAGCGCAAAACTTGTTTGCATGTATTCTGACTGGCCGTTTAGGCGATGCACAGCCTGCACCAAACGACTGATGGTTCGCTTGACTTGCTTTTCGCCGCGGTCACCTTCAACCCCCGTGTGAACGCGATTTACGTTTTTAAAAGTGTCACGGCCCACGTCACACATCCAGTAACCGTTCACCGCTTCGTTGTGGCGAGGCTTTAAGCGCCAAACGCCTTCTTTGTTAAAATAAACATCAACGTTACAACCTGTGGAACAGCCGTTACACACAGAGGGTTTATCTTTTAAAAACCAAACGCGTTGCTTGAAGCGAAAGTCTTTTGAAGTAAGAGCCCCAACGGGGCAAATGTCTACAGTGTTTACCGAGTAGTTGTTGTTTAGTGGTTTGTCTTTAAATGTTCCAATTTCGCTGCGATCTCCCCGATTGAAGATTCCAAGCTCGTTGGTTTTTGTTATCTCTTCGGTAAAGCGCACACAGCGCGAACATAAAATACAGCGTTCGGAATCCAAAACGACGCGCTCGCCAAGATCCACAACTTTGCGTTTATTGACTTTCTTTTCGGCCATTTCTGGATCGTACTTTCCAAACTTCATGTACTGATCCTGCAGACCACACTCCCCGGCTTGATCGCAGATAGGACAGTCTAGAGGGTGATTGATTAAATGAAAATCCAGTCCCCAGCGAACGGCATCTTGAACCTTGGCGCTGTTGTTAGAAACAACCATGCCCTCGGTGACCACGGTATTACAGGCGATCTGCAAGCGAGGGTTGCCTTCGATCTCCACCATGCAAAGTCGGCACACTCCCGCAATGCTGAGAGCTGGATGCCAGCAGTAGTGCGCAATCTCCTCACCCAGCTGCTTAAAGGCTTGAATAATGGTCGTGCCGTCTTTGACTTCGACCTGTTTGCCGTTAATGGTGCATTTGTGCATAGCTGATTCCTCTAACTTGAGATTTACCTTCACGGACATAATATTCAAATTCACTTCGAAATTTAGGAACAAAACTCAACACCGGAAGAGCCGCCGCATCCGAGAGTGCGCAGATCGTTCGCCCCTTCATGTTGTCAGCCACTTTGCAAAGTGTGTCGATGTCTTGCAAACTTCCGTTTCCTGCCTTGATGGCGGTCAGCACTTTGTTAAGCCAACCTGTGCCTTCACGGCAGGGCGTGCACTGTCCGCAAGATTCATGATGATAAAAGTGCGTAATCACACCGAGCATGTCTACCATGCAGCGGCTGTCGTCGATCACGACGATGGAGCCCGAGCCCAACATCGACTTCATATCTGCCAAGCATTCGTAATCCAACGTTGCAACATTAGCCTCTTCGGCCGTCAACACCGGTGCGGAAGTTCCACCGGGAATCACCGCTTTTAGTTTGCGTCCTGGTTTTAAACCGCCGCATTCAATTTCGATAAGATCTTTTAATTTGTAACCGAGTGGAACTTCGTAGTTACCTGGTTTCACAACGTCGCCACTCACCGAAAACAATTTTGTGCCCGGAGATTTTTGCGTTCCAAATTTACGATAAGCATCTACACCATCGCGAAGAATATAAATGACCGATGCCAAGGTCTCGACGTTGTTAACGATCGTTGGCTTTTTAAGATAGCCTTTGACGGCTGGAAATGGCGGTTTTAATTTTGGCTGGCCCTTAAGACCTTCGAGTGACGAAATCATTCCGGTTTCTTCACCGCAGATGTAGGCACCCGCGCCAACGTACACGTCCATATCATGCGAGAACTGACTTCCTAAAATATTTTTTCCAAGAAATCCCGACTTGTAGGCTTCCTGAATCGCCTGTTCGAGCACTTTCACGGCGTATTGGTATTCGCCGCGGATGTAGATGTAGGATTTTTTAGACTGCACGGCAAAGGCCGAGATGATCATGCCTTCTATCAGCTGATGGGGCGCGCGCTCCATCATCATGCGATCTTTAAATGTGCAGGGCTCCCCTTCGTCGGCATTACAGAGCAAATATCTTTCTTCGCCGTTATTGGGAAGAAAGCTCCATTTCATGCCGGTTGGAAATCCCGCGCCACCCCGACCGCGTAGACCGGACTCTTTTACCATTGCAATGATTTCAGCAGGCGGCATTTTAAGAGCTTTTTTTAACATCTCGTAGCCTTTTTTAGCCTGATAACCCTCGATGCCGCGATAGTTATCGTCTGCGTAATGTTCAGTGAGCATTTTTGCTTCAGCCATTATTTGAGCCCTCGTAGAATTTGTTTTGCAGAATCCATCGTCAAATCCTCGTGATAGTCATCGTTGATTTGCATCATCGGCGCTTTGTCACACGCCCCAAGGCATTCAACCCTTGTGAAAGTAAAACGCTTATCACTCGTGATGTCGCCTTCGTTCACGTTGTGCTCTTTGCAAAACTCTTCTACCATTTCGCGCGTTCCTGCCATGGAGCAGGCCACGTTACAACAGACCTGAACATGATATTTGCCTACAGGCTCTTTGTTAAACATGGTGTAAAAGTGAAACACTTCGTTGATGCGTGCCTCTGGAATTTCCATAAGCTCACTCAAGTGCGCGACGCTTTCGGGGCTTACCCAACCAGCATTTTCTTTTTGCACTCTAAAAAGACTCGGAATGATCGCAGACTCTTTGGTCTCGTAGCGTACGAGTTCTTTTTTAACGTACTCCCGGCCTTCGGAAGATAATTGAAACGAAGATAATTTTTCCATAACCTACCTATCCAATTCACCGGCAATGAGATTCATACTTCCTAAAACGGAAATGACGTCCGCCACAAGTCCACCGGTGATGGATTCTGGGAACGATTGATAAATTGCAAAACACGGGGGACGAACTTTAAGGCGATACGGTGCCCCAGATCCATCACTCACCAAGTGAAAGCCAAGTTCACCATTTGCCGCTTCAGTGGCGTCATACACCTCGCCCGCCGGTGGACGAAGGCCATTAATGACCAACATAAAGTGATTCATTAAACCTTCGATGTTGCCGTACACATCTTTTTTCTCGGGGAGCACAATCGCCTTGTCGCGAATGGTATAATCACCGGAAGGCATATTTTTACAAACCTGCTCGACGATTTTGCACGATTGTTTCATCTCTTCGATGCGCACTAAATAGCGTTCGTAAACATCGCCGGTGGAACCCACGGGAATATCAAAATCCAGTTGATCGTAACCGTAGTAGGGCTGAGCTTTGCGCAAATCAAGGCCCACGCCAGCCGCGCGTAAACATGGCCCGGTGTAACCCCACTGCAGAGCATTTTCTACAGAGATGGCGCCCACGCCTTGAGTTCGCTGGATAAAAATTTTATTTTCAGTAAGAAGAGTTTCGATATCGCTCACGCCTTTGCGCAACTCTTTTACGACTTGTAAAACATCGTCAAACCAACCTTCGGGGGCGTCTTGCGCCATGCCGCCAACGCGAGTTAAGGAAACTGTTAAACGCGCACCGCAAAGCTTTTCAAATAAATTATAAACTTTTTCACGCAAAGTAAATAAATGGAAAAACCCAGTTAAGGCTCCAAGATCCACGGCATTTGCGCCGATGCAAACGACGTGATCGATAAAACGCGAAAGCTCGCACAAAACCACGCGCATCGCTTGCGCGCGTGCAGGAATTTCCACACCCAACATGCGTTCAACAGTTTTGCAATAGCCCACGTTGTTCATTGGTGCCGAGCAATAGTTAAGGCGATCTGTGTACGGAATGACTTGATTGTAGGGATGAGTTTCGGCCATTTTTTCGAAGCAGCGATGGAGAAAGCCAATTTCCACACCCGCACGATGAACTTTTTCACCGTCGAGCTCTACCATTACTCGCAGTGTTCCATGCGTTGCAGGATGCGAAGGACCAATGTTTAGGGGAACTAAATTATCGACTTTCTTTTTTGGCTCCGTGCCTACATCAAAATGAATTGGCAAGGCCGTGTGGCAGGGCTGCTGGTGATCGGCGTTGTAATCTTTGCGCAGAGGATGACCCACAAATTCGTGATGGGTAAGAATGCGACGAAGGTTAGGATGTCCTTCGAATTTAACTCCGAACATATCGTAAATTTCGCGCTCAAACCAATCCGCACCTTTCCACACACTGATCACTGAGGGTATGGTTTCGTCCTCGCCAACTTGCGCTTTTACTCGCAATCGGGAAAAGTCATAGGTATTAAAAAGTTCGTAGTTTACTTCGAAGCGTTTTGCACGCTCTGGGTAATCCACACCTGTAATGTTCATGAGGAAATTAAAAAAACTTTTTTCTTTGAGAAAGCGCAAAACCTCGCGCACAGAATCTTTAGGCACTTTTAAAATGAGTGCTCCAAAGGTTTCTGAAAACTCAAACAGCCCGGCGTTTGTAAAGCGCGCCTGAAGTGCGCCTTTGTAAGCTTCAAGATTGATATTTTTCATACGGATTCACCCAATTGTCTTTCCACGGTCGTGGATTGTGGTCAGCGATCATTTTCTGTAGCGACATAACTCCATCAAGCACGGCCTCTGGCGTTGGTGGACAGCCTGGCACGTACACATCCACCGGAATCACTTTGTCGATTCCTTGCATCACATGGTACGCGCGATAGAAGCCACCAGAACTTGCGCAAGCTCCCATGGAAATCACGTATTTTGGTTCCAACATTTGTTCGTAAATATGAACAAGAATGGGTCCCATTTTTTCGGTGATGGTTCCAGCGACCAAAAGCAGATCAGCTTGGCGTGGAGAAAATCGAACCACTTCGGCGCCAAAACGTGCGAGATCATATTTTGGGCCCATAACCGACATCAATTCGATTCCGCAGCATGCTGTGCCGTATGGAAGTGGCCAAAGAGAATTTTTTCTTCCCCAAGCGATGATGTCGTCTAGGCGAGTGGTTAACGCGAACGATTTTGAGATTTCGTCGATGTCATTGTGTTGAGCGAGAGAGCTCATAGAACTCCTTTTTCGTTAAAACCAGCGTGAACTTTAATTTCTTTAAATTACTCTCAAGAGCCGCAATTTCAAGACATTTTCATTTAGATTCGATTCGAGAAGTAACGTGTCATTCAAATGAGTAATCTCTTACTCATTTGAATCACCAAGACAAGCGGAAAGCGATATCAAGGAGCCTTGATAGGCTTCTTGTTTCGCAGCGAAAATTTGCGCCCGGGTTTGCTTTCAACTGCCTTAATCGAAGCCATATACTTTTTCGTGGCCTCTGGCAGAGACTGCCAAATTTTCAGCGAAAAAATGAAGCCAATAACGGTAAAAGGTACAAGAAACAAAGGCCAAAACTGCCAGTCTTTACTGACCAGAAATCCAAGGCACAAAGACTGGATCCCACTGCCAAGGTAAACAAAGCCATCGACGATGCCCGCGGCAGTGGCCGTGGCTTTGCGTCCACCAAAGTCGGCGGCTGCCGTGCCAGACATCAACGAATGAACTCCTATCACAGCAAATTGCATTAAAATCGCGCAGAATCCAATGATCAACGGGCTTGTAAAGAGAAGTGCGCTCATTAACAGCATGCACAAAAACATGATAAAATTGCAAAGAGCCACAGGTGGCCCACGGCGTGACTGAAAAAAGACATCCGACATAATTCCGGCAGTGAATCCTCCCAGAATTCCCGAAACACAAAGCCATAAACCCCAGTGCCGGGTGAACACTTCGGCGCCAATTTGCGGAATCTCTTTAGCGAAAATTGTATACCACTGCATAATGCCGTTTCGTAAAACACCGCCGCAAAATTCTATAAGTGCGATCGTAAGCAACAGAGGGCTTGTAAAAATGCGGGTGAGTAATTGGCGAATGGTAAACTCTTTATCCATCTCGTCAGATGAGGCATCGTGGGTGTCGAAGTCTTCAAAATTGGCTTGCGATGGCGTGTCTTTTAAAATCCACATGTCAATCAACGCCCAGAAAATGAGGATGGCCGATGGAATAAAAAACACAAACCATGTCGCATCGGTAGTTCCAGTTTCGATGGCCAGGGCCTTGCGCAGAAACTGCGCAAATGCCGTAGGAGTTTCGTTTTGCAGCTTCGTTGCCTTTACAATGGCCTCGCCCCAGTCGAAGGCGAAGTAAACACCAAATGAAATCAGCGTGCCAAAAATGGCGCCGAAGATTCCCCGTTCGCGAACATGAAACCAGTACGCCTTCACTTTGATAATCGAAACGGCCCCATAACTTTGGAAAAACATATTCATTGCGTAGAGAATCGAAAAAGTAAGCGTAAGATTGATCTCGATGGTTTGGCGCAAATAGGCAAAGGTGACAATTCCCATCATCAAATTGCAAAGACTTGATCCAAGAGCTGCGATGATGATTCCCTTTTTGCCTCCAATTTTATCCACCAGCGGGCCATTTAGCAAAAACGAAAGTCCATACGTGATGGTTCCCGCCGCAAAGATGATTCCAAAATCTTCTTTACTCATCAGATCGCCAAATGCATTTTTCGAAACATTCAAATTGTAACGGGCCATGTAAAGAAAAGCGTACGTCATGCCAAGTGGAAACCAGTTCCAAAAGCGACGCACCATAAATTTACGACTGTGATTGAGTGGATTTCGAGCGAAGTACAACCAAATTACAAAAGCTAAAAAACCGCCGATGATGAGTAAATCCATGCCCCGTCCCCTCTAAAATCTATTTTCCATTATCCATTGTCCGGTCAGTCAATTCTCCCAGCCTGCTTTTTCAAACACGATTCGATCCCCTCGAGATGGCGTTTGAGCAGCTTGTCGTCTGGCTGAACTTTTTCAAAAAAAATTCCGCGCCAACAATTGGAAAAAGTTACCTGACAAGACACTAGTTGCGAAGTTATATTGGCATTGTGAATTTGCAGCAACTTATAAAACTTATCACACCGCAAACTTTGCTTGTCCTCGACATTGACTCAACTCTTGTGCAAACCCATAAGCGAAATGAATCAATTTTAAGACGCTTCGCCCACGAGTCAGTTGAGGATTCGACCCAAGACTCAGCCATGGACTCAGCGCATCCTATGCGCCGCTTATTTGAGCAAGCTGAATGCTTCCCATTTGAGTACGGCTACGCACAGGCCTTGCGCCGCCTCGGGCTGCTAGAGGATGACGAGCTTCAGCAGGAGTTTGGCAGAGACGGCTTCGCTCTTAAAGACTCCGCGAAAAAGGATCTTGTTCAACAGGTGGCACAATTTTGGCGAAAGAATTTTTTTTCTAACGACTATTTGCATTGCGATTTGCCCCACGATGGAGCGCAGGATTTTGTGGCGTGGTTGAATCAAAAATGGATTCCTCACGTGTATCTTACGGGCCGACCTCGACCACTCATGTGGGAAGGCACCTTGCGTGCCATGCAGGCACTGCAGTTTCCGGTGACCGCAGAAAATTTGTATCTAAAACCACAAGTCAAAGATGTGGACGAAATTTTTAAAACAGAAAAAATGTCGGAGCTTAAAAAAGGATTTACGAACGTCATTTTTATCGACAACGAACCTCGGGTTTTAAATCAAGTGGATAAAGATCATCCCGAGATTCAGCTGGTGTTTGTCGATACTTGCCACTCGCCGAACGTGTTTCCGCCGTCGTCGGCTTTAAAGATTAAAGACTTCCGTGAGCTCGTGCAGATGTTAAAAGCTTAACAACCTTCGATTTTATAAAAATTGAGTTCGTAGGCTGTTTTGGTTTTGGGATCAATTAGTACTGGTGTGGTTAACATCTGGCCGCAAACGGAATCTCCGTAGGGATTCCAACTGTAGATAATATCGGTGTTTTTTAGCTCTCCAAGCAACTTTTTGATCAAGCTGATTTCTTTTTTGCTGTAAAGCACTTGATTAGCGTTCGAATTCTCGTCCATAAAATGAATGGCTGCAAAAATAACATCCGAAAAGTCGGTTGCATTCGTGGTGCCCCAAACATATTCGTCCATTGTTTGTACATTTTCGTAATTAAGTGCGATCTCTTTGTCATTTTCTTCGGTCGCCTCAAACTGCAGGGACTCTACCAACTGCTGAGTTGTTTCGCCTTCCAAATTGTAAACATTAAGTCCCGACTCGGCAATGGCTCCAAGCTGGGTTGCCACAGACGCTGTGCTCGCAGTGGCAAAAACTGAAATACTTGTAACGAAAATAAAAAATATAGCTTTCATAAATTCTCCCTCGAGCAATGGCGCCACGCCATGTTTTGCTGTGTGATACTTGTTTTTAACATGCTACTCAAATTATATTTTGATGTGCTTTAAACACTGGTAGAGCGAAGCCACCACAATGTTGTGGTTGAACATTCCATCCTCAAGCGCTTTCCGCAGGCGTGACACATCCATCAATTCAACTTCAATATCCTCGAAAGGATCTAAGTTTTGCGGACCCTTCACAGCACAATCTATCGCCAAAAAAGTATAAATTTTATTATCCTGCAGTGCTGGATTTGGAAAATTTTCCGCAACCTGTTCGATATTTTGCGTTGTGTACCCGGTTTCTTCCTCGAGCTCGCGAAGTGCCCCTAACTTTGGATCCTCTCCACGGTTCACGGCACCGCCTGGAACTTCCCAATGTATCTGGCCAGTGGCATGTCGGTACTGCTTGATCAAAACGATTTTGTTATCTCTAGTGATGGGGACGATATTGACCCACTCGGGGAAGCGCAAAATGTAATAGCTCGGCATGATGCGCCCGTCGGGCATCTCGCACTTTTCTTGATCGATCGAAACCAATCCTGATTTGAAAACTTGTTTTGATTCTAATGATTTCCATTTCATGCCTTCTGGTACCAAGTACCTCGGGGGGATGCAATGCAATATCCAAGAAAGGAATATAGAGGGAACATATTGCGTTGCATCCCCCCGAGGTACTTGGTACCAGAAGGCATGCTTCATCTTGTTTCTGTGCCTGTAGGCCATCCCGATGATATTTCTTTGCGAGCACTCAACATTTTGAAAAGTGCCGAGGTGATTATCGGCGAAGAAACGAAACCGCTTTTCCAACTTTTAAAACATCACAACATTCCCCGGCCGGCCGTGGCTGAATTCTTAAATGAACACAGCAAAGATGTGGATATTGATTTTTTTGTCGACCTTTGTCGCGAAAAAACCGTGGCGCTTGTCACTGATTGCGGCACCCCTGGGTTTTGTGACCCTGGAGCGGTGCTTGTACGACGCTGTCGAGCTGAAAATATTCTTGTAACTGCTGTGCCGGGCGCCTCATCTTTGATGATACTTCTTAGTCTCAGTGGACTCGATCTCAAAGAGTTTTACTTTCGTGGGTTTTTACCGGCGAACAACGAGAAACGTCGGCAAGAACTTTTGGCTCTTAAAAAAATTAAGGTTCCGATTGTGTTGATGGATACACCCTACCGTTTTCGTGCGCTTCTCGAAGATTTGCGCGAATCCCACGCAGACTCTCGTTGTGTTCTTGGCATCAATCTTACGCAAGAGAGTGAACAGATTTTTGATGGACCTATATCACGGCTCAATTTCGACAGTCTTCCCGAGAAAGCCGAATTTATTTTAGTTGTGCATTCTTAGTTAGGTCCAAATTTTCCCTTAAGAACCAGCTGAGTTTTTCCGATAAATCCCTTATGAAAAACTATTTCTTTTTTCCAATGGTAAGTCTTCTTTTTATGAACACTTTGGCTCATGCAGAGATGAGAAATTATTCTCTCTGCCCAAATGTCCAGACCATGTACTTCTCTGATCCCACCGTTAGTCGGGGCATCGTAATGAACTACGACCCAGTTCGTAAATACTTTGTGTTTTTGCGTTGCGGAGAAAGCGATACACAGAGAGCGACAGCACGTACGCAACAATTAAAGTGTCATGTCTACCGACAAGGACATGAAAGTGCACTTTGCCGAGATGAAATTACCCAGTCCCGCGTTTCGCGAGTCATTTCTGATGTCGTTGATGCAGGGGTATCGAGTCTTATTTCTGGTGGGCTTTCAAACCTTTCGAAGGTTCGCAGAATCATAAATACAGCAAGGGAACTGAGTATCACTCCGCAGTGTTTAGGAACGAGCATGATGAAGGCCATGGCGTTAGGTGTTAACTCAGGGGCTATCACCGAAACGTTTTATCAAGCTGCCACCGAGATTGGACCTTTGACTGGCATCACTCGGTTCGCTACACGCAACCCTGCGGCGAAAGCCAATTATATTTTCTCGCAGCTGGATGCGATACTCTCTCCCACTTCGCGAACAGTGCCCGACAGTCGGGAGCGTCGCGTAGACCTGGCAGGCCCGTCTTACATGACGGCCGTTAGAAATATTACAGACACTGACAAGCTTGTACTCGATACCGCCGAACACCAAAGTTTATGCTCGTATATGAAGAACCTTGGCAACGAACCTGTAGCTCCAGCCGAAGACGAGCAAGCACGAGCCATAAGTTCGCAAAAAAACGGCCTCATCCCCCTCGATTAGATACGGAACGAGCTCCAAAGGCGCTAATGTCTCCTAACCGTCCCTCTTAGGTACGCCGTTCCCTTTAGTTAATATCTGCGTTATATGCTTAGAGTCGTAACCGATCCGAAATCCATAAAGATAATTTGAGTTAGTTGAAGCGTATTTGTCCGAACGCCGAAGTTTGATCCGTCCGCTTTGACGCGAATCTCAACCAAAGGGTACGGCGTACCTTAAAGGGAACGGCGTACCTTTTTGGGCGAACATCCGGTGATGGGTCTTCTATGACGGGCGTGGTTTGTTGGACTTTATCCACGCGTATAAGCGTAACGTCACGGAAGTGACGGTCCATGAAATGGCAAAGCAAAGTAAGATAAAATCCATACGAGGAACTTCGTAGAATTCAAATGTTCCGAAGATTGAATATGCAGCCACTGAAGGTATTCCAGCTACGAAACCTGAAAGGACTGACTCGCTGTCTTTTAAATACGGATAGGCTTTCAGAGAACTTTGTTTTTTTAAGATGAAATATATGGATAGGCCTATTGCAACACCAATGAGACAGTAGACTTTGCATTCGTAAAAGAATTTAAAAATGTTAGCTACAGTATTTACGGTAAATAAAAGAAAAATAAATAGGGTCATACCTAGGGTGGCCATACGATATGCCCTTCTTTACTTTTTGCTAGGTTTAATAACCTTTTTTGCGTTTGCCTGAAGGAAGAATTCTAAGAACGTCGCGATATTTTGCAACTGTTCTGCGGGCAATAATGATTCCATCTTTCTTCAGAAGATCCACAATCTTTTGATCCGACAGTGGCTTTTTATCATCTTCTTTTTCAACCAGGTCTTTGATTTTTAATTTCACCGATTCGCTGGCCATAGAATCGCCATCGTCTGTAGAGATTCCTGAATTGAAAAAATATTTCAGTTCAAAAATTCCCTGTGGAGTGTGCACATACTTGCTCGTTGTCACTCGGCTGATCGTCGACTCATGCATTCCGATGTCGTTCGCGATATCACGAAGAATCATGGGCTTGATAAATCCTGGGCCTTTTTCGAAAAATTCCTGCTGATGTCGCACAATACTTTCTGTGGTTTTGTAAATGGTGCGCTGGCGCTGATGGATGGAGCGGATTAACCAAATGGCAGAACGCAATTTGTCTTGAATGTAACTCTGTGCTTCGTCTTTGGTTTTTCCTTGCACCATGTTTTTATAAAACTGCGAAATGCGTAACTTAGGAAGGCCGTCTTCATTCAACGAAACCACAAATTCATCCCCAACTTTGTAAACATAAACATCTGGAGTGACGTAATGTGTGTCGTTGGACGCAAAACGGCTGCCTGGTTTAGGATCCATGGTGTTGATGATCTTGCACATATCCACCACTTCTTCGATGGATATTCCCATTTCTTTGGCTATCGCTGGATAATTTTTTCGTTCCAAATCCTTCATATGATTTTTAATTAAAATTACAAAGTCTTTCGTGTCTTCCTGAATTTGCTTCGCTTGAATAAGCAAGCACTCCTGAAGATCTCGCGCTCCGACACCGAACGGATCAAATTCCTGAACAAAAGGTAAAATTTCTTCGAGGTCTTGCGCACTGACTTCTTCTTCTGTCGCAATTTCTCCAAGCGGAGTTTGCAAATAGCCATCGTCGTTGATGTAGCTAATTAAAATTGTGGCGAGAGCCAATTCTTCCTCGTTAAAGCCATAGAGACTGGCCTGCCAATGGAGATGATCGTGAAGTGTTTGTTTGGTTGCAATGATGTTTTCATAGTTCATGATTTCATCATTGTTTGAGTGCGTGCGCTCACGTGTGCGGTTTTGATTTTCGAAGTAAGAATCCCACTCAAACTCGTCAGATTTTTGCGGGTCTTGATTCGCCGTCTGTGTTTCAGGATTTTGACTTTCTTGTTCGCCCTGCTCGGCTTTGACTTCGTTCGCAGTTTCTTCGAATCCCTCTTCGAGGACAGGATTTTCGTTCATTTCGCGAACGATCTCATTTTCGAGTTCCATACGTGAAAGCTGCAAAAGTTTGATCGCCTGTTGAAGTTGAGGCGTCATCTTCAAGGTCTGTCTCAGTGCCAGGCTTTGCTTCATTCCTATGGACATATATCCTCTTTCATCAAAGTGAACTCACGAGGGAGCAAACAGACAACTTTAATAACGAAAATTTTCTCCCAAATAAAACTTTCGCGCTATCGGGGACTCCGTGATTTCCTTTGGAGTTCCCTGAACTTGGACTTGTCCTTCTTTCATTATATAACCAATATCGCAAATTTCTAAAGTTTCTCTTACGTTATGGTCTGTAATGAGGATACCTATCTGTTTCTCCTTCAGTTTTCGGATAATTTTCTGAATTTCGTTAACCGCAATTGGATCAATCCCGGCGAAAGGCTCGTCGAGGAGAAGGAACTTCGGAAATACAGCCAAAGAACGTGCGATTTCGACGCGTCTCCGCTCCCCACCTGATAAAGAAAAACCATAGCTATTTACAATCGCTTCTAAACCAAAGTCAGCGATGAGTTGATCGAGTCGCTCCTGGCGACGTCCTCGCGATGACAGTTGCACCTCTAGCGCTGCAAGAATGTTTTCCTTCACAGTCAGCTTTCGAAAAATGCTAGGTTCCTGAGGTAAATAACTAATTCCGATTCGAGCTCTCTCGTACATTGGAATATCGCCGATAGACTGATCATCTAATTTTATTTGGCCAGATTCAGTAGTTACAAGGCCAACCACCATATAAAAGCTTGTTGTTTTTCCAGCACCGTTGGGGCCGAGTAAACCCACCACTTGCCCTGAACTCACCGTGAACGAAACATCACGAACAACTTTGCGGCCCTTGTAAGTCTTAGATATTTTTTCAACTGTGAGTAAACTCATTTTGCTTTCTCCGAATCATGATACTCAATTTTAGCGTTCTTTACCTGGACTCTTTGCCCTTTGTTAAAAATCGTAATTTCGTCACCAATAAGTTCGTTTTCATTTTGAGTAATGAATGGTTTCTTGCGGAAAACATACTTGTCTTCGGTAAAATACACAATAGCTTCGCCTGACGAACCCGACTTGTCTTGATCCTGTAAGTGGATCCCACCGTCCATGTAAAGAGTGTCTAAACTCCCATCTTTGTATTGAAACATAGCGTAATTTCCACGAACACGCATTTGATCCACTTTTATCACCACATTATTTCTAAATGCTGCTGACTTCTTTTTTCCGCTAAATTCTCCACGATCGCTTGAAATATTCATCACTCGATTGTCGCTCATGGTTTTAAAACCCTTGACCTTACTTTGCATAACCATAAGGTTGGTTTCCATGCTCACAACCAACCCCACACCCTCAAGATAGAGGCGCCCTGCGTTTTCCTCTGGTGGTCCTTCCAGACTCACTTTGTCCTCGGAGATGATCTGGCGCAAATCGGGGTTGTAGCGAAGTTTTTCGGTGTAAAATATGTAACCATTGGTTGCGGCAAGTTTTACGTTACCCTCGATCACCATGGTTTTTTTTTCTTCGTCGACAGCACCAGTCTTACCGGTGACGACATAGGTGGAGTTTTCGGAGTAAAATTGGGCCTTCACTTCTTCCATTTTCCACTCAGGCAAGCCCATTGGTTTGTGGGCCTGGGTCGCCCAAAGGTCGAGCTCCTTTTTTTGTGCTTTTGTGTCAACGATATGGAACTTTTTTATGGTTTGCGCTTCAAGCTCTTTGGGTGAGTTTTCTGGATCGTTTTGAGACTTGTCTGTATCAGCCACGAAGGTCACCTCGCTCGGCTCTAAGCGTATGTAATACCATTCAAATACAACAAACACGACCAAAGCCGCGCCCAACATCCACTTATTCACAGGCAAAGCTTATCGTAGACGGCAAAATAAGTGGAGTCGTTTTATAAAGTTTTGAGATAAAAAGGCCGATCTGAAGCCATATGAAACTTGAATGGTTTATCTATCATAAAAACACGGTGCTCGGCCCCTTTAGTACGCAAGAGGTCAACACTCAGGTGCAAGCTGGAAAGTTTGCAGAAACCTCATTCATTTGGTGGAAGGGCGAAAAAGACTGGATTGCTATTTCTAAGTGGCAAGTTGATTACCCAGAAATCGTGAAACGCCTTGAGTCGCATTTCAATGTCGAATGGAAAATCAAAGTGAGCGAGCAGGTTACGCCGTATATGTCGTTTGACAAGTGTTTAGAATATTTAAAACAGCTTGAACTTTCGACGCAGATTTCAATTTGCAAACGTGGCGAAGGCGATGCTTGGGACAGTATCTACAACAACTCTGTATTTTTAAATGCTCTTGAACTCACCCGACGAAAATTTCCAAGAGTTCCAATCGTTGCCACAGCCAAGGTGACAAAATCCGATTCAAAGTTTAGCTACCTGGTAAAAGTGAACATTATTGGCCAAGGCGGAATCGGCATTACCGGCCTTGGTAAAAACTTTCCCATTGGAACCGAAGTGGATGTGCGGATCGAAAGTCCAAGCATGACGGTTCCCATCCACGCCGAAGGACGAATCGTTTATCACTCTCGCGATGGAATTACCGGTCTTGAATTTGCGGCGATGAACGCAGAAGCTGAAAGCTTAATCATCGAATACGTAAATCGGTTCTCAATCCCGTCATCCGACAGCGCCGCTGCTTAAAAATCCGGTGCCAGGTCCTGTTTAATCCGGCTGTAATTCGGCATCGACTAACAGCCGGATTAAACAGGACCTGGCACCGGATTTTTAAGCAGCGGCGCTGTCGGATGACGGGATTGAGAACCGATTTACGTATTCGATGATTAA
>JAYUQP010000039.1:0-4648 GCA_043757265.1 Bdellovibrionales bacterium | reverse complement strand
TGGGCTGTACAGTGATCGTTGAATTTGCACCTACCGGTTCGCTTGTGAGTACAGATACAGGACAGGTAACCTACAATGATGGCGTTATGATTCAAGTTGCAAACCAAGACATGACAGGTCGTGGATATACGGATGCCACATCAATGGCGTTGAATGTGCCGGCAACGAGTCCGAGCAATGATACCACTCCACAGTTAAGAATTAGTGGTTTATTAGCTGGTCTTGGAGCGAGAATGTACACGCAAGCCGCCTGCGGTACGCAGGTAGCGAGCGGAACGGCAGTGGCGGCAACGCTTGATCTCACGAGTTCGGCAATCGTCGAAGGCACTTACAGTTTCCGTCGTCGAATTGTTGATTCTTATGGAAACCTCACGGCGTGTTCGGCAACGGGTGTTGCTTATGTGTTAGATACAACAGCACCAACACCAGCCGCATGGACATGGACGATGTCGAGCCCACTCACTGGCTCAGAGTCCAACGATGTAACTCCGCAGTTTAGCTTAAACGTCGGCGGCGCCGGCGAAGACGGTGCAAGTGTGCAGCTTTATGACAATTTGACCTGCACAACGGCAGCTGGATCAGCGCAAGTCATCGCTGGAGGAGTCGCGAATATCACAGACACTGTATATCTTGCTAACGGAACGCAAGACGGTACTAAAACATACTACGCTGTAGCTACAGACACATCTGGTAACGCCAGTTCGTGCACAAGTATTGCTAGGAACTATTTCTTAGATACAGTGCGACCAGATTCTCCGGGATCTCCAGCTATCGCGTCTGCGTGGCACACTAATACTGCAACAAGCCCTGCCATTACTTGGACCACTCCGGTGGACCCGGCTCCAAGCAGTGGTCTCAATAAAATCCAAACTGGAATTTCGACCACCTTATCAGGGGGTAACGAAGCAGCGGGCTTTACTGATTTAGCCAATTCAGCCATTACGCACACTTACGCGTCTGGTTTAACGTTGGCTCAATGTACTAGCTATTACGCTACGATTCGTGCTTTTGATGATGCTGGAAACATTTCAAACAATGCAGTCGCTACAGCGTTTATGGTCGATACGGTCGTACCTACAACGCCGATCTTCTCAATTGGTACAAATCAAACGCCTGCACAAACGCCAACGATTACTATCTCAACCGCAAGTACGGACACGTGCTCGTTCAGCGGATATGATTTTTCGATTTCGCTAGATACCAATAACGATGGCACACTCAATCCTGGTGAGCTTGCAAACACTTTGGCATGGACCAATATCGGAAACGTGGGAAGTTACCAGCGCACAGGTTTATCACTCGATCCAGGATCTTATTATTTTGTGTCGATCCGCGGTCGCGACTCTGCAGGCAACGTCGGCGCGCGCGCTGATTCTACGCGATTCTTAATCGGCGTAGCTCTACTCAGTGGTTGGCAAACAGGGCTTTCGCATAATCCGGGGACCGGCAGCAACCGCGTTTTTTACTTTACTCACGTGCAGGATCTATCAAATACGGATGTGACAGCCGTATCGTACGGCGGCCAAGCGATGACACAAATTTTAGAGCGATCACACAGCAATGGTGGTAACTTTACAAGATTAGAAGTGTGGATGTTAAAAGAGTCAGGGATAGCAGCTGCGGGTAGCACAACAATCGTTGTCACGGGCGGGGGTACTACAAACCTTCTCTATCATCACGTTACATTGCAGGGTGTGGATCAGGTTTCGACCATTAATTCAAGTGCCTCTAACTCTGCAGCCGTCACGTCCATAGACGTAGCCGTAACGGGTGTTGTTGGCGGTGGGACTATGATGTCGATGGGGAATGGTGATCCATGTACAACGTCTGCTTTTGCCACAGGTTATTCTGTAAGTGGAACACAGAATGACGCCCAGGGTTGTTCAGCGTTGGCTTTCAAGATGGCTACAGCCGCCGGTGCAGAGACTGCAACGTTCACTAACGATTCCTATCGACGTCATTGTGGCATTGGCGTTCACTTCAATCCACAGTAAAGGAAAACGATGTTGTTTTATATTATGATTTTATTTCAATCTTTCATTTGGGCCGGACAGACTATTTTGTTCGATGAGTCTCCTATTGCCTGCCAAAAAAACATTGCAGAAAAAAAATGCTCGCTTGTACTCTGTGGTGACAAAGCGAAGGGTTGGGTTGGATTTATTATTTTGAACCAACGCGGATCAAAAGATGACATCAATGAGTTTAATAAGGATACGACCAAGTATGAAAAACGAATCAACAAAACGTCATTGCTCGCTATTTTCAAGGATAAAGTTGGAATGCTCAATTTGTCTGGAAACTTGCAGTACGACAATCAAACCAGCCAGTGGTTTGGTCATCTTGAAGCGCAATTTTCTGAGAACTTAGAATATTTCGATAAACGCCGCTTCGAATTAAGGAACCTCTATGAAAATAAGTAGTATCCTTGTAATGCTTTTTTCTGTGCAATTATGGGCTGGGGAAGAGCCGATCATGCCCGCCGAACCCGTGGCTCCAAAGGGCGTGACGTTGGTTGATTCTGCAACGATGAAATGCACAAGTGTCATCACTGACCAACAAAAGTGTGAATTTTATCTTATTTACGACGGCCGCGATGATATTGTTTACGTTGTAAAGCGCGGCACGCGTGCGACGGACAAAGTGTTCACCGAGGGCGGACTGACTAGAGAGTTTGTCATACAGGAAGCGCTTCAATCCATCGATTTAGTGACTGTATTTGTAGAAAAAACTTCTGCTGTAAATAACTACAGTGTAGGATTTAAAATTGTGGATGGTGTTTTAAAGGTACGAGCCACAATGTTGTTTACGGAAGATCAAAATCAAGTTGAAAAGTTGGTTGATGTAGATGTGTATAAATAAAGCTGGGTAAACTTATCTATAACTTTGTAGCAGATTTCCTATTACTTCTTCTCGAAACTCACCAACGATCACTTCGCCATTTATAAAAAGCGTTGGTAGATATTTTATTCGCAGATAATTTCCGTATTTGAGATGGTAATCAATTACATCTTTATATTTTTGCTGCACAACACATTTTTTAAGCGCTTCGACATCAAATTTATTTTTGTCCGCTGATTTATAGAGATCAGTTTCTGCGGTATCGTGTTGAATTTTTTCTAGCGTATCAAGAACCCGAAAAAAAGCGTCCTGGTTCTGCTGCCACAAACACACACTCGCTTGTGCTAAAAGATTTTGGACTGGATCTCGCGGATTTTCAAAATAGGGACGCCAATAAATTCGAATATCATTCCTCTTTTGCGAGAGCTCTAGCAATGACTTATTCAAAGTTTGACTCGATTGGGTTGCAAAATCAAAAAACACGACAAGAGTGTAGGGAGCGGTTTCTAGGCCCCAATGCGGAGTCCAGTCTTTGGGAAGAGGCATTTCAAATGTGGGTGGTTTTAAGTTAGTTAAGATAGGATCTTTGAGAAATTTTTTATTGATTTCTTCGTCAATTATTCTTTGTCGTTTTTTATTCTGAGCAATCTTTTTTATTTGCGCAAAAGCTGGATCCTTTTCGGTGATGCCAAGTTGTCGAAGTTCTTTTTCTAACTCTGCGGAGTTGAGTGTCCAGTTTTTTTGCTGAAGAATTTCCTCAGAGTATTCTTGAGTTGTTTTATTTTGCAGTTTTGCAATCTCCAAAACTAGATGATCAGAAATCTTTTTTTTTATAATTTCTAGCTTTTTTCTAAAAAGCTGCGAGGACAAGCTATTTAATTCCAAAAGTTCCAATTTTTTTTCTTTAGATTGTTCAAGTTGTGCTTCTAAGTTTTGCAAATCGGGATCCAACAGATCTTCGCTTTTCAACCGAAAATCTCCATATTGTGCAACAAAGTCGTTTGGTAATTCACGAAACCGAAAATAGGTTGGTCGTGAAGAGTTTGAAATAATCCTTTTGTTCCAAGTTTTATACGCGATAATCATGACTGAGGTGCTGACCAGGCTTGCGAAAACAGCAAGAAATAGTTTTTTGTACATGCTTTTTATTGTACTGAGCATTCCATGGTTGGGGAATGAATACCTCGACGAAGGTACACGTTTTGAGTTAAAAAATCGTTCTAAAAACACACGCTCGACAGGTGTCTGCCCGCAAAGCTACATGCTATTAGTGAACGATGTTTTGGCGGTCACGCCCGGTCTGCGTATGGCCTCGCAAGATGTATCTAACCGTGCTTACCGACAAGCCGCTCTACCAAGGCGAGAATTTCGAGACATTGACCAACGAACTTGCGCAGGCAGTTCCCATATGGAATGCCAATATGAATTTAAAAAAAGTACAGCGTTCGCAACTTAGCGATAGTGATTTTAAAACTCAAATTAGCGCAAGCTTTGATAATTCCTCGTTGATTCACTACATGGGGCACGGTGCAGAAAATATGTGGGCCGACTCGGTGATATTTACAAATAACGATATTGATCTTTTACAAAACACACGACTCCCTGTGGTCACTGCCATGAATTGTTTGAATGCACTCTATTACGAACCATCGCTTGAGAGCTTTGCAGAAAAACTGGTCATGAAAAAAGACGGTGGAGCCATTGCGTTTTGGGGATCCACATCGATGACACCACCAAGTGTGCAAAGCGTTTATCAAAAAGCGTTTTACGAGCGATTGTTAGCAAGTTCCACTGGCACAATGGGCGACGC
>JAYUQP010000038.1:0-13661 GCA_043757265.1 Bdellovibrionales bacterium | reverse complement strand
TTGTTGTGGTAAACTTAGAGCGTAACTTGGAATGCCCGAGATGACTTTACTTGGTGGGTTATCAACACTAAACCCACGATTCTTAGAAAGAACCCAGTTTCTTGTCTAGCTACCGGAAGTGTCCTTTTACAGCGATTCTGACCGGCTATAATTTTTCAGGGGATTTGACCGTTTACGTTTATCATTTTGATACGATCCTTTGAAAAGTAGTTTTGACGATTTTGTATTCGAGGAAAAAAAGTCGTACGACTACCTCTGGGCGCAGTCGTTATGAAAACGCTGAAGTACAATGCGATTTACATTTTGAATCTAGCAACGCCCGCAGTCCAAACGTTGCCCAAGGTCATAGTAGCCATTTGTAACTTAAGATAGATCTCTTATTTCAATACTCTGTTTTTTTTATCGTTCTACGTCTACTTCTTCGAATGGGATTTGAGTCTGTGATTCAGCTTCTCCATTAATAAAAAGAGTAGATCCTAGTGCTACAGAGCCTATGATGAAGGCCCAGCCTGCGCCGTCTAGAAATCTTATGCTTCGCGTTTGTACGCCAAAACCACGTGCCCTACCTTCAATCAACAACGCTTTACGTCTTATTTCAAACTGATGCACATCGGATATAGTATTTAAACGCTCAGTAAATATACCAACTCGACCGTTTACAACCTGTTCGTATTTAACAGTAGAACCAATCAAAGATTGTCTTGATCCATTGTCCAAACCAGGCGGTAAATGAGACCAAGTTTCAACTGAATTTAAAGATTGTTGTAAATTTGCTTGTTCTGAACGAGCTCCACTCAAAAGCATTATTCCAATAATTAAACCACCCGCAGGAGCGATAGGTGATAGAACTTGAATATTATTTTCCGCAAAAGCAGTCGCACTTATAAACAATGATAAGCAAATAAAACCGCTCAAAAACTTTTTAAAATATGACATTGGATCTCCTGTAAAAATGTTACTGAATCCCCTAATTGCACGCTTTGTGCCAACTCTGCTGAATACTATGGGGTCAGTATTCCTGGTGAGAAGTTGAGGTAAGTCATTAGAAGTTAAAAAGATAAGTGAAAGGTGTCAAAAAAGTAGATAGTTTTAATTTTTGAATCAGAAGCCGTAAAAAAGACTAAAAGTTGCCCAAAAAGAGCCCCTTAGCGTCACCGGAAAACGAATATGTCAAATTTGAGTTTTTCCATGGAGGCCGAGCCCATGGGTCGGGCTTATTGAAAAAAAGTCTAAAATTCGTGATACCTTAAAAATGGGATTGGCATCGAACAAAATACTAGGGCGTGTTGGCGTTTCAAAGAGGTAGCCAGAAGTAAGAGCAAACCAAAGTGAGAGCACCAAGAAAGTTTCTTTTAAGTTTATCAAATCTAGTCGAGATCTCGCGATAGTGTTTGAGTTTTGCAAAGTAAGCGATCCATCAACCTGTGACTTCAAAGTTAATTGGGTTACCGCTGGAATCCACAACCAGATGGATTTTTGAGGTGTTCTCCGCAACTGATTTTTCAATGCCATGATTGCCGTCTTCAGATTTTTTTGCGGCACAACTAGTATGTTGATGAGCTTTGACAACGCTGCCGTCAATGAATTCCCATACAAGATCTGGACCTTTGGAGAGAACCTTAAAAACTAACATTAGTTTTCCACTTTTTGACCACTGATTGAATCTTTTAAAAATACTGTTCCAGTTGCCAAATTCTTTGGGCAGATCACGCTACTGACCACCAACTCTGATGCGAAAAAGCATTCCCTCAAATGTCATTCGCAAGTTTGGCTTGTCATAAATTCCGGCGTCGAGCAATATTGGTTTTAGCTTCAACCAGTACTCATCCGTGAGCTTGGTGCGGGGCATGGGCAATCCTTTGTTTTTTGTTGTCGCAAACAAATTTTATTGGATTGCCTCTTTATTTCAATGACTTAACAAATTCTCAAAAATAGAAATCACTTGATTTCTTAAGATCAAACGTCAACACGCCCTATTGGTTGAGGTGGAAGTTTGTCATTTTTTCAGATTTTAGATTCAAGCTTTGCGCCAACAGTCAATTCGGTTAGCTTCTAGGACTTAATTTAACCGAAAGGAATATTTATGAAGGTGTTATTGTTGTTTTTTGCGTCAAACTTAATTTCTTCTGCAAGTTTTGCTGAAGAAATTTGTGGAGTTGTCACCTCCGTTAGCCCTACTTTAACAGGGGGAACAATTTCTACAGGTAAAATGTTAAATCTTGATGTGCCTAATACATCTAGATCAGGGGTTTCTGTTTTCTTGGGCCAAAGATCCCATGATGCCTCAACGACCAACTATGAAATGTCTGTTAGTATGGCAATAGCTTCGATGACGAGTAAAATATTATTTTGCTGTGACTTCGATGCAACTATCCACATGAGTGGACCACGCTGTTCAGCATCTGCGGCTTTAAAAGCATTATAGGCTAGTGTTGTGCAAATGAGTGGATACTGAACTACTGATTGTGGTTTTTCGAAGATCCCCATTCATGAGTTGATGTACGGCGTGATGGCAATGAGTTCGATGACGTATGGTGAATTTACATTAACACAAAAGCGCGATGATTTAATTCGTTCGATGGAACGCGCGTTTAGATGTTTTGGTGGTGTTACGCCGTATGTGACAGTCGACAATCAAAAAGCCGCTGTTGATCAGGCGCACTGGTACGATCCGGATGTGAATCCTGGCTTTACAGATTTTGCAAATCACTGGTGCTTTGCGGTGATCCCTGCAAGACCTTACCCCCCCCCCTCCCCCCCTGTTTTGAGCAAAATAGGGTGACCTAGGGTGACTTGGCACTTAACGCAGTTGCAACAATTAAAAAAATCAAATAGTTACACACCCTATGCCAGAACTCCCTGAAGTTGAAGTGGTCAAAGAAGGTTTAAAAAAGCTTATCAAGCCGTCTGATCCTATAGAGAAAATTGAATTTTTACGCAAAGATCTGCGCTGGAAGCTTCCGCATGCCTATGTAGAAAAATTAAAAGGGCAAAAAATCCTCAACCTGGTTCGCAGAGCCAAGTATATCCTCTTTGAAACTGAACGGTTTTACATTATCTCCCATCTTGGGATGACGGGGAGTTGGCGAAACGATAGCCATTTGCAGCGGCATGATCATATTGTCCTCACGTTAGTGAGTGGGCTGCGACTTGTTTATAACGATCCTCGACGCTTTGGCGTTTTCGATATTATAGTTAAAGACAAACTGCCAAACGATAAAAAATTTATTCACTTAGGGCCCGAACCTTTACTTGAAGATCAGTTTAATGCGGCCTACTTGTATCTGAAAAGCCGTAAGCGAAAAATTCCTATAAAGTCCTTTATCATGGATCAAAAAGTGGTGGTGGGAGTGGGAAATATCTACGCGTCGGAGGCGCTTTTTTTAGCAGGCATACGACCTTTGGCGAGTGCTTCGCGGCTCACAAAAGTGCAGTCTGAAACGCTCGTCAAGTCCATTCAAAAAGTCCTTCACCAGGCGATTGACCTTGGCGGATCCAGCATTCGGGACTATAAACAAGCCAACGGAGAGTCGGGCAGTTTTCAGGATCACCATTTTGTTTACGGTCGTCACAAACAAACTTGTCATAGGTGTAGGGGTTTGATTCGTTCGCAAGTTCTTTCTGGCCGAAATACTTTCTGGTGTGTAAAATGTCAGAAGTAGCAAAAAGGATCTATGGGCGCAGCTCTCAAAATTCCAGACAAGATTTACAAAAAACTGCCCGAGCTTAAAGACCTCGAAGACGTTATGGGGAGGCTCAAAGCCCATGCGCGCATCGAAGTAATCAGCGAAGTGACTCACAAGGGCGTAGACTTTCCTATTCATTCCATATCAATTGGCAGTGAAAATCCCGAACATCCCTGTTTACTTTTGGTGGGTGGCGTTCACGGCTTGGAAAGAATTGGCACCCAGGTAATTAATTCGGTACTGAACTCCATCGCGCGCTCTCTTGCCTGGGATGAATATTTTCAAGAGCAGATGAAGCACTGTCGCATTGTTTTTGTGCCGCTATTAAACCCGGTGGGCATGTATCAACTTTCGCGCTCCAACGGCAATGGTGTGGATTTGATGCGCAATGCGCCCATCGAATCGGACGAACTGAGACAGCCGTTTTACGGCGGGCATCGCATTTCACCAAAGCTTCCCTTTTTTCGCGGTCGTGCGAACGTTCCTATGGAGCAAGAAAATCAGGCGTTGTGGACTTTGGTAAAAAAAGAAATTTTTCCGTCCAAGGTAAGCATCGCCCTCGATGTACATTCGGGCTTTGGTTATCGCGATCGCATTTGGTTTCCCTATGCACGCACCAAGACGCCTTTTCCTTATCTTGCGCAGATGCATGCGTTTAAAGAACTTTTTGACGATACGTATCAGCATCATGTGTACACAGTGGAACCACAGGCACAGCAGTACACCACACACGGGGACGTTTGGGATTACTTTTTCGATGAGTTTCTAAAAGTGCAAAAGGATCAATTCTTCTTACCATTGGCGCTCGAAATGGGCTCGTGGCTTTGGATTCGTAAAAATCCATTACAACTTTTAAATCCTTTGGGAATTTTTAATCCTATGACTCCGCATCGCGCGCGCCGGATGTTGCGCCGGCATAAAAATCTGGTGGATTTTCTACGCCGAGCCGTGATGTCGCCAAAGTCGTGGGTGCATTTATCGCCCGAAGAAAAACTTCTCCATCGCAACAAAGCCATGGAACTTTGGTATCCAGGAAAAATCAAATGAGTCATCAGTGGATTCTCCTGCGAGGACTTGCCCGCGAAAGTCAACACAGTGAAGCCTTTGTTCAGCAACTGCACAAAGCATCGCCTGAGTCCGAAGTCATTGCACTAGATCTCCCTGGCGCTGGGGCCTACCACCGTTTGTCATCGCCGATGTCGATTTCCGGAATCGCTGAGTTTGTACATAGTCATTTTCCAAAGCAACGCGCACAAAAACGAACGCTGGTCGCAATTTCTTTGGGCGGCATGGTGGCCATGGAGATTGCGCGTTTATATCCTGAGTCCATCGACGAAATCGTACTGATTAACAGCAGTTTTAAAAAATTAAGTCAGTTATTTGAGCGTTTGCAACCGGCGGCACTTTGGCATATTTTAAAAGTGGGCACGGCTCAAACGACCGAGGCTCGCGAAGAAGCCGTGCTCAAGATGGTGAGCAATAACCCAAAAAGAGATTTAATGGTTTCATCGTGGTCGGAAATTGCACGTCTCCGACCGGTGAGTGTTACGAACTTTGCAAAGCAGCTGTTTGCTGCGGCCACCTATGAGCTGCCAAAGCAAAAGCCCGAAATGCCCATCTATATTTTTACTAGCGAAGCCGATCGGATGGTCAACCCGCAGTGTTCAAAAAAACTGGCGGAGCACTGGCAACTGCCCATCGCGATTCATCCCACTGCCGGGCACGAACTTTACTTAGATGCTCCCGAGTGGGTCATTGAAAAACTGCAACTGTATTGTGGTCGGTAATTAATGAGTTAATTAGTTTGTTAGGGTAGACCTATTTAGGTTCGGCTACAGCATCAGTCTGAATCAAATGATCAAACTCCAGCCCCGTGAGTTTCGAAAGCGATCGAAAAAAGAAAAACAAAATCAAAAAGAAAAACACAATCGACGGGGCAAAGATCACCGCGTAGCCCTGCCACGTCATATCAGCAATCTGCTGATTTAGAAGCGCTGTTTGTTCGGCGTCTGAAAGGTCCAAAGAGATCTTTGTGAAAATCCGATAGGCCAAAACAAAATTCAAAAAAGCGCTGAAAAAAAACGTCAGCGAAAAAAAGAATGTGCCTTTTTGAAAAAGTTTTAGCAGCTGAGAGGTTTTATTTCCTTCGTTGATTCGCTTCAAAATCTCAGTGGTGTTTAGCGCGCCGGTTTCAAACAGCATCAGCCTTAGGAAAGGCTTCTTGCTGAAGGCCGAAAACATCACAAAACAACCAATCAACAAAGGAAAAGCGGCTTCTTTGACCACGAACCAAAATCCGTCCAATTTAAATAGCGCAAAGCCGCCAGTGAACAATGTATTGAGCAAACCCAAAAGGGATATAAAATTTATTTTCTTTGATTTCCAGTAGCTCCACAGGCCGTAACCCAAGGGGAAGGTCAATGCGAGCAAAAGAGCATACAGGGGCGACCAGGCCGAGAGCTGCTTAAGAACAAAAACAGGAAGAACTACATTTGCGATTAGATTGACGACGGGATTTTCTTTACTGGGATTTAAAGCCATTGAGAGTATTACAGCATTGCGTTTCAATGAAGTCAAAACTTGATAAACCCGCCGCGGGATATGTATAAAGCAGGGATGAATCATGCGGCACTCTGGCTGGGCATCACTGAGTACACCCAGGCTTGGCGAACACAACAGGAACATCATCAGCAAGTCAGACGAGGCCTTCCGGGCACCGTGCTTGGCTGCGAGCATTTTCCGGTGGTTACCTGTGGACGACGCTCGAAGCTTTTAGAACCTGCGACAATACACAGCCGATCAGAGATGGTAGTGGTTGGCGGAACTCCACACAGGATACCGATTGTGCAAACCAATCGTGGAGGACTGATGACCATTCACAACCCCGGGCAGTTAGTTATTTATCCTATCTTTTCGCTGCGCGGGCTCGGTTTAGGAGTTCGCGAATGGGTGCAATGCCTTCTTGAGGTTACAACCTTAACTCTTAAAAAGTGTAACATAATACTTATTGATCACAATACTGGCCTACACACGCAAACGGGAAAGATTGCGTCGCTTGGCATAATGATTTCTAAAGGTGTAAACCTCCACGGAATTGCCATAAACGTAAGCAATGAACTAGAAATTTTTCGCGCGATCGCGCCCTGCGGGATGGCGGGCCAAAAAATGGATCGTGTGAGCAATCACGATTTGCGAATTTCTACGGAAATGCTATTTGAGATATGGTGTGACAGTTTTAACACCTTGACGGGGAGTACCATTGTGAATACAAAATATTCATCATCTATTGGGTCGCTTGGCGCAGTTGGTAGCGCGTTTCCTTGACATGGAAGAGGTCACAAGTTCGAGTCTTGTAGCGACCACCAATTCGTCTGATAGGTAACTGTTGGACCAGTAAACTGCCACCCGGCAGAAATTAAGTTTTTTAAGTTGCGCACCAAAACTTCAGAGGTTTTCTCTGAGGCTTTTTTTTGAGATTTTGGTTATCTGGAGATAAAACTTCGTCCTTTGCATCGAGCAGAGGAGCTTGTTTTTGATTTTAGTCAATCACAGGATTTGGGTTTTCAAAGAAGGTCACTCCCATTGGCGTCTGTCCTTTGACGAATTTAACTCGAACCTTGGGATCCAACTTACGTCCGATCTCGGCAGGGATATTAAAGAAGATTTGACCTTTGAACTTATCGCACTGGCTTGTTACAGCAACTTTTGCCACCACCTTACCACCATCAGTGGGAACTAAAATGACAGAATCTGCAACACCGTCACAGCTTATTCTTGTCGCCCTTGAAAAGTCCCAGTTTAGCAAACAAACCGCAACTCCACTGATGGCAAAAAGAAACATCAAGTGAAAAAGTAAACTTTCAGAACTTGCAAATGTCGAGATTTTAAAAAACCTGAGTAATAAGAAAAGCAATGGCGCACCAAAAATTAACAACACTATGAGGTGCTTAAAGTAATCAAAGGAATTCACAAAAATAATTGAATTCACAAGAAAAAAGACAAAATTAGTCACAGAAAACACGAATAAAACTAACATCAAACTTTGATTTCTAAACGAAAAATTACGTGTTATTTTTTCTACCAGCTCTACAATTTGATCTATTAGAAAATTATACATGACAATAGGCTATCCGCAAAAATAACTTTTGCAAATTAAATTTCTAATACCTGCTAAATTGGCCCGAGGGCCTTCGGCGTATTCTAAACCCGAACATCGGCGTGCAACCACCACAGTTAATCTTTTAAACGATTCCGTCTGTGTTAGCGGGGACGTGCTGTGCTAACGCCGTAACTGGCGTGCTCGGTTGATCGAGCGATTTATTCAATTAGCTAAAAAAAACCGCACCGCAAAAACTACTTGATAAAAAACAAGCCCAAAAATCCGCCTTGGCTGAAGCAACAGTGTTTTTTTACAATCTTTTTTAGTTTCCAACAAGTTGTACGATAAGTGATAACTGGCGCTCTTTCTGCTACAGAGACGTCCATTAATGACAAAACACTTCCCATCAGTTTAACTATTAGTCCACCTGCAACAAAAAGACGAAAGAGGGAATCGGATGATCAAAAATTTGACGATACTGTTTTTTCTTCAAGGCATCTTTCCGCAGTTATAAGTTCGTGTTACTTTTTTAAATCTGTCAAACGTATCCGGAAAAGTGATTACTCTAAATTGAAATTCAATAAGGTTCATTGTTAGAGCAATTTACTTTTTTACTAGAAGAATGTGTTGGAAGTCCGTCATTAGTTACAATGACGAAATTTCGATACACAAAGTTATATATATTTTGACTTATTTTTACGAAAGAACTAACCAGGCTTAGAGGTAAATAAATACAAAACAAAAAGGAGCTATAAAATGAAATATTTGCTGCCCATTCTATTAGTATTTTCATCGGGATCAGTTTTTGCGTTCTCGTCTGACTGCCAAAGCAACAATGCTATGTTTGCTTTTAGAGACGGCAATCTGATTGAAGCAAGTTCAGGAGATCCAATTGAAATGAAAACTAGTCAACTTGTTGACATAATAAGTACATCTACAGAAAATTGCTTTTTGGTTGGAAAAACCTTGATGGACGTGGAAACAATTACGACTCTTATCGAAGTACAGCATGAATACATGGCCACTCCTCAAAGTACGCAGCTTGTATGTTCTTCGGTTAGGCTGGAAATAGCAAAAAACTGCGGCGAATAAGGCAACGGCACCATGAGACAAAAACGAATTACGGCATCCATAGCTATTTCTGAAAATTAAACATAGGTTTTTGTCTTTGTTACGTTTCGATTTTTCTGGATGATGGGGCTCAAATAGGGAGCTCTATGGACGATAGCTTAAATTGGTGGACGGAATTTCCTGTGAACCAGGGAATTAGATCGATCACACAGTAATGCTTCCGCATTACACATTTCGCGAGGCTAATTCATAACTCCCAGCGACTCGCGGGATGGGATAAATCAAGGTTTAGCTAGTTAAATGAAATCGAGGGTATTCATGCAAATGGTAGTGATCTTAATTCTCAGCTTTGCGACTCAGTATGCAGTTGCATTTTTAGGTCAACCCAAAATAATAGAAACCACATATGAGACTAGTAACCATGATATGAAAAGGAAGAGGTATTACCGAGTCAATCTTCCTGATATCAAATTGGAAGAGTTGCAGTGTGGAAAAAGTCCGTACACTCCTCCCGGAAAATGGTACCTAACCTGGTGCAGGTCTGATGCAATGTCATCCACAAGTTGCTCCTTCAAAGTGAGCGAGCAAAATGCAAGTGGCAAATGGAACGATGCTGGATCCTACGAAATGGTGGACCATGGATGGCACCACTTCAATTCCGATATGTTTTCGTCAATTTGGGGCAAATGTTCGAATGGAAAAATCAACGCAAGTTCCGCAAAAGATATTGGTACATTTTACCTAAGCGCTTTTTCAGAGCTTGATTATACGGTTAAGTCACCCAATCCGAGCCCGGATCCTATTTATCTTTTCAAATTTTGCATTGACATGGAATTTAAAACTACAGCCGATGCTTCGAAACATTCGGTTCTGGCCTATCGCTGTGATAAATTTGAATACCCAAAGTGGACTGAAGTCGAAAGCACGATCGTGGATCGTTACAAATAGCCGTCTGATTTTGTGCAGGAACTTTACTAGGATTGGACAGTTAATTTAGTTTTAACCGCAGTCCCACTATGCGAAAACGGATATCACTCAATAAAATATTGAACCTTGAGATGAAAGAACTTTCATTTTTCATGCATTTCCCAAACTCCATCCCATTCGTCGTGGGGTGGTCGTAAGATAAAATCCTCGCAGCGCTTTATATAAAGCAAACAAATTGAATCATCTTTCGAATTTAATATCTTAAAGGTTCGATGAGCTAAGCTAAATTGCTCGATGGCCGATAGCCAATCTCTTAAAAGGTAAAACCGACGTGCTTCAGCGAACGCAATCTTACATTCGGTAGGGATATCTGCTTCTAGCAACTCAATGACCTCAATGACTTGCTTTTTGCCTTTAACCTTTACAAAGTCCAGAGTCCGGTACACAGGGGGTATGGATCCTTCAGCGAGAATTGCATCGATCGTAAACCGAGTGGTTAAAATGTTTACACCGTAATGTTTGGTCAAGCTTTCGATTCTCGAGGCTGTATTTACATGATCGCCGATGACAGTATAAGAAAAGTTTTTGTCAGACCCCATATTCCCAACGTTGACACTGCCAAAATTAACCCCAATTCCTATCTGTAAATCAATTCCAAATGTTTGTAAAAAATGACTCTGTTGAATTCGTACCGTCCTCAACATTTTCATTGCAGCTTCGCAAGCCAGACTGGCCGATTCGGGCACATCGAGCGGAGCGCCCCAAAAGGCCATAACAGCGTCGCCAATGTACTTATCTAATGTACCTTTGCTTTCAAAAATAATTTGGGTCATTAATCCCAAATATTCATTTAAAAAATGCGACAGTGTTTTCGCATCCACGGACTCAGAGAATGTTGTAAATCCGCGAATATCCGAAAATAATATCGCTAGATTCCTTTTTTCACCTCCAAGCGCTAACTTGCTTTGATCTTTAATAAGAAGATCCACAAAATCGGGAGAGAGATACCGACTGAATGCCTTTCTGATGAAAGTTTTATCTTTTTCCTCGATAATATATTTCGCCATGACTGTGACAAAAAATATACAAAGAACTTCAACGTAGAAAAAGCAGAGGTTCCAATCTTGATTTTGTTGAAACAAAACCTTGTAATCAAAGACAAGTGTTGAAGCGAGTGTAAGAAAAGTCGCCACTAGACCTTGAATAGAGCGAAGTCTTTGGAGAGCATAAGCAAAAGCGAGTCCGCCTAGAATAAGAAGGATGTATGTAGGAAAGCCAGACTGAGTGCGAATGTAATCGTCAGCCAGTAGATTATCGAGGATCGTAGCATGCCCCTCAACTCCCGGAACTATTTTATCAAACGTAAATGCCCTTAAATCTGCAGCTCCTAAAGCTGAAAGGCCAACTAAAACATAAGCATCTTTCAAAATTTTTTGCGCGCGAATACTTTTTTTCAACTGGTCATTATCGAGGTCTTCACCGATGGATAAAACGTCTAAAGCATTTACATAGGGAAACGTATACCCCGGGCCGCGTGAGTTGAATTTGATAAATCCTGATGGCGTAGCACCAATTCTTTTTTTCGAATCTTCGTAATAAATTTCCTGTAGCTGGCCATTCGTCGAAAGATTTACGGTGATTTGTTCGTTGCGGATCAAGGAGGCCATTTTTAGAGCTAAAGATGGGAACGCTTTTCCATCGACAATTTGGATAAGTGGAGCCTTGCGAATGACTCCGTCGGCATCTGGAAAGGCTTGAAAAAATCCCGAGTGCTTGGCAGCAGCAGAAAAAATTTCTAAATTCGCAAGCATATCGAAAGATGAAAATAAAATGCTGTCTTTTACAGGAAATTTTTCTAAGTTCTGACGGAGCGCGAATTTGCCAAAATTTTCAGGATAGGTAATTTCATCTGAATGCATAATCAATGGGCATTTTTCAGGGTTGCTGAATCGTGGCTGACAAGATCCCTGCGGCGTCCAGCCCAAAACAAGTCGATCGGCATTCTCAGAAATTGTTTTTGCCAATAACGGGTCAGTTTCCACCTGGGCTTTCAGATGACCAAGTTTGTACGTTTGCAATTGTTGAAACAACTCGTCAGAGACGCGAACATCTTCCTCACTAAAAACCATATCTAATCCAATTACTTTTGCGCCAGCAAGAAACGTTTTATTCAGCACTTCAGCTGTAACGTTGCGATGCCACGGCCAACGTCCAACGGCCTCAACAGAGATATCATCGATGGTTAAAATGACGATACGAGAGTCTTTGGGTGGTTGAGGCCCTCGGAATTTAAACTTCAAATCGACGAAAAAATTAGCAATATTCGTCAAAGGTGGAAGGAGCTCTTGCCGCACATAAAAATTGGTTATTAAGTTACTACCAAACTCGCTGAGCGCAAAGGTTGCGAGGATCGCAAGGATCACTATCGGGATTTGAAGAAACCAAATCTTTTTTTGCACAACGCCTCTCATCTTGGTTTCCATAGTGTGCCACTAAAAATGTTCGTGGAATAAATAAAAACAGTAAATTAATGGAATTAGTCTTGTTGCTAAAGCATTTCATGGGATATGATTTGGACATGATGAAACATTTTGCAACTTTACTGTTCGTATTTTCTGTTTTTCCTGCAATGACTTTCGCTTACAGCGGAAAAGTAACTTACATCCAGGGCGATGTGACTCTCAAGGCGGGGGGTAAGAATGCGAAAGCGGTCAAAGACTCTGCCGTAAAAGAAGGGGATGTCGTCACAACGGGAACCCAATCCCTTGCCATCATCGACATGGCCGACGGGGCTCAGCTGAAACTAAATGAAAATTCCTCACTTCAGCTGCCGCCAAAGCAGGAAGGTGCAATTGTACTTTCCTCGGGGTCCGTATTTAGTAAAATACCCAAGCAAAAACTCAAGCAGCAGTTTAAAATTATAACTCCTACCGCTGTGATGGGGGTGCGAGGTACGCAGTTCTTTACCTCCTACGGGACCGATGCCGCAAAAGCGTCTGACATTTGGATGTGCGTGCACGAGGGAAGCGTCAGCGTCACTAGCACCTCTTCAAACAAAAGCGTCCTCGTAAAAGAGGGCGAAGGCGTTTTAGTCCCTGCAAAGTCCGATGTAACACCACCGCAAAAGTATGCATGGACTAAAGACTTGAACTGGAATCTTGATCCTGCCAGCGGCTCCGTTGAGAATAAAATAAAAATCCGCTATGAGAAATCGTTGCTCAAAGAGGATTACAATTAGCAAGCTGCTGCTAGGTTTATTTTTAATTTACCAATCAAGCGCTTGGGCCAATCATTTTCCAGCCGACCAAGACAGCGGCTCGGACTTAGAGTTTACCACGCGCCTATTTTATATCAAAGAACAGTGGACACATCTCGCGGAAATATCTGCAGCTAATCAGTTTGAAGATCAAAATTATCGTGCTGTCTTATTAGGTTCGTATTTTCGATTTCACGAAAATATTCGCGCTGGTTTGTTTTACAAGCGCCAATATGGATTTCGCCACAACAGTGACTGGGTCGAAGATCCCATTGTCGCCTGGAAATGGAAAAATACCAATGACCGGGGCGAAGACCTTGCGATCGTTGATTTATCGCCACGCTTTTTGCTATCATTTTTGCCTGGAACTAACTGGACCTTAGATTTAAAAACTAGATTTGAATACAACGTCTATAACGGTAATCAAAATCTGCGATTGATTCCAACGCTGACATACTACTGGATTCGCAAAGACCGCCCATTTTTAAATTTTTACGTCCAGCATGAACAAACTTTACCTTTAAGTCATGAATCAGTAACGTCAGGCGAGGAGTGGCTGTATTTCGGCCTGCTCTACCATTTAAATCCAACCTGGCAGGTCGGATTATCGGCTTCGAAAAAG
>JAYUQP010000037.1:0-13664 GCA_043757265.1 Bdellovibrionales bacterium | reverse complement strand
GAATTCTCTTTGCGTGCAGACGATTTGCTTTTTTCTTTTTTTTCTTTTTAGCCATAGATACTCCTTGTGTTAAAACAGTATGAAGTGATTTTGGCTCTCAAGCAACGAGAATGTCACTTTACGGGAAGTGCGGCTCTTTTGAACTTTTTAAGTACGATCTTACGAAACAACCCTGGAAAATGGTGCCCCATAAAAACGCCAAAGGAAGTCATGCCGGATGGATAAAGATGGGGCTGGTCAGTTTTTACAGCACTCACCACTCTTTGCGCCCATTCGCTTGCCGGAATGGAACTTAAAAAAGAAAGATCGAGGTTGTCTCCATACTGGGTTGAGATTTGCTCATACATATCAGTTTTAACTCCGGGAGTGATCAAAAGCAGCGTTGAAACAGAAGTTCCCGCAAGCTCCCCTTGCAAACTTTCGGTCAGCGCCACCACGCCTGCTTTTGCTGCAGCATAGGTGTTTGCACAGGGAATAAACATTTTTCCAGAAACACTCGCATTATTAACGATTTTTCCTTTTCCTGCACGCAACATTCGGGGAATAAAAAAGTGGCATAACTGAATGACCGCTAAGAGATTCACTTGCACCATTTTATAAATATCGTCGAGGTTTTGCTCCTCGAGCAACCCACCAGTTAACAAACCCGCGTTGTTAATGAGAATATCTACGGGCTGCTGAGAGGATTCGATAATCTTACAAAAATCATCGACGCCCTTTTTATGAGAAAAATCGACGATAATGGTTTTTACAGACAAAGCTCCAAGATCAAGCAAGGCTTTTTCGAGCTGCAGGTCAGCACTGCGCAAAGTGATGATAAGATGCGATTGTTCTTTTGCAAAAGCTTCGGCGAGAGAGCGACCGATTCCTCGCGACGCTCCGGTAATTAGCACATGGGAATTTTTGATTACTGACAAACTCCAACCCTCACTGTGTCTGCGGCACACTCGGTGGGCGTTGCCGTGGTTGGCAACTTCCATAGCCCATCTGCAGAGCATGTAAACCGAATACATTGGGAGCTCTTTGCTTGTCCACACTTTTTATCTTTTACGCCAGTGCCAAAACATTTCCACGCACAGCTTTCGAAGTTTGCAGCTGGCAGAGAGCATAAATCCTGGCTGGCAATTTCACGCTGAGTGGAGCGCAAATTTCTTGGCATTTCAAATTTTGTTTTTTTTGTAGGATTTTGCTGGATATCTTTCACGGCGAGGATGCCCTCATCTGCACTCAATTGGATTAATTTTTTTGGCCCGATCGGCTGCGCGGAGGATATCAATTCATTGCGCCGCAAATAGGCAAAGCCTTCTTCATTTAAAAGTGTGTAAACATCCCGCTGCAAGCTCACGCCAAAAACACCTTCACGCTTTGCTAACCGCCATAGCCCCATATCCACAGCGTGAACCAATTCGGTTTTACGCAAAGAAACAACGATATCGCCGTTTTTTACAGTGAGCCATAAAACGTCATCGTCTACATGCGCCGACCATTCACTATCCGCATTCATCTTTACTGTAAAATGACTTTTTAATCCTTGAACCACAATCTCACTTTTTTCCACGGCTTTAACTGAAAACGCAGACGGTACAGAGATTGGCTTATGTAACCTTTTGCGATTGATTTCTACTTTTCCAAAAGCAGACTTCACTTGAAAATGAACCGGCTGCGGTCGCGGAAGGAGTGATGCAAGAGTTCGCACGCTATCCTCTTTTGGAATCGGTGTCGGCATTGGAATGGGCAAAGTTGTTGGCTTTTCTTCCTCCGCTGTCGGCTTTTCTTTTTCTGCTAGAATTTCCATGTTTTCAGTAAATTTTTGAAAATCGATGGTCTCGGGCTTTTTTTCTATGGGATCGCGTGGATCAGTCATTCGTGACATCAAATCTTGTGGCGCTGCATGAATTGGTTTTTCGCCAGCCAGGCACTGAAAAAAATTGTCCACGTTTTCGCAAACAAACTTATTACAAAATCCTTTTTCGCCGGAACCGCAACGCACCTCTTCGATGCCAAACTGTACAGGTCGCTGACAGGGCTCGCACTGCACCGGCGGACATGCGCAGTTGTCTGCTAAGGCAGGTGTTGAAAACACCAGCACAAAAAAGAGAAATTTGACTCTCAACACCATGATTCTTTATCGGTTTGATGGCGGGGCAAATAAAGACTCGGCACGAGATAAAACTTTATTTTTTCATATCCTCCCACTACTATAGTCGAGGCAGGAGTGTGCAAATGAAAAAATTAATAGTGATTTTAGCAATGTGGTGTTCAACGAGTGCAAATGCGTACCAAAGTCTTATGACCAGTGGCGATTTACTGCAGCCAGAAACGTTTCAGGTATTGCCGTATCTGCAAAGCATTTTCGATGATCCCTTCGACGGACTGAACCTCAACGCCCGCCTTACATATGGCATCAACGATGAGTTACAAACAGACTTCGAAGTTGGCACAGGGGAAATGGATGTCATGCTTGGTGCTTTTTTAAAATGGGTTCCCATTCCCGATTTCGAAAAACAGCCAGCCATTGGTGTTCGCGGAGGCATAAGCTATATTGATACCGATGCTTACTCGCAAACGAGCATCACAGCGATGCCGTTTATTAGTAAGGGTATCGAAACTCAATACGGCCGCATTGTTCCCTATCTCGGACTTCCCCTGGCGCTGAATTCAAACAAAGATGATTCATTTTTCTCATCACGCCTTGCTTTAGGAACCGAGTGGACGCACCCAGAGCACAAGGTGTGTCACGCCGTAGCCGAACTCGGCCTAGAACTTAGCAAATCCTTCAGCAGCCTCAGCATCGGCGCCGCCTACGACTTTTAGGTACCAAGTACCTTTCCCCCAAGTACCTTTCCCGGCGGCAAAGCGTTATTATAATTTCTAATGATTGGGCATGGATCAAGGGCTATCTGCCCCCGATCTTTATCCTTTGGAATTTTAAAGAATCTCTTTTTTAGAGCGGATTTAATTGTCAGGTTTTGCTCGGGCTTGAAACATTCATTCAGCCAGTCTATTTGCACTTCCACCTTCTTTGACTGATCATAGAAAAAATCCGCTAACATAAAAATGGGGTGCGTATCAACCAACGAAGAGTATGCGTAATCCTCTACCCCGAAGCATAGCCCCGCTTCGACAGGATTGCGGAAAACATACTTGATGGTATTAAAGAAATGATCTTCCTCCATAATCAGACACCACTTGTATCTCCCTCCGAACAAATGGTTGATTCGTTGTGCTTTGAAATTTGCCCTTTTTGCAACTTCTCTTTGAAGGTATAGCATGCAGACGCTTAAGTTTTTCCGTGGAGTATGTATTACCATGTGGTAGTGATTGGACATAAGGACAAACTGGAAAATATTGCATCCGTATTCGTTCTTTAAAATCTTAAAGACGTCTAAAAAAATAAGCCATAATTGAGGAAGTGGAATTTTGAAAAATTCTCGATTATTAGAACGGTTCATAATGTGATACGGAAAATCATCAGTTAATAAAAGGACTTTTCTGGCCATTCCTAAGCAGGATGCAAGCGAACGGAGCAGTCCAACTCAATTAAATACGAGGACTTCTGTAAACGTCCTCATATCGAATACATTTCCGGAAAAGGTACTTGGTACCTATTGCGGAAAAGGTACTTGGTACCTATTGAGAAGGTGGCAATCGATACCTGCCTCCTCAAATCGAACACGTTTCCGGAAAAGGTACTTGGTACCTTTTTAGTTTACGTCTTTGTAGTCGGCGTCGATAACATCATCGCCGCCTTTTGCTGCGCCGGTGGTGTCACCCGCAGGTGCTGCATCTGCTCCCGCTGTTTCACTTCCCGGAGCCGGCGCTTGCTTGTAAAGCTCGGCACTCATTTTTTGTGTGACTGTTTGCAGTTTTTCGAACTGAGCTTTTAAGTCAGTCAACGGAGCATCGGTGCCTTTTGAAACTAATTTTTTAGATTCTTCAAGCTGCTCCTGGGCGGATTTAACATCGTCTGGAGAAAGTTTTGCTTCGTTGTCTTTAATTAATTTTTCGGTTTGATAAATCATATTGTCGAGCTCGTTTTTCGCGGTGATCACTTCTTTTTTCTGCTTGTCGGCCTCGGCGTTCAGCTCGGCATCTTTTACCATGTTTTGAATTTCGTCCTCGGTCAAACCAGAGCGCGCTTTGATCTGAATAGCCTGTTGTTTACCAGTCCCCATATCTTTTGCTGACACGTTGAGAATTCCGTTAGCGTCGATATCAAAAGTCACTTCGATCTGCGGAACACCACGCGGTGCTGGTGGCATTCCCACAAGCTCAAAGCGCCCTAGAGATTTGTTTCCAGATGCCATTTCGCGCTCACCCTGCAACACATGCACTTCGACGCTGGTTTGGTTATCTGCAGCCGTGGAAAACACCTGTGATCTCTTAACCGGAATTGTGGTGTTGCGCTCAATTAAACGTGTCATCACTCCACCAAGGGTTTCTAAACCAAGTGACAGCGGAGTTACATCCAATAAAAGAACATCCTTTACGTCGCCAGCAAGAACTCCACCTTGAATAGCCGCGCCCATCGCGACCACTTCGTCAGGGTTTACCGAACGATTTGGCTCTTTGCCGAAAAATTCCTTCACAGCTTTTTGCACAGCCGGAATGCGCGTAGAACCACCAACCAAAATCACTTCATCGATGTCGTTTGTAGTCCAACCAGAATCCGCCATGGCCTTGCGACATGGCTCCAATGTTCGTTGCACAAGCTTGTCAGTCAGCTGATCAAACTTGGCGCGAGAAATTTTCATCATCAAATGTTTAGGGCCCGTGGCGTCTGCCGTAATAAACGGAAGATTGATTTCAGTTTCCATGGAAGAGCTAAGTTCGATTTTGGCTTTTTCTGCACCCTCTTTAAGGCGCTGCAGAGCCATTTTGTCATTTTTTAAATCCACGCCCTGGTCTTTTTTGAATTCTTCGATCATCCAATCGAGTATGACTTCATCAAAGTTATCGCCGCCTAAGTGCGTGTCGCCGTTGGTTGATTTTACTTCGACGATGCTATCGCCAACTTCGAGAACAGAAACGTCAAACGTTCCGCCGCCAAGATCGTAAACAACAATTTTTTGCTCTTGTTTTTTATCAAAGCCATAGGCTAAAGCCGCCGCGGTTGGCTCGTTAATAATACGTTTTACATCCAGACCAGCAATGCGACCGGCATCTTTGGTCGCCTGTCTTTGAGCATCGTTAAAGTACGCCGGCACAGTCACAACAGCTTCGGTGACTTCTTGGCCCAAATAATCTTCAGCCACTTTTTTGAGCTTGGCTAAAACAGCTGCTGCAACTTCTTCGGCTGATACTACTTTTTGTTGACCCTTTTCCATGATCTGGAAACCAATATCATTGCCTTTTTGTACAACAGTGTAAGGAACTTTTTTCAGTTCCTCTTGAACTTCTTGAAATCGACGACCAATAAAACGTTTTGCAGAATAAATAGTATTTGTGGGATTGGTAACGGCTTGGCGTTTTGCAATCTGACCAACCAGTCGGTCGCCGTCTTTAAAAGCAAGAATCGACGGTGTAGTGCGTGCACCCTCTTCGTTGACTAAAACCTTGGCTTCGCCACCCTCCATCACAGATACGCAGGAGTTTGTAGTTCCTAAATCAATACCAATAATTTTACCCATCTAAATATCTCCTTTGTCTAATCCAAGGCTTTTTGCCCGTTGTCTTTTTGCTGTGGTTCTGTTTGTGTCAGTTACGTTTGTATCGCCATCGCCCTAAGGCTGGCCTGTTTAGACTAAATATGGGGGCCCTTTTCCAGCCGTCAAGGTCGCTATGCTCAGATCGACTTTAAATCGGCAAATACCTATGTAGCCTCGTGAAACTTTACGAGATCTCTTAGCGATCCTGTTTGAGTAATGAAATCTCTCGCTATTCTTCGCAGCCAATATCATCCCTGCGATTTTTTTGAATCCGCTACATCTTTCGGCAATTTTTGCAAATGAGCGAAATTTCAGAGAAATTTTTCTCGAAAAAACAGCTAAGAACCAAAAAACCCTTTTTTATCAAGGACCGCTTCGTCTCGGTTTTTGGCAATCTCCCGTAAAAGTCTTTCCTCATCCTTGCTTAATTTTTTGGGGATTAAAATTTTAATTCCCCAGCACAAGTCTCCGCGATTGCCGCCGCGAATGTGCGGAACTCCCAGGCCTTTCATTTTTAAGATTTGCCCCTGCGAAGTTCCCGCTGGCACGGTGATTTTTTTGCGGCCATCCATTGTATCTACTTCAACTTCAGCACCTAATAGAGCCTGCACGTAGGAAATTTCGAGAGCTCCGTAAAGGTCGTCGCCCTGCCGCTCGTACCGCGCTTCATCGCGCACCCGAATTTCGACATAAAGATCTCCAGCAGGACCGTTAAGATACCCACCCTCACCTTCGCCAGAAATTCGAAGCCGCGTTCCGGTTGCAACACCTTTAGGTATGGTGACGCGAATTTTGCGATCTTCCATGGTGCGCCCTTTTCCCTTACACGATTTGCAAGGGTGGCGGATCAGCTTGCCGTTTCCGCGACAGGACGGGCACGATGTTGCCACTGAAAAAAACCCTTGCGTGCTTACAACCTGTCCGGTGCCACCGCACGTTGGGCAAATTTCTGGCTGCTTGCCAGGCTCCGATCCGTTTCCAGAGCAAACTCCACAGGATTTTTCGGAGTCAAATTCCAGTTCTTTTTCAGCGCCCGAAATAACTTCAGCAAGGCTCACTTCGAGCATGTAGCGCAGGTCGGCCCCGCGTCGTTGACGCGATCCGCCGCCGCGACGACCTCCGCCGGCATTGCCACCAAAAAAATCACCAAAAATATCGGAAAAGCTCGAAAAAATATCTTCTACATTATCAAATCCCTGATTATAGCCGCCGCCCGGACCCTGCACTCCCGCATGTCCAAAGCGATCATATCTGCCTTTTTTATCAGCATCGCTGAGCACACTGTAGGCTTCGGACGCTTCTTTGAACTTATCTTCAGCGGCCTTGTCCCCAGGATTTTTATCCGGGTGAAATTTCATAGCTAGCTTGCGATAGGCCTTTTTAATCTCGTCCGCAGACGAGTTTCTTTCAACACCGAGAATTTGGTAGTAATCTTGTGGCATGGTTCGCTAAAATTGAGTCTAAACCCGAAATGGTCAAGGGGAATTTTTTCGATCTAATAATTCTTTTAATTTTGCTTCGAGAATTTTTTTATATTCTTCGGGCGGATGAGAGCTCAGGGCTTCACGAAGAACAATTTCTGCTAAGTCACTTTGCCCACTTTGGTCGTATATGGTGGCTGCAATCCTTGCTATGATCAAAGGCGCACCGTGCTGAGCAGCATGCCTCATCAACTCCACCGCCCGGGGAGCATCTTGCAACTCCCACAAGTACAGATAAGCTGCATGATAGTTTAGTCTCCAGTCATCCGGATAAAGCTGGAGGCCTTTTTCAAAAATAAGGCGCGCGCCCTCGCGATCGTCCACTAATATGCTTAAAAAATTTGCTCCGTGGTCATAGACTAATTTAAATTTTGGCTCGATCTGCGAAATGACATCAAGCATGGAATAGACCCAACCCTTGTGACATTTTGAAGGCTTCATTTTTCGTGTGATTACCGCGTTAAGCATGGTTTGCCCACTAGTTGGAACGGCGGGCACGTAGTCGCTGTCTTGATGGAGTCCTGCTTCGCAGTAATCTAGATTTTGCACCACACGTAGCCATAAAAGGCTCGCCGCTGCATCATTGTAGCCAAATAAAAAATGTTTAAGCCCCTCAGGGGGAGGTAAAAATCCAGCTTTGGATTTTATCATCTCTGTTTGAGATTGTAGAAATATGCAGGTAAAAAAAAGTATGAATATACAAACGATTGATTTCATAAAAAAGGGTCGTGAACCGACCCCTCCCTGTCTCGCAAAAAGTGAAACTTAGTAAACTCCAGGTGTCGTATTAATAATAGTTTTCGTATTGCTTAAAGTCCATAAGTCAGTTGTACCACCGCTTCGTAAAATCGAGTTCGCACAAACTGTCCACGCGGCCGGACCCGCGAAAGTAGGAGCGCACGGGGCTCCAACTACCCAAGAACCAAGGGTCACTTCCGTCCAAGCCGGAACCATTGGCAAACAGGCCCCCCCTACGTTTGTACCTAAACAAGTAACGTTACTTGGTACTCCAAGGTTAGCAGCTTGACCCGTTAGCGTTCGGATTCGGTAGTGCACCTGACCAGTCGGATTGAACCCGTGGTAAGTAAAATTCAGCGTAACAGTTCCGCTGTCCATTTCTGCAGCTTTTGCAGACGTGTAAAAAGAACCTAACAAACTTTGGCCTTCTTTTTGGCGCGCTCTAGCTTGAAAACTTTGATACTGCGGAATTGCAAAGCTCGCTAAAATACCGATAATGGCAACAACCACCATCAACTCGATCAGCGAGAAACCTTTATTATTCTTTAACATAACGTCCTCCGTTTTAACCTTCATGGTTAATTTTGTTATAAATGCAAACTCAGGTTAGCAAAAATCAAAGCGACTTCAATGAGATAAAGATAAAATTAATTTTATTTAGCGTCTCATCGGTCATTCAAGTGTCTCGATCGGCGGTATTCCGTCTCGCTGTTGGTCGGGCTGTCTATTTTCGATACACATCTGCAAAAATTTGTTACAGTTCAGTAATGAGTCAGAAAAACGATTCTCAGACTGATGATAATTCTTCAACACAGGTTTTAGAGAGGGTTAAAACCAAGGAGCCATCGTTTTACAAGGTTCTCCTTTTGAACGACGACTACACCCCCATGGAGTTTGTGACTCTTATCCTGCAGAAGTTCTTCCAAAAATCGCGGGAAGAGGCCGAAAACATTATGTTACAGGTGCACAAGGAGGGTCGAGGGATTGCCGGGGTCTTTAATTTCGAAACGGCCGAGACTAAGATGCACTTTGTGAATACGTACGCACACCAAAATAAACATCCCCTGCAATCGGTGATCGAAAAAGACGCTTAGATTTTTGATAAAGGTTCTATTTTAGCTCTCTGGTCGATTTTTTAGTCAGTGTTCGTTTTTAACAACTCTTCAAGGAGGTCACATGTTAAGCCCGCAAGTTGAGCACGTTTTAAACCAAGCCATTCATTACTGCATTCAGTATAAAAACGAATTTGTCACACTTGAACACCTCTTATTGGGGCTCATGCAGCAGCCGATGATTCAACAGGTGCTTGAGCATTTTCAGGTACCACAGGATAAGCTTACGAGCGACCTCGTTGAGTTTATGAATCTGAAGCTTACTCACGTCGACAAACCAAAAAAGAATCCTGAGTTCACTCTCGCCGCCCACCGACTCCTTCAACGCTGTATCATCCAGGTGCAAAGTGCAGGAAAAACGCAGGTTCAGGTGGAAAACCTTTTGATCGCAATGTTTGAAGAGGAACAGTCGCATGCCGTTTACTTTTTAAAAAAATACGAGCTCGAGCAAGTAAATATCATCCGTCATGTGACTCACAATCTTAAAAACGCGCTTGCGATCAATATTCAAACGAGGGAAAATCCAACCGAAGCAACAGCCTCAAAAACTAAATCGGCGTTGGAGCAGTTTGCTATCAACTTAAACGTGCTTGCCGAAAATGGAAAAATTGATCCCCTTGTGGGACGCGAAGATGTTTTAGAGCGGGTGATGCAAACTCTCTGTCGCCGAACAAAGAACAATCCCCTCCTTCTTGGTGAACCGGGGGTTGGAAAAACCGCAATTGCCGATGGCCTAGCACTTAAGATCGTGCAAAAAAAGGTGCCTTCCCCGCTAGCAAATGCTGTGGTCTACAATCTTGATATGGGATCTTTGCTTGCGGGGTCCAAATACCGCGGCGATTTTGAAGAGCGCATCAAAGCGCTTCTCACTGAGCTTGAAAAAATACCGTCGGCGATTTTATTTATCGACGAGATCCATTCACTGGTTGGAGCAGGTTCCACAAGCGGTCATTCTTTAGATGCGGCAAATTTACTAAAGCCCTATCTTGCTAAGGGAAAAGTGCGATGCATCGGTGCCACCACTTATAAGGAATTTCGCCAGCACTTCGATAAAGACCGCGCCCTCTCTCGGCGTTTTCAAACCATAGACATCCACGAGCCAAGTCTTGAGCAAACTGTAGAAATTTTGAAAGGCCTCAAAAAAAATTACGAGGACTTCCACCAGGTCAGCTACAGCGATGACGTTCTTGAGCACATTGTAAAGCTATCAAGCAAGCATCTTTATGATCGCAAGCTACCCGATAAGGCCATCGATATCATGGATGAAGCTGGCGCCCATCTGCGTTTGCAAAAAGCGCATAACGTGGATCTAGAGCCGGCGGTGAGTTTCTCGGTTGTTGAAAAAGTTGTTTCAAAGATGGCGCAGATTCCTTTGCAGTCGGTGTCGGCAGACGAAAACGAAAAACTGCGCAATTTGGAACTCCGACTGCGATCCCTTATTTTTGGACAAGACAATGCAATTACAAGTTTAGTGAATGCCCTTAAAAATAACCGAGTTGGTTTGGGTCGTAAAAATAAACCCATCGGTTCTTTTTTATTCGCTGGTCCTACTGGCGTCGGTAAAACTGAGATTTGTAATCAGCTTGCCCATCACCTGGGAATTCCGCTCATCCGTTTTGACATGAGCGAGTACATGGAAAAACACGCCATTGCGCGACTTATAGGATCGCCTCCCGGCTACGTGGGTTTTGAAGAAGGGGGGCTTCTTACTACGTCAGTGCAAAAAACTCCTTACTGTGTGCTGCTACTTGATGAAATCGAAAAGGCACATCCCGATCTTATCAATGTGCTACTTCAGGTTTTTGACAACGGCACGCTCACCGATCCGCATGGGCTGGTGGCGCACTTTAATAATGCAATCATCGTGATGACTACAAACTGCGGGGCCAAAGACGCGCTCAAATCGCAGATTGGTTTTTCGGCAAAAGCTCAGGTGAGTGTTTCCGCTGAGGCTATCAAACAGCATTTTGCGCCAGAATTTTTAAATCGCTTGGACGACGTGGTTTACTTTGGCGGCCTCAACGAAGAGATTATCAAACAAGTCGTGGACAAGTTTCTGTTTGAGCTAAAGGAACAGCTCAAGGAAAAGGATGTCACCTCTGAAGTGGCATCGGAAGTTAAAGATTTACTCGCGAAAAAAGGTTTTGACCCGCTCTATGGAGCTCGCCCCATGGCGCGCGCGATTCAGAAAAACCTAAAGGACCTTTTGACGGATGAGCTGCTTTTTGGTCGCCTCAAAAAAGGCGGCCACGTGCGTTTTGATGTGGCAAAAGACCCGTCTGGCGTGGACAAAGTGGAGGCGCACTTCGAAACGCCCGTCAGTAAAAGCAAAAAAACGCAAGAAAAGCTAAAGGCCTAGGAAGGTACGTAGGAAGGTACGGACACACTTTTGCGGCTCAATGCATAAAGGCTCCACAAACCAGTCGCATACTGTTGGTTGTTCCTTTATGCATTGAGCCGCAAAAGTGTGTCCGTACTTTCGTATGCAGTCCTTAGCACCTTGCTGAAGTTGCAACAATGCACATACTATCGTTTAACGGAGGTTCTATGGGTTTTTTACGTGGGGCGTTTTTCTTTGGTTTGGTAAATATTTTCGTGATGCTGACGGTTTCTGTCCTTGCATCGATTATTAGTTATTTTGTTTTTGGAACAGCAACACCGTCTACTGGTTACCTACCACTGCTACTGATGAGTTGTGTTTGGGGAACTGGTGGCGCATTTATATCGCTGATGATTTCGAAGTGGATGGCGAAAAGATCAATGGGCTTGAAAATGATCAACCCGCAATCAGCCAGCGGACAAGAACGTGAGATTGTTGACACTGTTCATCGTTTGGCCCGCGCCGCACATCTTCCCGCTATGCCTGAAGTAGGCATCTACGAAAGCGCCGATGTGAATGCGTTCGCAACAGGACCTTCAAAATCGAATTCGCTGGTTGCGGTTTCGACAGGTTTACTAAATACGATGAACCGGGATCAGGTGGAAGGCGTTCTGGCTCACGAGGTGGCGCACATCGCAAACGGCGATATGGTCGCGCTCACCCTTATCCAGGGCGTAGTGAACTCGTTTGTTATCTTTTTTTCGCGCATCCTGGCATCGGTCGTTGCTGGCTCCTCAAGCAATGGCGAACGTCGCAGCTCAGGCGGCACGGAATTCATGCTGATTATGCTTTTCCAGACCGTGTTCGGACTTCTTGGCAACATGGTGGTTTGTTATTTTTCACGCATGCGTGAATTTCGTGCAGATAAGGGTGGAGCTAATTTCGCGGGCAAAACCAAAATGATTTCCGCACTTCAAGCCCTCCAGGCACAAAGTGGGCGCCATTTGCGAGCCACTGAGGATGAAGAACCTAATGACACCTATGCCGTCGCAAAAATTTCACACATTCGTGGCACAGGATTTTTGTCGTTGTTTAGTACCCATCCCGCGCTTGAAGTACGCATTCAAAAGCTTCAACAGGCCCAGTAACAGCTTGCACACAACAGCGACGCAGAAGTGCTCTGCGTCGTTACAGTTTCGAGAACGCCTCGTTTATGCATACGGAACTATGAAAAAAAGTTCCGTGTAATATCGACGACTTTAGCAACGTTCCGCTTACTGTAAACGACGTTCGCAAAGTCCCGCGTATCTTGCAAAAGTTTCTCGAAGCCTTGCCTATTATACACATAGACTTTCTCTCGATGTTTTATATAGACTTACCATATGTCTTTAATCTTGAGGTCGTATTCTCGTTTTCTTGTAGCCGGAATTGTTCTTTTCTGTTCCTGCTCTTCACATCCAAAAATAGCTCCCGAGACTGCTGATTTGGTTGATTACACAAAGGGGAAACTCCTGACCGAAACGGAACCCGAAAAAGCCTGCGAATTATTTTCGTCGCTTGCAAAACGCGAAAAATTTATTTTGAAAGAGGCGGCCTATGTGCGGGCCCTGCAAACTTGCCCCGCTACGGAAGGCACCGATTGGTCGCAACCGGTTCCCGTGTGGCTCGAAAAAGAGAAACAACTCACCCGCTACAAAAACCTTAAGGGCGATCTTGAACGCGCTCTGTTTGTCGAAAAAAATGCTACCTATTTCTCTTCTCCTGATAAAATTCAGGTCTATCAAAAAGGGATATCAACCTCGAGCATTAAAGACGACGAAAAACTTGTTTTGCGAACGGCACTGCATAATTTGGCCCCCCGATTTATGGAAAACCCCACGCTCAAAGACCAATTCCGAATAGTTAAGGATTATCGATCCGTGCGCCAGTTTGAAACGGCCAAATCCTATCTCAAAAAGATTATGGACAATCCGAAAGTTTCCATCGAAGAAAAATGGACAGCGTACAAAGAAGCATTTCTCACCGACCGCTTGTTAAAGGGTTCAAAGACCGAACAGTACATTAAGTCCGCAAAAAAATGGGCCCAGTTTTTAAAACCCGAGATGCTTTCGTCCCCCGCCATGATGCAATCCTATCTCGAAGCGAAAATCAATTACGCGCGGGTGCTGTGGACCGAAAAAGGAACTGAGCTTGCCCTCCCGGTTTTGGACGAAATCGAAAAAACGTTGAAAGGAAAGACAAGCCTCCACGACGTCTATTGGTTGCGGGCGCGGATGTTCGAAGAAAAAAAATTGCATGAGCTCGCGGTGAGCGAATTGGAAAAAGCATTGCTTGAAAAATCAACTCTCTGGCGAGATCGCGAAAA
>JAYUQP010000036.1:0-38660 GCA_043757265.1 Bdellovibrionales bacterium | reverse complement strand
GGCCAGATAACGTTTTGGCGAGGTTACACTAAACTAAAAAACATGGCCGCAGGAGCAGAAATGCTCCTCGGAAATTAAAAGATGTGTCCAGTAGTAAGTGCTTCGCTCAGGATGACGGTGCTGCATTCCTCGAGGATGACGGTGCTTAAAACTGTTGGATGTACTTTCGCCATTTGGGAATAAGGCTTGGAATGATCTGCACTTGGCAACTGATGCCAGAAGGACTTTCCTCTTTAACCAAATACTGCGCATCATGCGTTAGTTCAAAGATACGCCCTTTTTCCTGCGACGGAATAAATAGGTCCACTTTCACGGCCAATTGTTCAATTGCACGCATCATCATGGTTTTTAGCTGCTCGAGCCCTTCGCCGGTGTGAGCGCTGATAAACGCACGATTGTCTCCACGGGCGTGGAACCGCTTTTGAAAAGGCGCGATGTCGATTTTGTTATAGGCATGAATAATCGGCTTATCTTGCCAACTAAACTGCTGAATCAATTCGTTAACCACTTCAACCTGGCTGTCCAAGTGTGGGTTTGAAAGATCAATCACATGAATTAAAATATCGGCGTTCGCAGTTTCTTCAAACGTTGCTTTAAAGGCCTCGATCAAATGATGCGGCAATCGACGTATAAATCCCACAGTGTCGGTCATAAGCGCTGTTTGGTTTTCTGCCAAATGAACTTTTCGAGTCGTAGGATCGAGCGTGGCAAAAAGAAAATCCTGCGACAGAACATTGGATTTCGTCAGATTATTTAGCAGACAGCTTTTTCCCGAATTGGTGTAGCCAATCAATGCAAATGTGGGAACTTTGTTTTTCTTGCGGGCGGCCCGCCGCTGTTCGCGCTGCGCACGAACGGATTCCAACTTCTTTTTAATCTGCACAATCTGCCGTCGCACGTGACGACGATCCATCTCTATGGCTTTTTCACCGAGACCACGTGTTCCGATACCGCCACCTTGGCGCGACAAGGAGCCCATCCACGCATCCACCATACGGGGAAGAGTATCCAGGTTGCGGGCGAGCTCGACTTGCAGTTTTCCTTCATACGTTTGCGCGCGAGCAGCAAAGATTTCTAAAATCACTTGGTTGCGATCGAGAACTTTTACTTTCCACTCTTGCTCGAGGTTTCGAGTTTGCACGCCAGATAGATGATGATCAACGAGAATGACTTGTGCGTTTCCTTCGCGGGCCATGTCGCCGATCTCTGTGACCTTGCCTTTGCCGAGAAGAGTTGCGGGATTGTACTTTTCCATAAACTGCGTCGCCGAGCCGACGAGCGAGTAGCCAGAAGTAATAGCTAATTCCTCAAGTTCGAGGAGGCTCTCCTTTACTTCCTGCATGTTTTCAGATTTTAGCCCAACACCAACTACGAGGGCCCGAGGTGCAGTATTACGATTTTTTATTGAATCCCTCCATGAAGGCTTGCGCTTGAAGGGCGGTGAGGACTGCCGTGTTATAAATGTCGTCGACAATTCCAGTACGTTGTACAACGTGCGCTGGTTTGTTCACACCAATTAAAAACGGTCCGATCACGTCACCTCCGCCTAGCTGCTGTAAAAGCTTGTAGGCAATGTTCCCCGCATCCAAACTAGGGAACATTAATATGTTAGCACCATCTTTGATTTCGCAAAAGGGGAAAATATTCTCCACTACGCGGGGGCTCACAGCGGTGTCAGCCTGCATCTCTCCATCTACGATGTACTCTGGATGTTGTTCCTTTACGAGACGGGCGGCTTTTGCCATCTTTGCCGGAGAGCCTTCCCGGGAGGTAAAATTGCTATAACTCAACATTGCAATTTTCGGTTTAATTCCAAAGTATTCGGCCACTTTGGCTGCGTAAATTGCGATATTCGCGATCTGCTCAGCGGTGGGATCTTCGATCACGGCGGTGTCGGCGAGAAAGTAAATCTTGTCTTTGATCAACACGATATTCATGCCAGCGGCGGTTTTGCGGCGCCCTGGACCTATGACCTGGAGTATCGGTTTGACCGCATCTTTGTATTTAATCGTCGAGCCAGTAATCATCGCATCCACGTCGCCCATCTCCACAGCCATTGCCGCGTAATAGTTTGGATCGCGCAGAAGTTGCTGAGCCTCTCGAAGCATCACGCCCTTGCGTTGCCGTTTTTCGTAAAGTTTCTGAACATACTTTTCGAGCGAAGCCGACGGCAAAAAGTGATCGATGATTTGAACTTTGCTAATGTGTTCCAAACCTAAATCTTGCCCGAGCTTGCGAATTCGCTCCGGATGTCCCACCAAAACAGGAACCGCAAACGCTTCTTCGCAGATGTGATTGATTGCGCGAAGCACCTTGCTGCTTTCGCCCTCAGAAAAAATAATTTTTACGAGTCTGCCGTATTTAACATTTTGCTGTTTTACGCGATTAATAATCGATCGCACAAAACTCACTTTTGAACCTTGAAGCGCTTCGAGCTCGTAAACATAATCGGCAAGGATACGAATGGGTTTTTGCGCAACGCCGGTGTCCATGGCCGCTTTTGCCACCGCAGGCGCCACTGTCATTAGAACTCGGGGATCAAACGGTTTTGGAATAATGTATTCCGGTCCATAGCTAAAATCTTGTCCGCCGTAGGCCTGCGAGACCGACTCAGGAACATCCTCGCGAGCAAGTTTGGCAAGCGCGTGCACCGCTGCAAGCTTCATCTCTTCGTTGATCTGTGTCGCGCGCACGTCGAGAGCACCCCGAAAGATGGACGGAAAGCCTAGCACGTTGTTTACTTGGTTGGGATAGTCGCTTCGACCTGTGGCCATAATAACATCGGGCCGCGCTTTTTTTGCATCCGGAGGTGTGATCTCTGGATCGGGATTGGCCATGGCAAAAACGATGGGTTGCTTGGCCATAACTTTTAGCATTTCGCCACTCACCGCACCTGCGGCGCTGAGACCAATAAACACATCACAGCCATTCATGGCTTCAGAAAGAGTTCGCGTTTTTGTGTCGCTTGCAAACTCAGCTTTGAACGGATTCATCCCGGCCGTTCGGCCTTTGTAGATCACACCTTGCGAATCGCACATAATAATGTTTTCGAGTTTTACTCCAAGGCTTACAAAAAGTCGTCCACAGGCCACAGCCGCAGCTCCGGCTCCGTTGATCACCATTTTGATTTTTTTCAAATCACGTTTTGTAATATCACAGGCGTTAATGAGCGCCGCGCCCGAAATGATCGCTGTTCCATGCTGATCATCGTGGAAAACTGGAATGTTCATTTCTTGCTTCAATCGCGTTTCTATTTCGAAACATTCAGGAGCTTTGATGTCCTCAAGGTTAATTCCGCCGAAGGTGGGCTCAAGGGCTTTTACGGCTTGAATAAATTCTTCGGTGGTTTTGCATTTCATTTCGATATCGAAAACGTTGATGCCGGCAAATTGCTTAAAAAGGTTTCCTTTTCCTTCCATCACGGGCTTTGAGGCCTCAGGACCGATGTTGCCTAAACCTAAAACGGCCGTACCATTACTTATGACCGCTACCAAATTTCCTTTTGCGGTGTAGTCGTAAACTTTCATAATATCTTTAGCGATCTCTTTGCAGGGCGCTGCTACGCCTGGAGAATAGGCAAGTGAAAGCTCATAATCTGTGGAGCAAGGTTTGGAAGATCGAACATCCACTTTTCCCGCAGGGGTACGGCTGTGATACAGGAGCGCTTCTTTATCGAGATTCATGTAATTTCCTTCAGTTGAAATCTGTAACGTTAAAATAATTTTTTGAACAGTGAGAGTCAAACTCCGTGCGGAGAGAATCGAGCGAATGTTAACGCAACGCTATATACAACGACACAGTTGTTGTCTTTGCTGAGCTGAGAACCGATGTATGGCTAAACAAAAGGAGTTTTATGAAACAAACAATAATTTTAATCGGTATGACAATAATTGCGTTACCAACCTTTGCACAGACGCAGGAATTTGATGCAAAACTAGTAAAATCCATCAAAGTTCAAAACGAAACTGGCAACATCTCTGTGTCGGCAGCCGCCGGTTCGGCGCGGGTTACGATTGATCCCTCAAAAAAACAAAATTCGTGCGAACAAACAGTGCAACTAAGTGGATCTGAATTAATTGTTAAAGTCGTCAAATCCGGATTTCTAAAGAATTGCTCAGCCGATATAAAAATTTTAGTGCCTTCTAAAGTGGATGTGATTGTTACTAACGGCGTAGGCGACGTCGCGATTTCTGGAATTGAAGGAGCTGTTCGTTACGATATCGGAGTGGGCGACGTAAAAATTGACGGCGCAGTCACAAAGCTGACTGGAAATTTAGGCACGGGTGATTCGAAGGTCTCAGGTCTGGTCGGCTCGGCTGAACTTAACACCGGCACTGGTGATTTTCGCGTGGAATACAAAGAGGCGCCGCAGACAGGGTTGGTCAATTTGCAAGTGGGAACTGGCGATGCTGTGGTGGTACTTCCTAAAAATGCGAAATTTACTACAAGTTATCAATCCGCAGTGGGCGAGCTTACGAATGAACTCGCAGTTACAAAAGATGCAAAATTTAAAGTTTCTTTTCAGACAGCCGCGGGCGATTTAGCAATTAAAAAGTTGTGATTTCGAAGCTCTCTCAGAGATTGCTGAGAGAGCACTTTTTAGATTTTGCCGTCAAAAAATTTGCGGTCAAAAAGTAGTCGACTAAAAAATACCGTCTATATTATTGCTTCTAAATTCTACCGTCGCCAGAAAGAACGGCGGGGTTTTGCATCTTCTTTGGCTTCGCTCGTTTTTGGTGGACGTGGAGTGCTACTCGCTGGAGCTGTACCTCGAGGAGTTTCGCGCTGAGACGAAAACTGAGGAGCTTGACGGTTGCTATTTGAGCGCGTATCGCGTTCGCTATTCGACGGGCGAGGGCTGTAAGCTCGACTGGAACCTTCGTTCGAACGAAGGTCGTTGGGTCGGTCATTTCGCTGGTCAGTTCTCTGGCTGTCGCCGCGATCCATGCTCGGTCCGCCATCTCGGTTGCCGCTTTGGTCGCGGTTGTTAGTGGGTCGCTCACGCTCGTCGCGGTTGTTAGAGGGTCGCTCACGCTCGTTGCGACTTTGACTGCGGCGTTGCGGTGCGCGGGAATCAGAACGCTGGTTGCGGTTTTGGCTTGGGCGCTGACCTGGTCGTTGGCTCGGCCGCTGAGTCCGTCGTGGGCCACGATCATCTTCACGAGCTTCGATCTGCGCTTTGGCTTTGCCTTTCGACATCGCTCGAGCGGATTCCACTTCATGCGAGTGATAAGGGTGGTTCGGATCCACTGGAATTGGTTTTCCGATGAGCTTTTCAATATCTTTTACATAGGCTTTTTCTTCTTGATCACAAAACGAAATGGCCTTGCCACTGGCGCCAGCGCGAGCCGTTCGACCAATACGATGCACATAACTTTCCGAAACATTAGGCAACTCAAAATTTATCACGTGCGAAATGTCGTCGATATCAATACCGCGTGCGGCAATATCTGTAGCGACCAGCACACGAACATGGCCATGGCGAAAGTCTTCCAAAGCTCTTTGACGAGCGGACTGGGATTTGTTGCCATGAATGGCCGCAGAGCTAATATTATTTTTAACTAAAACTTCCACCACGCGATTGGCGCCGTGCTTAGTGCGCGTAAAAACAATCACTTTATTGAGCGTTTTATCCTGGAGAACATGGCGCAAAAGATCGCGTTTTCGGCTTTTATCCACGTACAGAATGGATTGTGAAATTTTATCAACCGTCGAAGAAACAGGCGTCACTTCAATTTTGACAGGGTTTGAAAGCAACGTTTGAGAAAGTTGTAAAATATCTTTCGGCATGGTCGCCGAGAAAAACAAATTGTGGCGCTGTTGCGGCAAAAGTTTAATGATCTTGCGAATATCGTTGATAAATCCCATATCAAGCATTCGATCGGCTTCATCAAGTACAAACACTTCCAACTCGTTTAAACGCAAATGTCTTTGTTGAATCAAATCCATTAAACGGCCCGGCGTTGCAACAAGCACGTCTACACCTTGCGACATGGCCTGCACCTGCGGACTTTGTCCCACACCACCAAACACAACTGCGTATTTAAAGCGCAGGTATTTTCCATAAGTTTTAAAACTTTCGTGAATTTGGATAGCGAGTTCGCGTGTGGGCGTCAGAATTAAAATCCGCGTTTGTTTCGGGTTTGCCCGCCGCGGATTGTTTAAAAGATTTTGCAAAAGCGGGAGGGCAAACGCTGCGGTTTTACCGGTGCCGGTTTGTGCACAGCCTAAAAGATCCTTTCCTTCGAGCAAATAGGGGATGGCTTGCTGTTGGATCGGTGTGGGTACGGTGTACCCAGTTTCGGCAATAGCTTTTTGAATTTCGGATTGTAACTGGAACTGATCAAATGTTTGCATTCTTAACAAGTAACATGGATCAGTTGGTTTCTGCTGGATTGCGAACGCGAATTGTATAAATTACAAATAAAGAACACGCAAAATATACTCCACAAGTCGTATGATTCTCCCCCCGGATAGCCAACGCAGAGCAAAGTAACAAATCTTTGCAAGTATTTGAAATTGATTATTTTTATGGATGGTATAAGGATCAGACATCAAGATCAAAGGGGGGCATTATGCAGAAAATGTGGCTACTAGTAGGGTTTGTTGCACTGACGGCAATCCAGTGCGCTTCGGGGCCCAAAACATCCGTGCCCGAAACTCCAATGCCGTCGGCCGTAATCGAAGCACAATCTTTGCGATTCAATCAGTTTTTAGATGAGGCATTTAACGAATTTTTAACTCTCCATCCTGAAAGCATGTCCCGCTTTGGTAAAAAAGAAAAGTACGACATGTTGAATGATTACAGCGAAGACATGGAATTGAAACTCCACAAAATGAATCAGCAAAAACTTGAGGATCTGAAACAGTTTAATCGCGACCATCTTGATACACAAACGCGTTTAAGTTACGACTTGTTCAAAGCCGATATGGAGCGAAGTCTGCATGAATTTCGCTGGAAAGATTATAACTACGCGGTTAACCAACAGGGTGGCGTGCACACAGATCTTCCTACTTTTATGATCAACATCCACAAAGTGGAAAGCGAAAAAGACCTGCAAGATTATATTTCGCGCCTCAAACAATTCTCCCGTGTGTTTACCGAAGTGGAGCAGGCCGTTCGACGTTCGCAAAAGCAAGGAGTTGTTCCACCCAAGTTTGTCTTTGCTTCTATCTATAAATCGACGGAAAAAATTCTGAAAGGTGCGCCTTTTACGAAATCCAATGTGGATTCGCCTTTATGGGCCGACGTAAAACAAAAAACTCGTAAGCTTAAACTCAAGTCCACATTGCAAAAAACATATTTGTTGCAGGCCGAGATCGTTCTCAAAAGTGCCGTGAAGCCAGCTTACGAAAATCTGTTGAAAGTGGTGCGCGAGCTCGAAACTCATGCAACAAATGACAGTGGGGCATGGAAGTTTCCAAATGGCGCTGCGTTTTACAATGCACGACTCGAACGCTACACCACGACAAAGATGACAGCGAAGCAAATCCATCAATTAGGGCTGACGAATGTCGCACGACTGCGCGTGGATATGGAGACTATCCAGCAAAAATTAGGAGTGAAGGGATCGCTGCAAGATTTTTTTAAGCACGTAAGAGCTGAAAAAAATCAATACTACGCTGCCACCCCTTCGGGCCGTGCCGCTTACCTTAAAAAAGCCGAAGAGCATTTAGCAAACATTCAAACTAGAGTTCCAACTTATTTTCGCCTGATTCCGAAAACTCCGATGATAGTTAAAGCGGTTGAAAAATATCGTGAGGACGGGGCGGGAAAAGCGTTTTACGAAGAGCCATCGGACGACGGGAAGCGCCCGGGTATGTATTATGTAAATCTGCGCGATCTTAAAGATGTTCCAAAGTTTGAAGCTGAAGCGTTGCTTTATCACGAAGGAATCCCCGGGCATCATTTTCAGATCGCCTTAGGAATCGAACTTAAATCCTTACCGATGTACCGGCGTTACAAAGGTTACACAGCCTTTGTGGAAGGCTGGGCCTTATACACCGAACGCCTTGGAAAAGAGATGGGCGGGTATAAAGATGACTACTCGGAGCTCGGCCGACTTTCTATGGAAATGATTCGCGCGTGTCGCTTGGTCGTGGACACCGGACTGCATGCTAAAAAGTGGACCCGCGAGCAGGCCATCGCCTACATGAACGACAACCTCCCGGTGAATCCCGGAATGCAAATCGAACAGGTAGAGCGCTATATCATTTGGCCAGGCCAAGCCACAGCCTACATGGTTGGAATGCTAAAAATTGTGGAGCTGCGTGAAAAAGCTCAAAAAGTGCTTGGGGAAAAGTTTGACGTTCGGGATTTCCACGACGTGGTTTTGGGTAATGGTGCGGTTTCGCTCGATGTCCTTGAATCGTTGGTAAATCAATACATTGACGATAAAAAGGTTTAGAATATGAAAAAAATTATTTTTCTTCTCGCAGTGGTAATTTCGGGCTGTTCTTCGTGGACACTGCAAAACGAAAATAAGCGCTTTAACGACTTTGTAGACGCCGAATTCGAAAAGAGCCTCGAAAAATATCCTGAGGCCTACACCTACTTGGGAATAAAGAGGAAATACGATCAATTAAATGACAACACCGATGAGTTTGCGACGAAAGTGAACGAGGAGCGAAGACAGCTTCTTGCGCAACTTGTTCAGTTTGATCCGGCAAAGATGGATGCGTCTACACAGCTCAGTTATCGATTGTTCAAGAAAAGTTTAGAGGAGCAAATTTTTGATCATGCGTGGCGTATGCACGGATATATCGCCACCCAATTTTTTGGCTTTCATACAGATCTTCCAGCGTTCATGATGAACTTTCATCAAGTTGATAGTGAGTCAGACCTGCAGGCGTATGTGGCCCGCCTTAGAGAATTAAGGCGTGTTGTAAAGGAACAGATCATCAATATACAGCAGCAGGAAAAAAAAGGCATTTTGCCACCAAAATTTGTTTATCCATATGTTCTGGAAGCGTCGGCAAACGTGCTGAAAGGTTTACCCTTCGACAAAGGAGCAGCTGCTTCGCCGTTGTATGCCGATTTTGCAAGGAAAGCGAAGGCGCTAAAACTTTCGCAAAGTACCTACAATAAATACGACCAAGAAGTGCAAGACGCGCTTGTGAAGCATGTGCGCCCAGCCTACCTCGACTTCATCGCATTTTTTGAAAAACAGCAAAAGCGCGCCAAGACCGATCATGGCGTTTGGAAATTGCCTGGCGGGAATGAATTATACAAAACACTTGTACAACGCCACACGACTACGAGCCTTTCTCCGGTACAAATTCATAAGCTTGGATTGGAAAATGTGGCCCGTTTGCAAAACGAAATGCGCCTGATTCTAAAAGAAATCGCCTACAAAGGCTCGCTACAAAGCTTTTTTACGAAACTTCGCACCGAAGATGAGTATTATTTCTCTAACACTCCCCAGGGGGGGGAGGAATACCTGAAACTTTCGCGAAAGTATTACGCCGACATTCAGCCGGAGATCCCCAAATATTTTCGGTTGATGCCAAAGGCTGAATTCGAAATTCGTGCCGTTGAAAAATTTCGCGAATCCTCCGCCGGAATCGCATTTTATGAACATCCTTCTGAGGATGGTAAGCGGCCCGGTGTATACTACGTAAATTTGCGTAACATGCGCGATTTGCCAAAGCACGAAGCTCAAGTTGTATTGTATCACGAAGGTGCTCCCGGACATCACTTTCAAATTGCGTTGGCACAAGAGCAAAAAGATCTTCCTAAATTTCGACGCTTTAACAATTACACAGCCTATGCTGAGGGTTGGGGTCTCTACACCGAGCGACTGACAGGGGAGATGGGGTTGTTTCAGGATCCACTCTCGCGCTTCGGAAAACTTTCGCTTGAGATGCTTCGTGCCTCACGTTTAGTTTTGGACACAGGAATTCACTACAAAAAATGGTCGCGGCAAGAGGCCTTAGATTATATGCGAAAGAATGTTCCAGGTTCCATTGAAGATCAAAAAAACGAAATCGAAAGGTACTTTGTTTATCCAGGACAGGCTACAGCCTACATGGTGGGCATGCTCAAAATCGTCGAGCTTCGCGAAAAGGCGCAACAAGCTCTTGGCTCAAAATTCGACATTCGCGATTTTCACGATGTAGTTTTAGGCAGTGGTGCCGTGCCGCTGAGCGAACTGGAAAGTTTAGTGGATTCTTATATTCAAAAAAAATCGAAAGTCACAATGTAGTACACAATGTAGTACACAATGTAGTAATAGGCGCACTTAACTTGTGTCGCTTTAAAGAGAGGTTTGCATGCAAAAAATTTATTTATTTTTTCTAATGGCAGCGTTAACGTCGTGTGCGGTTTCCCCAGACGCCGGCGTGAATGTACGCGAAAAAAGTCTCAAACCTGGGCAGCTTCCACTTGAACTTTTTTTTCGTAATCCAGTGGCTCGCGACGTTGTGGTATCGCCCGATGGACAGATGCTTGCCTCTTTGCAGCCCTACAAGGGGCGGATGAATGTTTTTGTAAAAAAAATCAACGACGCTGAGTGGATCAATGTGACCAAGGTGGAGGATCGAGACATTGCGACTTTGCAATGGAAGAACAAAACGCTGTTGTTTACCAAAGATTTTGGGGGCGACGAAAACTTTCACCTTTTTGCCGTAGAAATTGACGGGCAAAACTTTCGCGAGCTTACACCTTACCCGAACACTCGGGTTCAAATGGTCGATGATCTTGAGACCATATCACAAGATGAAGTCATTATTAGCCATAACCAACGCGATCCACAGTATTTTGATGTTTACAAACTAAACATCAAGACAGGCCTGAGCACGCTCATCCTGGAAAACAAAGACTCGTTGACGGGCTTCTTAGTGGACAACAAGGGGGTTTTGAGAGCCGCAACGGGAACAAACGGTGCGGATCGTACATTTTACTATCGTAAGAATGATAAAACACCGCTTAAGAAAATTCTTTCTCTCAACTTTAAAGATCAACTAACTCCGATTAGCTTTGATAAAAAAAATAAAAATATCTACGCTCTTTCAAATTTCGAGCGCGACACGTTGGCGGTAGTGGAAATAAATCCTGAAACTGGAAAGACGATCAAAACCCTGTTTTCTCAACCAACATACGATGTCGTTAGGATTTTCTACTCTCGCCAGCGCCAGGAACTAACAGCGGCGATTTATGAAGACTGGAGCACGCGTCGACATTTTTTTAGTTCGTATTACAAGAAAATTTATCAGGAGCTCGAAAAGACTATAAAAGATCGCGATTTGTTTATTACGTCTCACGATGAAAAACAAAACACCTTTGTCGTCGCGGCAAACAGCGATCGAACGGGCACCCATTTTTACCTGTATGATAGCAAAAGCAAAAAGGTGTCGCTTCTTCTCAATTCCACACCGTGGCTGAACGAAGAAGACATGGTCGAGATGAAGCCCATCGAGTACACATCGCGCGATGGACTTAAAATAATGGGGTACCTTTATTTGCCAAAAAACGTTGAACCGAAAAATCTGCCGGTCGTTGTAAATCCCCACGGCGGTCCTTGGGCGCGCGACATGTGGGGTTTTCGTCCCGAGGCGCAGTTTTTAGCGAATCGCGGGTATGCTGTTTTAAAAATGAACTTTCGTGGTTCCACGGGGTTTGGTAAAAAGTTTTGGCAGGCGTCGTTTAAACAGTGGGGTTTAAAAATGCAAGACGACGTCACCGACGGTGTTGCATGGCTTGTGCAAAATGAGATTGCCGACAAGGACCGAATTGCCATTTACGGAGGCAGTTACGGCGGGTATAGCACACTCGCAGGGCTGGCTTTTACTCCCGATCTTTACCGCTGTGGCGTAGACTATGTGGGCGTTTCAAATATCTTTACTCTCATGGAGACCGTGCCTCCGTACTGGAAACCGATGCGCGAAATGTTTTACGAAATGATCGGCAACCCCGAGACGGAGAAAGAATTGATTCGAAGCGCCTCGCCAGTTTTTCATGCCGATAAAATTACAGCTCCACTCTTTGTTGCACAGGGAGCCAAAGACCCACGAGTTAAAAAATCGGAGTCCGATCAGATTGTTCAGGCTCTTAAAAAACGGGGCGTTGATGTGCCATATTTGGTGAAGGAAAACGAAGGTCATGGGTTTCGAAACGAGGAAAACCGCTTCGAATTTTATAAACAAATGGAGGCTTTTTTAGATCGACACATGCTAAAACGTTAGTGTAGAAAAAGGCATGCGTGACCTGGAATATTTAACCGGATTTGGAAGTTATTTCGAAACTGAAGCTGTCCGTGGAACTCTGCCGGAGGGGCGAAATAGCCCACAAAAACCACCCCGCGGCCTCTATCCTGAGCAGCTAAGTGGATCAGCTTTCACCATGAAACGCAGTGAAAACCTTCGCTCGTGGCTGTACCGCATCCGACCATCTGTAGTGCAGGGCGAGTGGTCTGCTTACAAGGGTCAAAAACATTGGAATTCGCAGATCGCAGACGACGGGCAAACTCCACCGCAGGCGTTGCGTTGGATGCCTCTGCCCCACGGTGAGAACTGCGACTTTGTTGATGGTGTAAAAACCATGGTAGCGAATTCTCATTCCGAAGGTTCGGCGGTTCATCACTATGTGATCAACCAATCCATGCAAGATAAATATTTTTACAATGCCGACGGTGAATTAATATTCATTCCGCAGGATGGACCACTTCTTCTGAAAACTGAGATGGGCTCGCTTTATGTGGAACCACTTGAAGTGGCTGTGATTCCCCGCGGAGTTAAATTTAGCGTAGATGTAACAAGTGCACCGTGGAGCACTGGTTACTTAGGTGAAAATACCGGAGCACCTTTGAGACTTCCCGAGCTTGGCCCCATCGGCTCAAACGGGCTTGCAAATCCTCGAGATTTTCAGTTTCCCACCGCAGCCTTTGCGAATACGAGTGCGAATTGCGAGTTGATTTGCAAATTTCAGAATCGTTTTTGGAAAAGTACCCTTGATCATTCACCCTTAGACGTTGTGGCGTGGCACGGAAATTATGCCCCTTACAAATACGACCTTCGCAAGTTCAACACCATCGGAACTATTAGCTACGACCATCCTGATCCATCAATTTTTACTGTTCTCACGTCGCCATCGGCAGTGGCTGGACGCGCCAACGTGGACTTTGTGATTTTTCCACCCCGTTGGCTTGTGGGAGAAGATACATTTCGCCCGCCCTATTTCCATCGAAACGTGATGAATGAGTACATGGGATTGATTAAAGGCGTTTACGACGCGAAAAAAGAAGGTTTTCTTCCGGGTGGGGCAAGTCTGCACAACTGCATGGTGCCGCACGGGCCTGACGAAAACACCCACACCAAGGAATCTCAGCGCGCGGATCAACCACAAAAGTTAGATTCGACCATGGCATTTATGTTCGAAAGTTCGCAGGTGTATCAGGTGAGCTCGTACGCAATGAAAGAGGCACCGCTCGACAAAACGTATTGGCAGTGTTGGCAGAGTTTAAAAAATCAATTTGAGGCGGCAAAATAATGGGACGATTTTGGTTAATGATGGGATGTTTGTTTGCGGGTTTGTCGGTATTGCTTGGAGCGTTTGCAGCCCATGCTTTACGGAATACATTGGGCGCCCACGAATTAGAAATTTTCGAAGTGGCCACCAAGTATATGATGTTCCACGCGCTGGCTTTATTGGCTTTGGGTTTATGGAGTCATTGGGAAAAATGGTCCTCAAGTTTCTGGGCGGGCATTTGCTTTGTCTTTGGAATTCTACTTTTTTCTGGAAGTCTCTACGCGCTGGCTATGTTACAGCTCAGCGCCGTGGGTTTTCTCACTCCCGTCGGAGGGGTGTTATTCGTACTCGGTTGGACCAATTTTCTCTGGTCGGTTTTTAGAACGCGCAATAAATTTGTTTAGACATTTCTATACAGCCTGACGCTCCCTTAAAACCACGTCACTCATGGGTTCGGAAGAGAAATTCACAGTTTGAGAGTTTTTTCCACGCGATCCGAAATTCACTTTTAAAAACACGTCCATCCTGGACTCGCTTGCGCAATCAAACATCCTGTTTGCAAGAGGTTTTAAAAAGTGAATTTCGGATCGCGTGGAAAAAACTTGGCATGGTAATTTGTACGGTACCGTAAGCATCAATCCTAAAAGCGTAAATATGAATCTTAAAGACATTAAGTCGTTCATGACATAGCATTTTAGCTTAAATGTTATATTTTTAGAACTCATGAAAATAATCGAAGAATGTGGATATAGCCATCACCGCTAAACCGGGCTGTGGTTCATGGCTAGGAATCTTTAATAAATTTATAGCCGCCGCTTTTTTCCCAAAGTGTTATTTTGGATTTTTTGGAAAGCGGGATTGGCAGAATCAAGAGACAACCCCAGATGAGAGCGAACACCGAAAAAATGATCTTGCCACCATGAAAAGCCACAAAAGGCCCCGGAATGAGCAATACAAGAATTCGTAGCCATGCAACAAGCAAAACTCTTAAAAATGCCAGGCCTCCGATTGGTAGACTCTGCGGATTTACAATTCGGATGCGTGCGAGACGATGACCAACGGTTTGTCCTCGGGCAGATTTGTAACTCAACAGCATATACAGGCCGAGCAAAATTAAAACGGATGCCGAGGTTGAGATAAAAACTCGGAAATCTTTTTGGGTGTAAAACTGCATGGCGTCCTCGCGGACGTCGTTTCCAGGCATAAAAACGTTAAATATGCGGATGAGTAATGTGAAAACAGTTATAAAAATTAAAGTATCTATAAGAAGAGCAAACATTCTCTTTGCAAAAAGGTCCCACTCGATTTCTCTAAAAGCATTCATAACAAAATAACTCCCAATAAAACGGCAAAAGTTTGCACGGCGGAAATAAAAATTAAACCTGTGTCATTTGTCTCGATTCCTTTTAACGACCAGAGAAGTGTTCCAAAGGCGTAAAGAAAGAGTCCGACTTTCGAATGCTCCCACTTTTCACGTCGTCGCACGGCCGTGTAGGCCATGCTAGCCCAGGCCGACGTCACAAGAATCCCAGCTAGCCACGCATTCATAGGAGCCTCAACGTATACCACTTTTTAAGTGCAGGAATAAGAAACAGAATTTGTAAAAGGCTGGGAATGATCAGTCCGCTGTCGTTGATGCGAATTCCCCAAACTACCCACTGAATGATACCTGCCAAATAGAGTGGAAGAAAAAGTGGATCGCGCACTAAAAAATGACACGGATGCCGGTACGCTGAAATAGCAACCAAGCACATACCGACGGCGCAAAACGAAGACGCCCACCACGTTAAATCAAACGGAATGTAATTTCCAAACATCATCGCAGTTTAGCCAAAAACAAAAGTTATTCAAGCTTTGGTATAAGACTATCGCCAGTTGTGGTTGCGAAATGTACGGATGCATTCTCGAGCTGAGCCTGCAGCACTCACCGCATCTTCTTGAAGGTTCCACGGTTCTTTGGTCCACCGTGAATCATGCTTATATAAAAAATAATTTACGGTGTCGGAGGATAGATCGCCTGCTCCAGTATGCAAAATCGCTTTAACTTTTTGGCCAACTTCAATCCAAAGAGATTTGTCCTGCGGACATAGAAAATCTTTGTACCGTGAATTTGAATAAATATGTAAGGACGACGCAAATTGCGCCCGCTCAAAAATCACGCTCGAAATATTTCGGGTTCGTTTCATCACCCGATTGCCAATGACATTAACAATCAGTGAAGAGACTTCCGCATTTTTGTTTGCGCAGTTTGTGCCCAAGGTTTCGGCGTAGGCCAAGCGTGTGAATAATTCAACTTCAGTCGATGCTTTCAGTGCCTTGCGATAACCATCGTAGCGATGAGAATTATTTTTGTTCGCGTTTTGTGTATTTTCGATCCATTCGAAAGTTTTTTGATCGTTGATACAGGTCGGAAGAGAGGACGGCAGTGCTATAGTAATTTTTCGAATTGCTTGCCCGGCAGGGGTGTCGTCGGCCAGAACAAAACATGGAATGCTGAAAAAGAGCAATAACAGCTGAGGGATTGAGTAGCAGAATCGGGCCATATAAAATTTATTAGACGATAGAATTCAGCCATTTACCAAAAGATGTAGCCAATCCCGCGAACTTTCTTGTAATTGCTGCTCTAAATAGGCCAAATCCTTGTGGCTTTCGGGGGTTTATGCTAGGTTTTGCCGCATGTTATCAAAAGCCATATATCTCGACTACAACGCCACGTCGCCTGTACATCCTGATGTTATTAAAAATATACCAGAATGGGCAGAAGCTTGGGGCAATCCAAGCTCGATTCACGGCCATGGAAGAGACGCTAAAAAATGGATTCGTGAAGCGCGCGCCTCCTTTGCCGAACTGATCGGATGTCATCCCACTGAAATTATTTTTACCAGTGGCGGTAGTGAAGCCAACAACAGCGTTATCAAAGGTTTGCTTGATTCGCAAATTTCTGAAGGCCGAAACGAAATGATCACGACAAAAATCGAACACCCCAGCGTGCTTCGCGCCATGGAGTATGCGGAGTCCTTAGGATTTCGTGTGCATCGCGTGCCAGTGGATCGTGCGGGCAAATTTGATTTTGATTTTTATCAAAAAGTTTTAAGTTCAAAAACACTGCTTGTTTCGATTATGACTGCCAATAACGAAACCGGCATTTTACTACCAATGCAAAAAATTACTGAACTTGCAAAAAATGCGGGGGCATTAGTCCATACCGATGCCGTGCAAACACTGGGTCGTGTGCCATTTTCTGTAAAAGACCTAGCGGTGGATTTTGCAACTTTCTCAGGACATAAGTTTTATGGAATCAAAGGCGGCGGTGTTTTGTTTCAACGACGTGGAAACAAAATCGAAAATTTAATTGTCGGGGGCGGCCAGGAGCGCGGACGCCGGGCTGGAACAGAAAACACGTTGGCGATCGCATCCATTGGAATGATGGCAAAAAAAATTCAAGCCTCGTCCATGCACGATCAACTCAAAGCATTGCGCGATTCTTTAGAAAAACAAATTGAAACTCAAATTACAGGTGTGACGTTTACCGCGCGTGAGGCAGAACGTCTACCAAACACCACGAGCTTAATAATCCCAGGAGTGCATGGCGAATCGCTGCTGATGAGTCTTGATGTGAAAGGATTTTCAGTGAGCACAGGAGCGGCTTGCAGTTCGGGAAGTCCGGAACCAAGTCATGTGCTGTTAGCCATGGGCCTTAAGCACTCAGAAGCCCAATCGTCGCTGAGACTCAGTGTTGGATGGATGACCACAAGCGAAGAGATTCAACTTTTTGTGGAAGCGTTAGCACAAACTGTGACTCATTTGCGCTCGCTTGCAGCGGGAGCAATGTATGCTTAAAAAATCCCGAGTGCTTGTCGCGATGAGTGGCGGCGTCGATAGTTCCGCCGCGGCGGCAAAGCTTGTCGAACAGGGTTACGAAGTTATTGGCGTAACGATGCAGGTTTGGGATTATTCGCAGTGCAATATCGAAGAAGGGCTTGGCACATGCTGTTCGAGCTCCGATGTAGACGATGCCAGAAGTGTGGCTGATGCTCTAGGCATTCCTTTTTATGTCATTGATTGCGAAGACGAATTTCGCGAAAAAGTCATCAATCCGTTTGTGAATGATTATATGAATGGGAAGACGCCGCTCCCTTGCGTAAATTGCAACACGTTTTTAAAGTTCGATCATCTGATTAAAAAAATGCATGAGCTCGAGTGTGATTTCTTGGCCACCGGTCACTATGCGCGCATCGAAAAAAATATAGCAAACGAATGGACCATTGCGACAAGCACAGATGATTGGAAAGATCAGACTTATTTTTTATTTACGATCCCATCAAACATCGTTCCAAAGCTCATGTTCCCCATTGGCGATATGAAAAAGCCCGACGTACGAAAGTATGCTGAGGAAAAAAATCTTGTGGTTGCGCGAAAAAAAGATTCCACCGGAATTTGTTTTGTGGGCAATCAAGGCTACGATAAATTTATAGCCGAACACTACGCCGACAGTCCGGTGAAAAAAGGTTTGGTTAAACGCTTCCCTGCCGGCGACGTTTTAGCTCAGCATGACGGGATTCATAAATTTACTTACGGACAACGAAAAGGTTTGGGTTTTTCTGCCGAGCAAGCGCTTTACGTAATGAAGGTCGATGCCGCAAGTGGCGACGTTTGGGTCGGCGAAGAAAAGGATCTATTTAGTAGCGAAATGGTTGTGGAACGTTGCCATTGGCACGTCGAACCAAAGCCCGGCCAAGAGCTCAACGTGAAAATCAGATACGCGCACAAAGGTGGAAAGGCCGAAATTATTTCCACCGACGATGGCCGCTGTGTTGTGAAGTTTCGTGAACCGCAACGGGCGATCACCCCGGGCCAGGCCGCCGTCGTTTATGATGGAGACCGATTGCTCGGTGGGGGTTGGATTCTATGACCCCGAGCTCCCAGACCTTCGATATTAAAACGTTTGGTTGTAAAGTAAACACCTACGACACGGGCCTGTTGCAAAAGCGCCTGCAGGCTTCGGGCTTTTTACGCCCTTCGGAGTGCGCACAAGTGCATATTTTAAACACCTGTGCTGTCACTCACGAAGCCACTAAGGAAGCCATTCGCCAAGCAAAAAAACTACGCAAAAAAAATCCTGACTGCACAATTGTGCTCACTGGATGTGCGGCGCAGGTAGATGGTGTGCATTTGGATGAGCTCCCGGGGGTGGACCTTGTGGTGGCCAATTCCCACAAAGGGCAGCTTGAAGACATATTGAAAAATTATTTCTCTGGTCAGGATTTGCAAAAGGTTCATCGTTCGAATATTTTTCGAAACGAGAGTTTGGGCGAAGGTGGGGGAGTTGAAACCCACCACACGCGCTCGTTTTTAAAAATCCAAGACGGTTGTGACAGTTTTTGCACCTTTTGTATCATACCTTACGCTCGCGGAAAAAGTCGGAGCTTGTCCATTAAAGACTTGGTTCTTGCTGTTCAAAAACTACACGACGAGGGAGTGAATGAAGCTGTTCTCACTGGAGTGCATATTGGCGACTACCGTTACGAGGAAAAAGGTTTAGAAGATCTCATCGAAGCGCTTCTACAAAACACGACAATGCCGCGGCTCCGTTTATCAAGCCTTGAACCCATCGAACTTAGCGCCCACTTGTTCGATCTGTTTAAAAACCCACGCCTTTGCCCGCACTTTCATATGAGTGTGCAAAGCGCGCAAAGCAAAGTTCTTTCCGACATGAAACGTAAGTACACGGCCGAAAAGGTGGAATGGGCGTTTAACGAAATTCAAAATCGCGTGCCCGGCGCTTTTGTTGGCATGGACGTGATTGTGGGATTTCCTGGGGAGTCTGAATCTGACTTTTTAGAAACCTACGAGCGTTTACAAAAAACACCGTGGACGCGCATACATGTATTTCCGTACAGTGAGCGCCAGGGAACTCGTGCCGCGCTGAGCGCCGAAGTTGTCCCTGTGGTCGAGCGTCGCAGGCGCTCTCAACTTTTGCGCGATTTAAGCGCCGAGAGATATTCACACCGCGCGGTGGACCAGGTTGGAAGTTTGAAAAAAGCTCTTGTTCTGCGTGAAGCAAAATCCGCCACGACGTCCATTGCACTCACTCGCGATTACTGGAACCTGCAGCTTCGGGAAAAAGTTGCAGATGCGCTTTTGGGCCAAGAAATTTTGGTTCGCATCACCGGCGCCGGTATACACAACGGCATGAAATACGGCGAAGAGGGATTGCTGTTTGCGGAGGTTGCCCATGGAATGGCTTGATGGCTTTCAAAAACAGATTGCGTACGCGGCAACCAACAAAAATCTCATAGTGCAAGCTCTCACACATAAAAGTTATCGCAAGCGCTACCCAGACCACATCACTGGAAACAACGAGCGCTTGGAATTTATGGGCGATGCGGTTGTGGATTTAGTGATCGCAAGTGATTTGTACGAAATGTTTCCCGAAGACAACGAGGGCTCACTATCACGAAAACGAGCAAGCTTGGTAAACGAAGAGGCCCTTTATAATTTAGCTATGCGTTTAAAACTGGATGAGTATCTGCTCGTCGACGACGGCGAGCGAAGTGGCAACCTTCGTATGAATCGGCGCCTGCTTTCAGGTGCCCTTGAGGCTGTGATTGGCGCAATTTACGAAGATCGCGGCTTTGAAATCGCAAAAAAATGGATACAGGATCTTTTTGTGGAATCTGGATTTTATCAGTTTTCGGACCACGATTTTGCAAAGGACTACAAAACACGTTTTCAGGAGATGGTGCAGGACAAGCTTAAGGTTACGCCGGTCTACAGAACGGTGAGTATCGCGGGTCCGGATCATAAAAAAGTATTTACAGTAGAAGTAACGGTGCTCGATCAGGTTTATGGAGAAGGTGCTGGAGAAAGTAAAAAATTAGCCGAACAGGTGGCGGCGCAAAATGCGCTACAGAGGTATCAAGATGAAGTATAGAGCAGGATTTATTGGAATCGTGGGTTTGCCAAACGCGGGTAAAAGCAGTTTGCTAAATCATTTGATCGGCGAGCATTTGTGTATTGTCAGCCGCAAGCCACAGGCCACGCGACGGCGAATTCAAGGAGTGATTTCCTCAGAAAATTATCAAATCGTGTTTGTAGATTCACCAGGTTTTCTAAAAAAAGGCAAAAACGCCATGACCGGTTTTATTGCCGACGAAGCGCGCAGAATTATCGAAGAAGTGGATGCACTTTTATTAATGATACCCGCAGATCTTGAGACCAAAAGAGAAATGGAACCGTTGATCGAGTTGGTTGAACAATCCAAAAAGCCAGTTCTTTTTTGCATGAGTAAATCGGATCTAAGAAAGAGTAAGGCAACCGAAGAACTTTTGTTTGAACTGAGCAACAAGGGCTATCACGGCTTTCCAAGCTCGATTAAAAAAACTGGCGCCCCAGAAAAATTAAAAATCTGCGAGCAGATCGCTGCGATCTTACCAGAGTGCCAGGAGCCGTTGTTTGACGAAGAGGCCTACACCACCGAAAACATTCGCGCCATTGCGGCAGAGTTGATCCGCGAAGAGTGCTTTGAATGCCTGGAGCAGGAGCTTCCTTTCGGAATCGGTGTCATCATCGAGAGCTTTAAAGAGGAAGAGAAAATCACTCGAATTGAAGCGTCCATCATTGTGGAAAAAGAAAACCACAAGGGTATTGTTATTGGCAAAGGTGGCTTGCAGTTAAAGAAAATCGGCGAATACGCACGCAAAAAAATTGAAAAATTGTTGGGGCAAAAAATTTATCTTGGATTACATGTGAGCCACAAGCCCAACTGGACCGAACAAAAACGCATGATGAAAGAGCTGGGATATGTCGTTGAATAGGCCGTTAAATAGACTTACAAGCATTGCCATCATAGGCAGACCGAACGTAGGTAAATCCACGTTGTTTAATATACTGACAGAGTCACGTAAAGCCGTGGTCAAAGATCAACCAGGGGTCACCCGCGATTTACTTTTCGAAGAAGCAGACCTGTGGGGTAAAGAATTCGAAATCATCGACACTGGTGGCCTGACAGAGGCGGATGATGATTTTTCACATTTAATTATGGAACAAGTCGTTTCGTTTTTGAAATCTGTCGATTACCTCATAGTGGTTATGGATGGAAGGGATGGACTGTGCCCCGAGGATCGCGACATTATTCGCATTGCCAAAGAGTCTGGGAAAGAGTTTCTCATTGTCGTTAACAAAGTCGACAAGGTAAGTGAGCTTGATCTGGCCGGCGCCGAATTCTACGAATTCAGCCAAGAGGTTGTGACCTGTTCACTTGAGCGGCGATTCGGTTTAGATCCTCTCCTACAGTGGATTTTCGATCACGTGTCGACGGCATCCTCGACAAAGACTGACGAGTTCACTTTGGCCATCGTAGGGAAACCCAACGTCGGTAAGAGTTCACTTTGTAATCGGCTTTTAGGGCAAAATCGCCTGTTGGTCTCGGAAGTGGCGGGAACCACTACGGACTCTGTGGAAGTGCCCTTTGAATTTAATGACAAAAAGTATATCATTGTGGATACCGCTGGTCTTCGTCGCCCGAGTCGCCGTTACGACGATTTGGAAATCATCTCCGCTTTTAAAACGCAAAAAGCCATTCACCATGCAGAGCTTGTCTTGCTTGTGATTGATGGCACGCTGGGTCCGACTGATCAAGATTCTAAAATTCTCGAATCCATCATGGAGTCGCACAAGGGCGTCGTGCTCGTGGTAAACAAGGTGGATATCGCCGAGGAGCAGATGGATGAATTCCGAAAAACCACTCGTGCAAAAATCGCAAAAGAATTTCACTACTACACCGACATTCCCGTGGTTTTCATCAGTGCGCTGACGGGTCGTGGTCTTCAGGATATGTTCGCAAAAATCGAAGAGGTGCGCGAAAAATTATACATGCGTATTTCAACAGCGGAGCTTAACGAGTTTTTTACGCAGGTGATTCGTCTGGCTCCAGCGCCCGTATATGGTGTGAAGGATGTAAAATTCTACTACCTCACGCAGACGAGACAGTTTCCGCCAAGTTTTATCGCTTTTGCTAATTCCCCCGACGGTGTGGATAATTCCTATCGAAGGTTTATAGCAAAAAAATTAAAAGAGCACTTTGGTCTTGAAGGTATTCCCATCCGAATTTTCGTGATGAAGAGTCGAGGGCGGAAGTGAAAAATCAGAACTTCTTTGAGCGTAAACTGTGGGGAACCACAATGGGGTTTTACCTCACAATTTTATGTTCATCGTTTGGTCTGGTTCACATATGGCGCTTTCCCTACATCGTGATCGCAAACGGCGGCGGTGCTTTTTTATACATTTATTTTTTGGTGGCAGCTATTTTAGGCAGTTGTTATGTGATGACCGAGCTGATGATCGGAAAACTTGCGCAAAAAAGCCTATGGCTTGCTTTTGACCGCTGGACCCGCGATGCGCTGATGCTTTCGCCGCAGACAACTGCATTTCAAAAAGTGTTTTACGCCGGCCTTCGCAAGCTCGGCGATGCCTCCATTTTTCTAAGCCTGCTCGTGACAGCCTACTACACCGTCATCAGTGGTTGGGTGTTGGCTTATATCGTAAATTTTTTTTTGATAAAGAATACCGCAAGCGAAGAAAGCTTCGTAATCCAAATGGGATTTTCGTTTTTACACCTTCTACTTTGTTATCTCTGTGTGCGCCGCGGGTTTCAAAGAGGGCTCGAAAGACTAGGCTATGTGGTGGCTCCATTGTTTATGGTGCTACTTTTGTATCTCTCCTACCATTCGCTTTCCCTCCCGACCGCCCCTGATGCAATTCGCTTTCTGCTGTATCCTGACTTTACAAAAATCACGTGGAGCGCGCTCAATCAAGCCGTGGGCCATGTGGTTTTGAGTTTGGGTTTGGGTCTCGGAACAATTATTACCTTTGGTAGCTACTTTCAGCCGCAGAGGGATATCACCTCGGCAGGCTCGCGAGTGGTGGTGTTTTCGATTTTAATGTCAGCCCTTTCAGTTTTAATTTTGTGCCCCATGGTGCTTGATGCACCGTACGCGGTATTTGGTCCAAAGCTTTTGTTTCAGACAATTCCGCAGCTCATTTTTAAATTTCCTAAAGGCGAGCTTATCCTCATCCTCTTTTATCTCACGCTGTACCTAGCGTCGCTTGTCGCTACCACGGGACTGCTGGAGTCTTTAGTGGCGAATCTCACAGACCGCTGGCAATGGAGTCGTTCGTTGGCTTTGAAATTGAGTGGACTGCTGATTTTGTTTTTTGCTGCGTTCCCCCTTGTGAGCTCGACGGTGTTGAAGAATTTTCGCTGGATGGGCGGAGTTACATTGCTCGAAAGCGTAGACGGCATACTCGTTAACTTCGCGCTCCCACTGCTAGCATTCGGTGTATCGCTTGGCGCTGCGTTTCTGATTCCAAAAAAGTCCATCTTGCACGAATTTGACGGTCGAGAAATCAACCAAGAAATCAGTCATTTTTATCCAATCTGGCGCGCCGTTATCCTCTGGGTCGCCCCGAGTATCATCGCCCTCGGCTTCCTCATGCGCTTCTTCTAGCTACTGGCAGATTTGAATTTACAACGTATGAGTTCTGAGAATAATTAACTGAAATTGTCTTTTTAGAACACGACTCCTGTCTCAGCTGTTGCCGCTGCGCGATCGCGTCACGCTCAACAGAGGTCCTAAAAAGACAATTTCAGTTAATTATTCTCAGAACTCTGGGTAAATCCGGTGCCAGGTCCTATTTAATCCGGTCCCAACTCCTAATGCTGTGAAGTTGGGACCGGATTAAATAGGACCTGGCACCGGATTTTGCCGCGAAAAGTGTTTGTTCCTACGACGTCATTCTCTCAAACGACGAAGTATTTTTGAATAGGCAACTAGAAACGTGGTTTATCCAGTCAATCTGATGTAACCATCCGTTCTCGTCTATGGGGAGGCTCATGAAAAATTTCGTTCTACTTTTAACTTTAACTTCTAACCTAAGTGCGGTTGCAACTGAGGATCAAAATGAAGTTAAGGTCTACTCGTGCAAATATGCGATCAAAGAAGCCAACGAAACATGCGCGAGAATGGATGATCCGGAATATGGGAACGGAGATGATTATTTTGACGAAAAATGCGTGCGTCGAATCATGAAATCCTACGGTTATAAAAGTTCTGATTATGGCCTCGAATTCCCGAAGTCCGAAGGCAAGCCTGGATACAATGAATATGTCTGCTCGAATTTGTACTAAATTTCGAGCACGGCTTCAAAATTACTAAAGAAATATTTCTTGAACGAGTTCTTTAACTTCTGTTGCGACCTCACATGAATTAACTGTCTGATTAAATTCCTGTGGATTAAGATCTTGTCTGAATCGCTCTAAGATTTCATCCGCAGGTCGCCGACAGTTTGCTTAAGAGAATCAGAACCCGCGACAACGATTCCTCTAACAAATCCATTCTGATCGTAATAGGAGCTGCCACTTCTTCCACCGCTACCAGCTAATTTTAGAGCTCGCCTAAGAAGCTTTCAAAGACTTGCCTTTCCCTTTGTTAGACGGGGGACTTTTCCTAAAAATTTATACCCAAAACAAACAATCCGGTGATGTAGTCGCCGCGGAGGGTGACTCCGGTGGGGTTGCGGTTTTCGTCGGCAAGCATGACGTTTTCGTCGGAAAACTTTACGTAGTGATACATGATCTGTCCACCGAGATACATTTTGTTGCGCGAAATCGGCACTTCAAGGCCGCCGCCGAATTCTATGCCGGTAGGGCTGCTTTTTGCCACGGCCGACTGAGCAACCACTGTGATGCTTCGTTGAGACGAACCAAAACCGCCAATCAAATATGGGTTAAGATCCGCAAATCCACGTGTGATGTTTTGGGTGTTGAAATAGTATTTCATATGAATGGAAAATGTAGAAAGGCTGGAGTTACCGGCAATTTCATTAGATGTGGCCGTGGCGGGAACGTTGAAATCATGTTCGCTGTTTACGTAGCTGACTTGCAAAGCTGTGCGAATATCAAAAAAGTAGGCAAAGTACAGTCCGTAGGCCGGGGCGATGCTGTTGTATTCGCCTAAGGCTTCGGTGAACATTCGTGGTCCAAGTAAAAGCGCCATATTAAAAAATCGGCCGTTTTTAAAAAAATGAATATCTGCCTCTTCGTCGGCCGACGCCTCAAATTCGCTATAATCAGCAAACGGGTCATAGGCATCGTCACCGGAAATATCGCTGTCGCCCGATTGAGCAAAACTGCTTGCTAAGGACAGTGTGAACACCAGGAAAATAAACGTCTTTTTAAGCATGAGACAGTATCGGAACTCTCAGAATGAAAGTTGAGACGGGTCGTCTCAAAACGAGACACCCTTGATTTTAAAATTTGTGAGGTGTGGCTGTCCTCCCCCCAACTTCGACGTTATGCACTCACACACAACGGGAAAGTTATACAAATCGGAGGATCTCGACTACCAAGAAATGAAGGAAACTTAAAGGGATTGCGTTTTCAAAAAAAGATGGGGACCATACAACTGGTCCCCATCTTTACAAGAATTGTGAGAGTCTCAGTTCAATTTTGAATTGACGGTTTTCTCGATACCGAGATGGCAACTTTTTAAAAAATCATTGATATTTTCTTTTTGGTTTGCACCCAGGGTGTGTAGCACAAAAAAAGCTCCATCTTTATAATCGAAGTCAGCAGCCATGGAACGTCCCGGACCGAATTTAATGGTTTTAATTTGATCTTTGATCGCCGATTGGTACATTTTGTCTTTAAAAAAAACACCAAATGAATTTTCTAGAGGCTTGAAGAATGAATTGTAAAAGCATTGTGCAAGGTCTTTGTCTTCCCAGTTCCATCCATCGATATCTTCGGGCAAACATTTCCAATCGATCTCAAAAGCAAAATTTGTTCCTAACATTTTATTCAGCTTTTGCTCACACTCTGTTGCAAACACCTCGATGTTTGTTTTTATTTGTCTGGCTCTTAAACCCATTTGTACTCCTTTATTAGTTTATTTTCGTTTTAAAATAATTTAAAATTTTATTAATTAGAGATACTTTTGGCAGCGAATCCCTCACTCCGGCCAGCTCGCGAAGGATCTGTCGAATTTCTAAAAGTTGTTGTTCCACCTGTTGCTTTTGGGGAAAATACTCTTCCATTTCTTTAGAGTTGAGAAATTGGGCTTGAAAGTAGTCATGAGCTTCTTCGACGAGTTTTTCGTAGTCCCGGAACCAAGCTGATTGCAAGAACGCTTCTTTACTTTGCGACGAACGCTGCTCAAACCATTGGTGTCCTTCAGAAATTGCCTGTACATAATTGACCAGTTTTCGTACTTTTTTTTCCACATGTTCAAGATTTTGTGTTTGCTTTTCTAGATTAAGAAATGTTTCATCAAGTGCGCTATCCTCTACGCCCAGCTTTTGAGCCATCCGTAGAGTTTGCAGCTCCAAAGTTCGCATGTTATGGACTTTCTTATAATACTGCTGACGCGTCTGTTTTTCGCGAGTTCGTTTTTGCCCCATAAAAATCCTTAATTATTCAGCACCTGGTAGTGGCTCAGACCCAGCTCTATCGGTCGTTATGATCATAAAAATTGCTGTTTTTTAACCGAGAAAAGAGATTTAGACCTAGGGCTCGTCACTGCAAATGTTGACGCCTTTAAGGCGATTCCTGGAGCTGTTTTATCAACTGGACCCCTAGCTTCAGCAACGGTTTTGTCAGTTCTTTAATTTTTTCGTCATCGATTGATTTAATTTTTCTGTTTTCATCAATCTTATTGTTTATGAGAAAAGTGGTCTTAATAAAACCCTCAGCTTTAGCTAGCTTACCCGCACCATCAAAGAATCTTCGTACATTGATAATAAAGTGTCGATTCCCGGACCCCATCGAATGCGCTCTATAGTCATGATTGCAATGAAGAACGGCCAAGGTTCCGTTTTTTCTATAGAAAGCCTCACACCTTTCCGTGCCACCATCTCCAACATCGCGGACGTATTTACTTTCGAAGCCATTAGAAATTGTTTTTATTGAAACATCCCTAAACCAACTTTTATCTATGCCTTCGGACTTTGCAATTGCCTCAGTCATAAGTTCGATGGGGCTGGCTGCAAACGTTTTTAGGCCAAAAAAAGTAAGTCCCACGAGCAAAATCAAATTTTTCATTATTTAAATAATACCCCGTTGATGTTTTTGCGCCAAGTGTAATTCCTGATTTTAAGTCGGTCCAGAATGAAACCTCACGCGCTTTCGCGGAGAATAACGCTTAGCGAAATACGCGAAAATACTGAACTAAATTTATGAAACTTTTGAATAAAGACGCTGCTCAGAGTAAGAGTAGGGTTTATTCGAAAGGGAGAGTTCATGGACTACAAATCCGCAGGGGTCGATGTTGAAAAAGGCGACCAACTTGTCGATTGGATTCAGGACACCCACGTCAAAGGCCCCCTCGACGATAAAATGATCTCCGGTGTGGGTGGTTTTGCTTCCATCATGCGATTTGATTTCCCCGAGTACAAAGAGCCATGCATTGTGAGCGGTACGGATGGCGTGGGAACAAAATTAAAAATTGCTGTCCACTTCAACGAGTACAATTTTATTGGTCAAGATTTGGTTGCAATGTGCGTGAACGATCTTGCATGTTGTGGAGCACGCCCGCTTTTCTTTTTAGATTATTATGCCACCGGAAAATTAGAACTTGATCAGGCAAAGCCTTTTTTGGCGGGTGTGCGCAAAGCCTGCCTCGAAGTGGGTGCACAGCTCATCGGCGGGGAAACCGCCGAGATGCCAGGCGTGTACCACGGACGCGATTTTGATTGCGCAGGATTTGCAGTGGGTGTTGTGGATCGCCCCAACATTTTGGGATCGCATCGCGTGCAAGAAGGCGATGTGGTGATCGGTGTCGCAAGTAGCGGCTTTCACAGTAATGGATTTTCGCTTTTAAGAAAAGTTTTCGAAAATGATCTGGATCAGTGGAAAAATGAGCTTCTCGAGCCCACCGCACTCTACACGAACCTTGTTCTCGATTTGCAAAAACAGGGCATTCACGCTGTAGCCCACATCACGGGTAGTGGAATGGAAAACATTCCGCGCATTCTTCCAGCGGGATTGTCCATCTCGCTCAAAAACTGGTCGTGGCCCGCGCCTTTCCTAGAAGTACAGAAACGCACCGGCATGAGCAAAAAAGAAATGCTTGGGACCTTGAACTGCGGAGTGGGTTTAACGGTCGTTGGTTCCCCAAGCCAGCGCCCAGCTTTTGAAGAAACAATCGCGAAACACAAATTTAAATTTTACGACCTCGGGGTCGTCGAAAAAAATTCCACCCCACTGTTTTATCCGGGGGAGAAGTGATGAAGCCGCGTTGGGCCCTTTTTATATCAGGACAGGGGTCCAACATGTCGGCACTTCTAGACCAAAATTGGGATCTCGAAATTGCCTGTGTAGTGTCATCGTCGGAGAAGGCTCCAGGCGTTACACGGTCTCGCCGCCAAGGACTGCCAACTATTGTATTGGATGCAAAAATTAATTGGCAGGAAGTCACAAAAGAACTGCTTAGCCGGCACGTCAGTCATATTTTTCTTTTGGGATTTATGAAGATTGTGCCACTTGAGTTTTTGCAATCCTGGTCGGGTGTCATCCTGAATGTACACCCAAGCCTTTTACCAAATTATCCGGGACTCAAAAGTATCGAGAGAGCGTATCAGGACAATGCTGATTTGGGAATTACGGTCCATCACGTGAGCGCCGAGGTGGACGCAGGGGATGTGGTGTTGCAACGCCAAGTTCTTGCTAGGGATTCGGTCAATTCGATCAGTCTTGAGACGGTAAAACAAAAAATGCACCGGAGTGAATATGCGATCGTTCGACGAGCCGTGGAGATAAAATATGCATGACGTAATAGTGATCAATGCGTTTCATCGAGGGGATTGGTTTATTGACCAGCTTTCATCTCTCGGTAAAAAAGTACAGGTTTTCGATTGGTCCGAAAAACTCGGCGAACGATCTGATTCCGAAATGTCAGGACCCTTTGGTTTGTTTGGCGAAGAAAAAATCCATGCAGACCTTCGCACCTGGATCGATCAAAATTACGAAAAAAGTTTGCAGCCTGCGGGCTGGAGCGTGTGGTCTGATTTCGGCACCTTCGAGGCGCAGGGTCCTTTCCGTGTAGCTCAGTTTTTTCAAAACGAAAAATGGGTTGAAAGTTTATTTAAAAATTTTACATCGAAAATTGATTGGCCGCGAGCAAAGTGGCTTGATATGGAATGTCCCATGAATCCGGTGCATGATTACTGGCTATTGGCTGGCGCGGGACCAAAAGTTCGTGGAATTAGTTTGCTGCCCGAAGATCAAGTGCGTTTGCAAATCAACCGTGATAAAAAATCAATTCAAATCAACGAGCAAGAATGGGTGGCGCCGTTTTTTGTGTTCTTTTTAAATTCTTACGAGATGGCGCCGTTTTATGATGAAGGGCTTGCGGCCATGGTGCGAGGCGATGTTTTACGTCCACGGCTTTGCTGGCAAAAAATGCAATTGCAAATCGAAACTTTATCGCAATTGCACAAAATGCCCGAGCGAACGTTGCTTGTGCACCGCTCCGAGGATCCATGGACCGAACATAATTTTTTAGTCTTGCATAAAGAAAAAAACAAAAACGTTTTCGACGTGTGGTTTCGTTCGTACTTTGATCTTCACCAAAAAGAAACTTACTTTCTCAAAGTTCAAGAACAGATCATCGAAGTTCTTAAAACAAAATTTAACGCTAGCACCGTCACTTGTTTGCAAAAGCCGCGGGAGCTTTTGTCGGAGAATTTTTATTCCCTCTTTCCGATTTACGATCCCATGGCTTGGGAGACCCAATCGTCATGGTACGTTGATGGGCTATTTTACGTTGGCACCGAGAAAGTAAATGATTTCTTTTTCTCAACCTACTGGGCGCTGCAAAATTTAATCGTGCAAAGTTTAAAAGAAGGAAAAAAATATGGTTGAACGGTACACGCGAAAAGAAATGGGTGACCTTTGGACGCCACAATCGCGATTTGAAAACATGATGCAGGTGGAGGTGGCCGTGGCTCTTGTTCAAGGGGATATGGGTTTAATTCCTAAAGAGGCCGCCGCAAAAATTTCCCAAAAAGCTGCGATTCAGTACGAGCGCATTTTAGAGATCGAAAAAGAAACGCGCCATGATGTGATCGCATTCGTGAGCAACATGGCCGAAAACATTGGCCCTGAGGGACGTTATGTACATTATGGTTTAACAAGCTCCGATGTTTTAGATACGGCCTTGAGTGTTCAGATTCAGAAAGCGGGCGTGGTTTTATTAAAATCGGTGAACAGGCTTTTAAGTGCTCTGAAAAAATTAGCCCTCGATCACGAAAAAACACTCTGTAGCGGACGCACCCACGGGATGCATGCCGAGCCCACAACCTTTGGCTACAAAATGGCAGGTTTTTTTTATGAAGCTCTTCGCAACAAAAAACGCGTGGAGCGAGCACTTCACCAGATGGCCATTTGTAAATTAAGCGGCGCTGTAGGCACGTATTCGTTTTTAACTCCCGAATTCGAAAAGCAAGTCAGCACTCGTTTGGGTCTGAAGCCAGAAACTGTGGCAACACAAGTGATTCCCAGAGACCGACACGCCGAAGTTTTCACCGCGCTTGCGATGCTTGGCACTGGACTTGAGCGACTCGCCACCGAAATCCGCCACTTACAAAGAACCGAAGTGAACGAAGTGCAAGAGGGGTTTGCGCCAGGGCAAAAAGGATCAAGCGCTATGCCGCACAAAAAAAATCCCATTGGTGCCGAAAATCTCACCGGCTGCGGGCGGCTATTAAGATCGTATGCGCTCTCGGCTTTGGAGAACGTAGCGCTTTGGCACGAACGAGATATTTCGCACTCATCGGTCGAAAGGGTTATTTTCCCTGACAGCTTTATTCTGGCAGATTATGCCTGTGACAGGTTGGCAACAATGCTCGACCAACTGCAAGTTAACAAAGAGCAGATGCTTTTAAATATGAACCTTTCGCAAGGTCAGCTATTTAGCTCGCATCTTTTGCTGCACCTTGTGGATCAAGGTCTGTCGCGCGAAGAGGGATATAAACTGGTGCAAAGTGCCAGTCACCGGCTGATGCCTGGCGAGCAGTTGAAGGAAAAGCTTGGCACAAACGCAGACACCAAAAAATACTTCGATACAAAAACGTTAGACTCCATTTTTTCGGGCCACAGGCATATTCAGCAGACTCAGAAAATTTTTGAAAATCTTAGGGCCGATGGCGAAAAGCCTAACGGGCTAGACAGAGGTGAACAATGAAATGGCAAAAAGCTGAGCAAATTTACGATGGCAAAGGAAAGCGGATCTTTGCACTCGTAGGCAAAGACGGTTTTGTGCTGCAAGAATTTAAAAATCAGCTGACGGCTTTCAACGCCGTTAAAAAAGAAGAGCTTGAAGGAAAAGGGGAACTAAACTGCTTAATCACCTCAAGCATTTTTAAATACTTGGCCGATAAGGGCATACCCACGCACTTTGTGGAAAAGCTTTCAAACACCTCAGTTGTCACTTCGAAGCTCACCATGATTCCACTTGAAGTGGTTGTTCGAAACATCATGGCAGGGTCCACAGCTAAAAAATTAGGAATAGCCGAGGGGTCTAGCATGAGCAAAGCCCTGGTTGAATTTTATTACAAAAAAGACGAGTTGGCGGATCCATTCATCAGTGATGATCAGGCTCTTTTATTGAACACAGTTGAAACTCAGGCCGAGCTTGATGAATTGAAATCTTTAGGGCTTAAAGTGAACGAACAATTAATTATATTCTTTCTTAACTGCGGAATTAAGCTTGTAGATTTTAAATTAGAGTTTGGAAAAAATGCCAACGGCGAAATTGTGTTGGGCGATGAAATTTCGCCGGACAGTTGCAGGCTTTGGGACGCGCAGACCAACGAGAAACTCGATAAAGATCGCTTTCGCCGTGATTTAGGTCAGGTGAAGGAAAAGTATCAGGAAGTTTGGAACCGAATTCAAAACAAATGGAGTCAATATGTATAAAATAGGTGTACGAATCATGCCGAGAACCGAAGTGCTCGACACTCAAGGCCGGGCCGTGGGGATGACATTAAAGTCAAAAGGCTTCCAGGTGATGGATTGCAAAGTTGGCAAGTTTATTATTTTGCAAATTGAAGGCGAATCGGCGGCACACGCGAGGGCTCAGGCAACTAAAATTTCGGAAGATCTGCTGTGTAACACTTTGATCGAAACTTTTCAGATCGAGGAGTTGACGTGAGCGAAAAAATTGGGGTTTTGCGATTCCCAGGCACCAATTGCGATTGGGACATCTATCGCGCTGTTGAATGGAGTGGTGCAAAGCCCACATTCCTTTGGCATCAAGACACCTTCGAAGTTGAAGACTTTGATAGCTTTATCATTCCTGGAGGATTTAGCTACGGAGATTACTTGCGCTCTGGAGCATTGGCCGCACACGCACCGGCGATGAACTCATTGCGAACAGCAGCCGCAAAAGGCTATCCCATTTTTGGGGTTTGTAATGGCTTTCAAATCCTTTGCGAAGCAGGGCTTTTACCGGGGGCCTTGATGAGAAACGCCGGCCTTCGATTTATTGATCAAATGGTCGAGATTGAAACACAAAATTCGCATAAGAGATTTGGCCAACGGCTTAAGAAAAATCAAAAGTCGGTAATGCCCATCGCGCATGCGGATGGGCGCTACGTTATAAGAGATGACGAGCTTAAAAAAATTCAAGACAACGATCAGGTGTATTGCACCTATACCGCAAACCCTAATGGGTCGGCGGGGAACATCGCAGGCGTGATGAACGCCGAAAAAAATGTGGTCGCAATGATGCCGCACCCAGAGCGCGCTATTTACGAGTGGATGGGGAGTAGCGATGGCCAACTCTACTTTAGGAATTAATCATGACTGAATTACAAACTAAGCTAAAACAATATCGATTGAATCAAGACGAGTACACTGAGATCCAAAAACTTTTAGGACGGGACCCAAAGGGATTAGAATGGGCTCTGTTTTCTGCCCTATGGAGTGAACACTGCAGTTATAAAAGTTCCAAGGTTCATCTCAAACAACTCTTCAGTCAGTCGCCGCGTGTGCTGCAAAGTTTTGGTGAAAACGCGGGCATTGTGGATTTGGGCGAGGGCGAAAAAGTTGCCTTTAAAATGGAAAGTCACAACCATCCAAGTTTTATCGAGCCGTATCAGGGCGCGGCCACGGGCGTTGGAGGAATCCTCCGTGATATTTTTACCATGGGTGCGCGCCCCATTGCGCTTGCAAACTATCTTTGCTTTGGTGAGCCCAAGGCCCATCGTATGGAAACGCTTGTCGATGGAGTGGTCCGCGGCATTGGTGGGTATGGCAACTGTGTGGGCGTGCCTACGATCACTGGGCAAACACATTTTCACAGTTCCTATAATGAAAATATTTTAGTCAATGCTATGGCTGTGGGATATTTTGGCAAAGACGATCCAATTTGTTTGTCTAAAGCCAAGGGTATTGGAAATTTAGTTGTGTATGTGGGTGCCAAAACCGGGCGCGATGGAATTCACGGTGCTAGCATGGCTAGCGAATCCTTTGACGACAATTCGGCAGCAAAGCGACCCACTGTGCAAATTGGCGATCCGTTTTTTGAAAAACTTTTGATAGAAGCCTGTTTGGAAGTGATGAAAAAAGATCTCGTCGTAGCCATTCAGGATATGGGAGCTGCAGGTTTAACAAGTTCCACTTTCGAAATGGCCGAAAAAGGCGAAGTGGGCATCGATATGAATCTGGATCAGGTTCCTCTGCGCGATTCCACTTTAACCCCTGAAGATATTATGCTTTCTGAAAGCCAAGAGCGAATGCTTTTAATCTGCATCCCTGAAAAACTAAAACCTCTTCAGGAGGTGTTTGAGCGTTGGGGGCTTGACGCGTCGGTGATAGGCAAAGTGACCAAAGGGCCCAATGTGCGATTATTTTGGAACGCCGAAATGATCACAGATATTAACCCAACAACTATTGTGAGCCATGCTCCGCAGTATCAACGTGCTTATGAAAAATACGCATCGCCGTATTTGAAGCCTCAGGCCATGCCCGAGGCAACAGGTAATACGTTGCAAACTTTGGAAACAATTTTAAAATCCGAACACGGTGGAAGCCGCGAGTGGGTGTACCGCCAATATGACCAGCGCGTGGGCGCGGCTACTGCGCGGGACTGCTCCGATCCTGTAGGAGTAGTTCGCCTTCCAGAATCAGGTCGCGCACTGGGAGTTGTTCTTGGTTGCCGGCCGCATATGATGAGGCTTGATCCACAATTTGGCGGTAGAGATTCAATTCTTCACCCGGCATTGCAATTGGCTGTGATGGGTTTTGAACCGTTGGCAGTGACAGATTGTTTGAACTTTGGAAACCCTGAAAAAACCGAAACTATGACCCAGTTTGTGGCGGCGCTTGATGGGATGAACAGCGCCTGTCGCGAGATTGTCGCGCCAATCATTAGCGGCAACGTGAGCTTTTACAACGAGACTAAAAATAAAAACATTTCCCCAACACCAAGCACCGGCCTCGTTGGGTTGCGTTCAAAGATGGAAAACCTCCCTCGCACAACTTTCGCCTCGAGCGGGGAAGATATTTTTACTCTCACCTGGGGCGAATGCTGGGCTGAGGGGTTACTTTCAGAAATGACTTCAAAAGTTCCAACTGCCAACTTGAATTTTGAAACTCAAGGGTTTGATAAGTTTGTAAAAGCCCTCACCAAACTTGGATCGGGCGATGTATTAAGCAGTGCGCGTGTGGTGAGTAAGTTTGGATTACTGTATGCGCTGTCGCGGATGAGTTTAGGAGGAACGGGCGCACGAATTGAATCCACCCAGCATCGTTTTGTCGAACCTCTGTATCAAGTCGTGGTTAGTACAAAGAATTCTGCCGCACTTGAAAAAGAAGTTCAGTCGTGGAAGTTAAATCACCTGAGGCTTCAAAAAATTGGAACGACTCAAACGGGCCAATTGGTTTGGGGCGATTTGCAAATAAAAACCGAAGTATTGAACCAGCTGTATAAAAAATCTTGGGAGGCGCAATTTGAAAACCTGGCGTGATGAATGTGCGGTCTTTGGAATTTGGAATCATCCCGAAGCCAGTCGCATGGCCTACTTGGGCCTTTACGCTCTTCAACATCGCGGTCAGGAAGCCTCAGGTATTGTTTCGCTCTCCGAAAATCAACATCTGGAGCACAAGGGGTTTGGTCTTGTAGCCGACGTATTTCAAGAAACCGATCTTGATCGCCTTAAAGGCAATGCCGTCATCGGCCACAACCGGTATTCAACGACCGGCGAAAATGAACGTTTTAATATTCAGCCGCTAAAAGCTGTATTGTATAATGGGCCTGTATCGCTCGCACATAATGGAAATATCGTTAACAGCACAAAGCTTCGCCGCGAGCTTCAGGCCAAGGGTTCCATCTTCCAAGGAACAAACGACACCGAGGTGCTTCTTCATTTAGTTTCGCGAAACGAAAGCAATGATCTGATTGAGTGCCTAAAACAGGAACTGCCAAAGCTTGAAGGGGCTTTCAGCATGGTGATGTTGAGTCGCGATATGATGATCGGCATGCGCGACGCCCATGGCTTTCGACCACTGGTGCTAGGAAAACTCAAGCACGAGGCAGGCACGTCGTGGGTGCTGGCTTCTGAAACCTGCGCCTTTGATTTGATTGGTGCTGAGTTTGTACGCGAGATTGCGCCTGGAGAAATTTTTTGGTGCGACGACAAGGGAGCGTATACGGCCACCTTCAAAGAAGTTGTGGACCGGCGTCCCTGTGTTTTTGAATATGTATACTTTGCTCGACCCGATTCAAGAGTTTTTGGTCGAAATGTGTATCAGGTGCGAAAAGAGCTTGGACGACAACTGGCGCGCGAAAACCCTGTTGACGCAGATCTTGTGATTCCTGTTCCTGATAGCGGAGTGCCGGCAGCACTTGGATATTCCGAGGCAAGTGGTTTACCGTTTGAATTGGGCATTATACGCAATCACTATGTGGGCCGAACTTTTATTGAGCCAAAACAGGCCATTCGAAATTTTGGTGTTAAAATAAAACTCAATCCTCAGCTTGATATTTTAAAAGGCAAACGAGTGGTGGTGGTGGACGATTCCATCGTGCGCGGAACGACGAGCAAAAAAATTGTGGGACTGATTCGTCAGTTTGGGGCGAAGGAAGTTCATATGCGAATTGCGGCGCCACCCACAGTCAGCCCGTGCTATTACGGGGTGGATACTCCACAAAAATCCGAACTGATTGCAGCAAATAATAACGTCAAACAAATTTGCGATTTTATTGGTGCAGACACGCTGGCCTATGTTTCAAACGAAGGCTTGATCGGCGCTTCGCAATCAGAAACCGAAAAAACATTTTGCTCCGCCTGCTTCGGCGGCGAGTATCCAACGAAAATTTATTAGGTAGATCTATTAGTAGATTGATTAAATTGCTAAATTTCCGCTGGCAATCGGCCATCGGCACTGATTGAATTTGAGGACGAATCGGGCAGTGTTTTTAAAAGCTGTTGCGCCGAAGATTTAAAAAATGTGAGATATTCCGAGGGAACGGGCTCAGCCGACGGGAAACGCTTTCCAAGAGGATCGATATAGTGTCCCGATTGATAAAACTCAAAATGCAAATGTGGTCCCGTGGACATTCCGGTGTTCCCGACGTAACCAATCACCTGGCCTTGCTTTACGCGCGCGCCATTATGCACACCGCGCGCATAGCCGTTCAAATGTTTGTACGCTGTTTGATAGGTGGCATTGTGGCGAACTTTAATAACATTTCCACCGCCACCACTTCGCGCGGCAAAAATCACTGTGCCATCACCCACACTGCGAACGGGTGTTCCTGTAGGCGCTCCGTAATCCACACCTTGGTGGGCGCGATAAATTTGCAACACGGGATGGAATCGTCGACGTTTAAACCCAGAAGTGATTCGACCATATCGAATAGGACTTTTTAAAAAAACCTTACGTAAGCTTTGCCCTGTGGGTGTGAAATAGCCGCGGTCTTCTTTATTCAGTCGAAAGAGTGCGGCTTGATGAACTTCGCCGCTGTTAATGTACTCGGCCGCTAAGATGGCGCCCCAACCCACGGGTTGGCCTTTGACCTTCTTTTGTTCCACCGATAAACGCCAACGATCGTTGATTCGTACTTCGCGGGCAAAATCCACTTCCCAACCAAAAATATCAGCCAGTTCGGAAACCAAATCAGGATCCATCCCAGCTTTTACCGCTGACTCCCACAAACTTGAATTCACAGTTCCCGAAAAATGGACAATCTGAATATCCACTTGCTCAGTGGTTTTTTCGGCGCGCCACCCTGTGGGTTCGCGTTTTAGAATCAGCTTCTCGATGGCTGAGAGGCGAAACTGAATTTGCGTGAGTTGAGTACCACTTAAAGAATCATACGAAAGTTGAAACCGAATTCCAGGGTGCAGCCGGGATAGATTATAGACAGGTTTTGATGCCTCGGCCACTTCGTGAATCACTGAGGGTTCCACCTGCAGCTCACGCAAGACTAAAAACAAACTGGATCGGGGAGGAATAACATGCGGAAATTCCTCCTCTAACGGAACAATCGGAAGATCGACAACCGAGGCTGGGGGTTTTAAATCCTGAACGGCCACCTCATCATGTGATGAAAAGCCAAGCATACCATATCCAACCATAGAGCCTAAAAAAACGGAGCCAACAAGAAGTGCAATGGATTTGTTATAAAGCATGCAATCAGTATGGACGACGCAGACCTATCTGGAAAATCGCCCCGCAGCATTGTGGGTGTATATATAGATATTAAAACCCAAACAGCAGCAAAAGTTAACTTGCTAGCATCCTGCAAATCCCCTCGCGCCTGTTGATACCGAGAAAGTCTCATAGAGGAAGAGGGCTCGTCACTTATCCACAGTCAAGGTGAGTCCGTCACCAATCCACCGTCATCCTGAGCGCAGCGAAGGATCTGGTTCATCCCATTTTGTGTGAAAACGAGATCCTTCGCTTCGCTCAGGACGACGGGGAAGGATTTCGCTCAGGACGACGGGCGCAAAAATAACGTTGAATTGATCGACGAGTTTAGGGGAGCGACAATATTTGGAGGGTGCGAAAAATAAACTTTTGCTGCCTAAAATGTGGGTTCTTTCTAAGAATCGTGGGTTTAGTGTTGATAACCCACCAAGTAAAGTCATCTCGGGCATTCCAAGTTACGCTCTAAGTTTACCACAACAAGGA
>JAYUQP010000035.1:0-39427 GCA_043757265.1 Bdellovibrionales bacterium | reverse complement strand
AAACATCGTCTGCCCACTGCATTGAATCCATAAGTAACCCCCAAATTACAGAGATTATCCTCGGAAATTAAAAGATGTGTCCAGTAGTAAGAGCGCAGAGAAGGATCTTGTCTGCTAAAATCCCTCGCTGCGCTCAAACTGACGATGGTGTGCGCTTTTGTCGGAGGCGCACGCCGAGGATCAGGATATGTAATGTTTGGTGAAGGTCCCAATTTGCAAAAAAAGTTATTCAGTTCGCATCCATTTTTCAGCCAACACTATTCATGCCAATTAACCCTTAAAATTGAATGGACAACGACGTCGTAAGAGTTAAATTTGAATCTGTATACTGGTTGAGATTTTTCGGGAAAACATTTTTATTTGACTCGATGTAACGAGCCTCGAACCTCCATAAAACATTTTCCTCGAGTTGATCGTCGAAACCTAAAGATCCGCCGTAGCCTTCGAAATGATCAGGGACGCCGGTCACTAGGATAATTTGATCTTTGTCTTGGTAGTATTCGATGCGCGCTGAAACTTTTTGCGACGAATTTAATTTGTATCGAGACATTAGCAGAGCACCCTGCCACATATTGTTTCCCGATTCCATTTCCTTTTTCTGAAACCCAATATCGTACTGGGCAACCAATTCCCAGTCCTCAAGGCCGCGGCTTTTGATGAGCAGATCGTGAAAGTGACGAAACTGACTCGAGCGGACCACGGTAAGAAGGGGAGCAGAAATCTCGCGACCGATAAGAGTGTTATATGCGATGCTTACGTTATCGAAACTGTATTCGATCCCCGTTCCGATGTTTTTGTCCTGATTATTTTCGGAAATGGTTTGCCACCCATTTGTAAAAGTAAGTAAGAGGTTCAACCGGTCGGTGGCAGCGTGTGAGACTTTTATTCCAGATTGATAGTAAGGCGAGTAATCGGCGACGAAAGACCGTGTGAGAGTCAGATTATCTTTCGAAATCCAGCCTTCCGCTCCAACGTGCGAAAAAAACACCCCAGCGTCGATCCACGTTTTGTCGGATAGCTTATAACCAACGCGCGCTTCCTGGATGTGTCGTGAGAGATCATCACCACTTATGGTGCCGTTTGTGGGCTCCGACGCGTAATTGGCTTGCACAGAGGTCCCGGCCTGAAGTGCCAACCGACTGCGGATTTTTGCGCTGTCGTATTTCACTTCAGCAAATGCGAGATTGATGTTGAACTCGTTGTGCCGAGCCGGCTGAGTTGTAAAAGCACGGTCTCCCGAAGCTGGAGCATTGAAGTCGAAGGCGTAGATTGTGTCCACAAAGCCACCGAAGCTTATTTTTTTATCTTCCGCATCCGCGTGCGACGTTCCTATGACCAACATTGTTGCTATAATGGTATATATTCTGCGCATGGTTTTCTCCTGACCCGTGACTGCTTTTAAGATTATGAAGCTTTTCAGATAAAGAAATACTAAAAATTATTCGATCTGCCGTAAATAAATTATAAAAACTTTTGGGCACAGTGTGCCGTTTTACGGCGGCAATACGAGTCGTCAACAACTTTGTGATTCAAAATTATTTAATCTTTGCAATGGATTAGCAGCTAAAGCTGAAGTAGGGTAAAGCACTAGAACGGGTTTGAAACCGGAATCATTTTGAACTTTTTATTCGGAGGCATAAATGGCTAAGAAGAAAAAAAAAGGTTTGTACGCCAATATCCACAAAGCACAGGAAAGAGAAAAGCGCGGGGGTCAACCCGTGCGAAAGAAAGGCGAGCCTGGGGCGCCCAAGCAAACTGCGTTTAAGAAGGCTAAGAAGTCAGAAAAAAAATCAGCGAAGCGAAAGAAGAAAAAAGTTTCAAAAAAAGCTTAAAGGTTTGTACTTTGATTTTTTTAGACCTGATCGGATATCGGATTCAGAATACTGTTGAACTATTCAGAATTCGTTATTTTAGTGAGCACATCATACGATAGTAACTTGAACAGTAACCTGAACTCGGAATGAAAACCGTCTTTGGGACGTTTCCATCCAACTAGCTTCTTTTGAGCGATTGGATAATTTGATCTAATTTATTTAAATACTGCGAACGATGCCGTTTGTCCATGGGTGCGGGTCCGCGGTGCTCTCCCATATGCCGCAGATTTTGCATAAGTTCTCGATTTGCAACCGAGCTTCCGATGTTATCCTCGGTCCACTCTTCGCCTTTAGGACTCAGAGTTCGAACTTTTTTAGCAACACATTTTTGCGCAAGTAGAATATCAGATGTGATAACAATATCGCCAGCCGTTGAAGTTTCAACGATCCAGTTGTCAGCCGCATCAAAGCTTCCGCTGACCACTTCCATCTGAACTAATGGATCATGGGGTACTTTGATAGATTGATTAGCAACGACAACCACTTTTAATTTGTAGCGCGAAGCTACTTTGTAAGTTTCATCTTTAACAGGGCAGGCATCGGCATCGATGTAGACTGTAATCATATATTACCCCTGGTGATGATTTACTGATGAGTGTTCGTCTTGCGAAACTGAGAAATTAGTGGCGCCAGCATATATTCAACAACGGGAATGGTGAGTAGACCCACCAGAATTCCAAGGATCGCCTGAAGCGCCGTCGATGTGAGCCAATCTGCAATACTAACGAGAGAGGGCGGAGCCTTTTGCGCAACACTTGCAACAACATCTTGCAACCAGTGATGGGGGGCCGCCCAACCCAGGACTTCGACTCCATGTAATAGAATACTTCCACCAACCCAGGTCATGGCCGCCGTACCTACGATCGAGAGGAGAAGAAGAACTTTTGGCATCGCCAGCACGAGAACTCGTCCCAGAAAATTATTTATCGCCTGAAATGATTTCGGGCCAACTTGACTCGCGGCCATACGGATGCCGACATCATCCATTTTTACAATCAATGCCACCACCCCGTAAACGGCAAATGTTAAAACGACGCTCACAAGGGCGAGCACTGCAATTTGCAAAAAAATAGTGGATTCTTGAATGGTGGCCAAACTTATGGCTATGATTTCTGCTGACAGAATAAAATCAGTTTGAATGGCTCCGAGAACAGTTTTATTTTCGAGCTGTTCTGGAGTGAGTAGGGCTTGATGAATGTTAGTTTCATGTTGATGGGCTTGGTGAGGAAAAAAATGTTCGAAAATTTTTTCCGCGCCCTCATAACAAAGGTAAATACCGCCGATCATTAAAAGCGGCGTTATGAGGCCGGGCAAAAAATATCCCAAAGCCACGGCCGTCGGTAACAAAATAAAAATTTTATTCTTAAGTGACGCTCGTGCGATTTTAAAAATAATCGGAAGTTCGCGCTGGGCACTGAAGCCCACCACATAGGTTGGTGTGACAGCCGCATCATCAATCACAACCGCTGCCGCCTTCGAACCCGCCTTGGCCGCTTGCCCAACAACATCATCCAACGACGCCGCCGCCACCTTGGCAAACATTGCCACATCATCAAGAAGCGCAAGAAGACCTACACTCATGATTTTACGGAGCTGGGTGCAACTTCGTTCATCGCAGCAGCATCTTTGTGCCGGGCCCCGGGAAGGTGCCGTTCAAAACAACTCACAGTGCAAAAAGCATAATCAAAGCGTTTTTGATTGCAGGTTGAAACGCTACAGCGAAAGTAAGCCGCCTTTTGCAAAATATCTTTTTTGCAGGCACTGCATTTTCTCCAGATTTTATTTTCCATGCTTTATCGTACCGTTAATTTTTCTGGAGTCCAGCGGATGTCGGGTTAGGGACGGAGCGAAGTGGCAGGGAGCGAATGTTTACCGTGGAACTTAGGCAGTAAACAGATGGCCAACTTGTGCGTTTCTCGAACTTATTTTGCAGAGAGTTACGACAAGCTGGCAAGATGACCAAAAGAGATATAGGGACCAGAGGGGCCAGCTGAAAAAACAAGCACCACACTTGCGCGGCGCGGGCGTTGTGGATAGACTTGCCCCATGAGTAACGGGTCCATGTCTATACTTGTTTGCGATGACGATGCGCTTTTTCATAGGTCCATCGAAATGGCTCTTAGGGCGCCAATAACGAGCGTGTTTAATGCCGACCAGGCACTTGAAGCTCTTCGTAAAAAACGTTTTGATGTCCTTTTTCTCGATATCCAGATGCGCGACCCGAAGGAAGGGCTCCGCTATCTCCCCAAACTTATTGAAGCCGGCGGGGGAACAGAAATCATAGTTTGTAGCGGACTTACTGATTATCAAACTGTCAAAGAGGCTATGAAACTCGGTGCCAGCGACTATATTGCGAAAGATTTTGAGCCCGAAGAAATAATTATCTTAGTTGCGCGCATTAAAAAAACCAAAGCTCTCAAAAAAAATCTCGAACAAAAAAACTTCGAAGTTCTGCAAGACAAACATCCTTTTCTAGGAAATGCGCCGTCCGTAACGAAAATTAAAAATCTGTTGGAAAAATATCAAAAGGGCAAAGGGAATGTTTTGATCACTGGGCAAACGGGATCAGGAAAGGAAGTCTTTGCCAGACAGCTTCGCGGCCACGGCGAAAATGGAGTCCCTCAACCGTTTGTAAGTATCGACTCGTCCACGATCCAAGGGTCCATGGCCGAAAGTATTTTATTTGGCCATGAAAAAGGCGCTTTTACCGGAGCAGATCAAAAGAGGCGGGGCATTTTTGAAGAGGCTGACGGCGGGATTATTTACTTCGATGAAATCGGCAATATGCCAGTGGAAATTCAGAGCAAACTTTTGCGGGTTCTACAAGAAAAAGAGGTCAAGCGCCTCGGCTCGAATCAATCCATTCCGTTAGAGTTTCGTGTAGTGGCGGCGACCAATAAAAATCTTGAGAGTCTTATTCAGCAGGGCAAGTTTCTCGACGATTTGTACCAGCGAATCGCCGTGCTGCCTGTCGAAATTCCACCGCTTCGCGAACGAAAAGAAGATATACCTCTGCTTTGGGAACATTTTGCTAAAAGCTATGCGCTTGAACACCAGATTATTTTATCCGAAGACGTGTTAGCAATACTTTTAGATTACCGTTGGCCAGGAAATATTCGCGAGCTCAGCAACTTGGTTTCGTACCTTTCGACAATTTGCGAACATCCTCAGGTGACTGCCGACGACTTGCCTGAAAAAATTCTGTACTTTAGTGGAACATCGCCTGCAAAAGCTAGCGGAAATTATTTTGAAAAACTGCACGATTTTGAAAAAAGAATGTTTACGGAAGAATTTGCAAACCATCAGGGAAATGTTGCCAAAATGGCTGAGAGCCTCGGAATCGGGACATCCACTCTCTACGCCAAGCTGAAAGCCTATCAAATTTTAAAAAAGTAGCAGCAAAAAATAAAAGGCGAGGTGGTCTCGCCTTTTGATGGAAACAGGCGAGGTGGTCTCGCCTTTATGTGGATAATTGGAGATAGGTTTCCCCATCCCTATCGCGATAGTTAACTAGTTCTACCTAGGCCGGTAAACCAAAAGCTCAGACGAAGTCAGCATTTTTTCTTCAACGAGGGTTCCATTTTCGTCTATGGTGAGGGCTGTCTGTCCGCCAAAAATCATTACCGAATTTTGACCGAGGCTCGTCGCCGTGAATCCCACGCGGGTGTTCAAAAGATCTCCAACCGAGTACATGGCCTCCGTGTTGTGGTCGTAAACTTGAATTGCGGAGCTTGAAACTTTTACGGCAAGTTCTCCGCCCGCCGTTTCCTGCATGTCCATTTGCCCGCCAATCAATAAAACCCGCTGATCCGTCGTCACAATACTTTCAATATTGCCGCGCGCGGGGATTAGCTGTTCTTCAAGCTCGGTAAAATTCTGAGTTTTCGGGTCAAAAAGAACAATACTCGAAGTGGCTTTTTGAACTTGAACTTTGACACCGTTATTTATCTCCTCAGCCCATGTAAATCCTCCAGCAATGATAACTTGACCATCGGAAAGCTTCGCAGCGGTGTGACCCATACGCGCCACTGGTAAAGACTTTTTCAAAGTGAAAAAGGATTTTGTTTCAGGAGAAATTATCTCCGCGATATTGATCATACCGTTAAGCGAATAACCACCGATAACCAAAACAGACCCGTCGTCGAGCAGGGTGGCCGTGTGATTGGCGCGCGGAACCGAAAGATGACCAACAAGCTCGACAACGCCGCTCTCGCGAACAAGATAAATGGCGTCGGACAAGCCGGTAGGTGTTTTTGCTTCATTCAACATATTGATGCCTATAGCGCCGCCTACAACCAATACGTCGCCGCTTGTAAGCAGCGTTGCCGAATGTTGATAAATGGGAGCTGGCATTTTGAACTCGATTACTTCGTTTGCGAAAGTGGTTGGATTAATATACTCCATCGAATCCACGCCGCCGCCGACAACCAAAATTCCTTTTTTTGTCATTGTCATTGTGTGACCTAGGCGGGGAACACTCAGAGTTTGCTCCAACTGGCGGCAGTCGGTGTTGCGCACGACTTGCATCGCCGCTGAGATATTTGGAAACTGTCTACCGCCGGTTGCGAGAATAGTATCCCGATCAATCGCGATGGATTCATGGTAGGCGATATCATTACACTTGGTTGAAGCAGCGGAAATATTGGAATAGTCTGCAAAACTCAAAATCTTACAGCCTTTGGCGTTTTTTAATGGGCAAGCGAGAGTCTCAGAGTTTCCTCGGGCGTCAATCTTGGCCAGTTTACCGTCGGTGGCGAGGGCTTTTAAATCGGCGAGCGAATCAATTAAATTATCCTGAAGACTAAGACGCTCAAGCTTTACCATTTTGCCGAGCGGCAATAGATCAGTTATTTTATTAAAATCTAAAATGAGCTCTTTTAAATTCACTAATCTTGCCAGTTCTTCGATGGATTCGATATCGCGATTGGATAAATCAAGTTTTTCCAGACGAACGAGGGCTCCGATGGGCGACAAGTCTCGAATTTTAAGTTCTGGATATTTTGCCAAGTTCAGTTCTTTCTGCTTGTCTAACCAGTCGGCCAAGATCCAACATCTGTTGCCTTTGGCAACATCCAGTTCGGCGGGGCCGCCAGCTTCAGTCACAGCATATACTTCTAAAGCATTCACTGTGGCTTCAATTTCCGGAAACTCGGAGCTTGCGATGTCACAGTACTGAACGAAAGTCTCAGCGTTCGTGAGATCCATGATCGACTTATATTGTTTTTCTTCGGCATTGGGATCGTCGATCAGGCCTACGACCGTGCGGGCGTTGTCGACTTCTTCATTGCAAGCTTTAACACTCTCCGAATCTAAACAATTGTCGATGAATACTGCAATTTTTGTGGCGTTTTTCGCATGCAGATTTTCAATGGGTTCCATTTCAGCTTTTTGGCGGTCTGAGAGGCGGGGCGCGCTGCCCATAACAAATTGATGAGCTGTCACCCAATAGTCATATTGCTTTTTGAACAAGTCGTTAATTTGTTGCACCGACATTTCAAAAACGGCCAATTCCGCGTTGGTGGGAGGCTCCACGAAGGGTTCTCCCAAAGTGACGTACGGAATGGTTTCCATGGTTGTCACTTGGTAGTTTTTTCCATCGGCGATCTGGGTTGGAAAATTTTCACCTTCAGAGCTATTTGTATAGGCAATAGCACTGGCAATCACGTTTACGCATTTGGAAATATCACCAAAGCCGCAATCGACCACGTCTTTAGAGCTTTTTTTACAATTGGCATCGGCTTTTTTACCTTTGAAGAGCGGGCAAAGCACCAGACCGATTTTAGCGGGATCGCCACCAATCTGATGGACGCGGATGCTCATCCGATTTGCCGAACTGAAGTTGGCACTGTTTTGTTCAGCTTTGGCGCCGAATTCCGACATTGGTGTTTTTAACCCAACAGTTGCTGCGAAACGGTTTTTTTCCTCCTTCGATACAAACGACACATTGATATTTACGAGTGCGCGGGCTGCCTTGTTGTGAGCACGCACGTATTCGTCGCCGCATACATTGTAAAATTCCTTGGATTTTTTCACTATATTTTTAAAACCTTCCATGGGAATAATTGCGTCGTGGGTTCCAGCTTCTAAAATCTCCTTGTACTGAAATTCTGCAACATACGTATACGACAAGCTGAACTCGTTTTTTGTCGAATCATTCAAAAATTCAGCGGCCGCGGTGGCAGTGGTGGCGCCCGTCGTGTAGCGGCCGTTCATGCTGACGCCCAATTTGTTGGCGATAGTTTCTTGTTTGGACTCCAAACTGAGATCGAAACTCCCACTGGCGAGTTCCTTGTGAGGCTGGCTGGCTTCTTTTTCATAACCGACGCAAATACCCTGCATTTTGTCTTTGCGCGAATCATAGCCGCCACCAAGATCCCTGTAGACATCAATATCGCGATCGACAAGAATAATTTTAGCGGAAACCGTTGTAGAAGTAAAAAAAAGTAAACTGAGTAATAACGTTTTCATATATCCTCCTAAATTAAAGTGAGCTCAAATATTTGAGCATGGGTGAATTGGGAAAGCCTGTGCGACGAGTTTCGATTTCGTCCTTGGCGACTTCGCGATACGTTTTCAAAATTTGGCGCAAAACATCTCGATTGTTCGCATCCGTAGGAAAAGTTCCGTAGGCTGCATCAATGGCGAGACTTCTCGCAAGTGGAATGGCGGTCTGTTGGACTGGTAAAATGGTTGAGTTTAAAGCAATTGCGAGCAGCGCCAGATTCTTGAGGTTTTCTTCCGACGATTTTTCAGGGGAAATCTCTAAAAAGGCTATTCGCAAAGCTTTTTGCTGGATAAAAACGGGTTTAGTTTTTAATTCGCGCTCTTGGATTTGCACGGCTTGTTGCAGTCGGTATCTGGCTGGAAAATCCGTCCAAGCCGACCGCTCCTTCAACGCCAGTGCCCCAAACGCCGCTAGAACAATTATTAGTAACGAAAGTTTAATTTTATTCATGCTCACTCCTTACATCCATCCAAGTTCAATTTTGATAGCGATTAAATTCTTCTGGGCTTCCTCGTTCCAAACTGGTTTAAGGAATTGGGAAAACTCCCAATTCACACTGTTCCATGAATCTTCGAATAAAGCGGCTGGCTGTGGCACGCGATCTTGGTACATGGGGCGGTAGAACCCTTTGGTTTTAACCTCGCCGCCCAGATTTTGAACTAATAATTTTTCTTGGCCATCGATACTGTTGATCACCAGGTAGATATCAAACCCGAGGCCGTATCGAATGAAAGTTTCGTAATTATCTTGGTCGAGGTCGATGATATCAAAACGATTCATACAGATTTCTATGACAGCGCCGCGGACAGATTTTCTTTCCATAAAAGAGATGGCGCTATCCATGATAGAGGATAACGACTTCTCAATCACAAGATCTGTGTTGATTGAGCTCTTGAGGTAGTTTGAAATATCGCCTTCGATATCGGGAGTAAAAGCCAACTTTGGCATTTGCTCAAAACCACCGAGACTGCCGCCTTTAAAAATTACAACTTCGATTCCCGGATACCAAATTTCGTCGAGTGGCAAAGGATTTCGCGAGTCTGCGGCTCCGACGCCTCCAATATGAATGATTTTTGGTTCTACACCTTCGCAAAATTGATTTTTGCCAAGATACTCGTACGGGAAATTTTCGGGGCTGATGGCCGCATCGACGTTTTGACTAAGAGTTGCGGCAAACAAAAGGCCAGCAATTGAGATAAGTTTTTTTATTTTCATACGTCCTCCTATAATCCCAAAAGTCCGCCGAGTTCGGCCTTGATAGCATCGAGATTTGCTTTAGCTGTTTCGTTTTCAACAGGTTGGAAACTTCCGTATTTTCCAACAGCGTTGGGCCATGATTCGTCAAAAATAATTTGCGTTCGTGGAACGAAGTCGTAGTAAAGATGAAAAAAGCCCGTGTTTGTTTGAATGTCGCCAGCAATTTGTTGAACCAAAAATCTTTCGCGCCCGTTGACGGTGTCTATATCCACATAAACGTCGTATCCAAGGTTGTATTGGACTACCGTGCCTTCAGTTTTGTTTTGGTAAAGGTTGTTGATGTCTGCGCGGTTCATACACATTTCGATGGTCGCATTGCGAAGTTGCAATTGTTCCATCACGGAGATCACAGGATGAATTACAGGTACAATTGACTTGTCGAGCGGAAAGCGTGAAAAATCTAAACTTGGCACGTGCCTGGCGATATCTCCAAAAATATCAGGCGTAAGGAACTGAAGCTCTGGCAAATTTATGGGGAAATCATTAAAAAAACCAAGCGAGCGAATCTCAATCCCGTGCTGCACTTGAACACCGGGCGACCAAATTTCATCAGTTCCGCAGCATCCATCTGACCTTGTAGCACCTACGGTTCCAACGTTATGGAGTCGCGCCTGCATTCCAGGACACACTTGGTTTTTTCCAAGGTAGCTAAACGGGAATTCTGGATTTACAATTTGAGCCCTGACCCCAAAAGCGGAAAATACAGTTACGATCACACACATCGTTTTCAGCATCTTATTCATTTTCATAGATTCTCCTTTTAAAAGCTCAATGAGCTGCCGAGTTCGGCGTTGATTGTTTTTTAAATTTTGTTAGGCGGGGGAATGAGGCATCATTTAAGAAACCCTCCACTTTTCCCGCAACCCGTATAAGCGTTGCCCGTCAGAGAATTGGCAAACACACACTCGAGTACGAATGCACTCATGATTGTTCTAGCAACTTTTTGTATTTCACCTTGCCTCCTTTATGAGAGTTTCTGTGATCACATAAAGCAAGGAGAGGGCCAGTCTGAAATCCAATATAGGCGCGTAAGACCTAGGAATGAGTAAAGTTTTCTGAGATTCAAGAATCGCGTTTCTTGAATCTCAGAAATCTGTTACGAACTAAGCAGCATGCAAGCGAACAGAAAAGTGGCAGTGATTTTAGTCTCAGTAATACTTTCGATGGCGGCAGCCATCGGCCTCGCGCGAGTGCCGTGGGAGCGTTTCGGTGGCGCTGTTAATCACAGCTACAATGACCTCATGATGGCGCTTTTGCCATTGCCACCGGCAAGTCCCGACGTGGTGATCGCCGGTATTCTCAGTGAAAAAGACAGTGCTATCTATACAAGTTGGAAGTTGGGAGCCTTGCAAAAAGTCGTCGAAGACGTCATGGCCCACAAACCGAAATTTCTTTATCTCACCTATCCTTTAAATCGTCTTTCAAGCACAGATACCGAAAAAAAAGAATTTGTGAAGTTTTTAAAAAAATATAAGGATATTTACGTCTACACTTACTACGATACTGCGGAGAAGGACAGTTACCACGCGGATTCGATTTACAAAGAGCTACCACTGGTGTTTGTACCTCTCACTCAAGACAAGGGAATTGTTCGCCGAATAATATTTAGCATGGCTCTTGATAAAGAAGAGTGGATCACTCACCCGTTAATGGATCTATTGAACAAGTATGGCTACGATATTAAAATCAGCGATTTTAAAACATTTGAATACGGAGCTAGTTATCAGGGCCTGATGCGCTATCGACCGCTGAAGGATTTGAAACAAAGACCTCTGGCCGAATTGCTCGCTGACACCGGCAGCATTCATGATAAAATTGTCGTGTTGGGCGCGGACTACGACCAAGAGTGGTCCAAAGCCCGTGCCCAATCTATCTTCACTCGCTTCTATGAACGCTGGGAGGCGAATCTCGTTGTTCCGCAGCGGGTGGGCCTAGATCTCAATGTTCTAATCAAAAAAGATGCTCTAATCAAAGCCACCGTCAATCAGACCACGCTGCTTTTATTTTTGTTAATTTTTATTTATATCTGCGGAACTGTATTTTTGTCCCCGATGACAGCTTTGTGGTGGGGATTGGGCTCGCTCGGCGGCCTATTCATAAGCACGATCGTTGCGTATTTGGTTTTTGACACTATTTTCGCGGTGACTGTTGTCGGAATGCTACTGGCTGTGTTCCATTTTTTTGCGAGTTGGGCCATTGTAACTCGCTATTTACGGCAAAGAGACAAGCTGTATGCAGAACAAGATAAAAAGCTGAGGTTACAGGATTTGCAAAATGAGCTAATTGTAAAATCAGCTCGTGCAGACTTGGGATTACAACTGGCGCTTCAGGTAGCCCATGATATCCGTTCGCCACTGCTAGCGATTCGAATGGTGTCGCGATCTGTAGAGGTTCCGGTAGGCGCCACTCAGAAGATTCTTGGTGAGTCCGCCATTCGTTTACAAAATATCGCCGACAGTCTTTTGGCGCGTTTTAAAAAAAATGATTTTTCAGGAGCGCAGGCGGGGACCCATATTCCTCTCTATGATTTTTTGCAGAAAATTGTCGAGTCTTACCAATTCTCATGGAGCAAAACCAAGTTTGAAGTTGAGGGCGAAAAGGATTTTGGATTTCAAGTTCTTAATCATGTGGATTTAGAATCAGCGATCTGCAATCTATTAAATAACTCCTTGGAAGCCATGCCTGACGGGGGACATGTAAAAATCGAATTCTGCGAAGACGAAGCTTCCGTAAAAATAGATATCAAAGACGACGGAGCTGGTGTTCCCTCGGCGTTGTTGCCGCGACTTTTTGAAAAGGGCGCGACGATGGGTAAATCCAACGGAACAGGTTTGGGACTTCATCAGGTGAAGAATTCGATTGAGCTTTTGGGTGGGACAATTGAATACGCGGGGACTGTTAATGAGAACACCACAGGTGCCTTGTTTACAATCCGCCTGCCGCTTCAGCCAGGTCGGCAGATTTCGTTGAACCTTAAAGGGCCGATCGTGGTCGTCGAAGATTCTGAAATCCATCGGTCGCGCTGGCTTCAAAAGCTTAGAGACTACGATGTGATCGTTTTCTCAAAGCCTGAGGATTACCTTACCTCAGAGGTTTACAGCAAGCCCCATAATTTGATTACAGATTTAATTTTTGATCAATCCAGCATTACAGGCTTCAAACTTCTCGAAAACAGCGCCTGTTTAAAAAAGTTTTTGTGCAGTTCCCTAAGTTCTCACCCCGATATCGTCAAAATGGCCGGCGAACTCCAAGCTCAGGTGCTTCTGAAATCCCAGATCGAAAACCTTTCGATTCAATAGGATGGTTCTATGCTATTAAAAAGTAGACATTTTTTTCTCGTAAAATAGAAAATAATTAGTCAGTGTCAAAAGTTTAATAACTTAATCGCGGTCCCCGTAGCGCTGAAGTTATTATCAAGCTAAAGCCGAAATGCGATTTGTTGCACCAAACGAAGTTAATGTTTTATCATGGCGCAAAAAAGCTCGACCACACCGGTTTATTGTCAGCTGAGTATTGAACCAAATTCCCATCATCTTGCATTACAAGCCTTGAACCAATAACTCTTTTGCCAGTTGCCCACACATTTACGCCAGAGCCTGCGGTTGGATAATAAACTAGATGACCATCTTTTTGCATAATCAAACGCGGTTGCGTGCCAGATTTCGCCGGAAACTTTCTGATAATTTGTCCGCTGCCGACTGACAATATAACAAATCCATCAGTCAAAACTTGTGCAGCATAAAGTTTATTTGAAGAAGCCAAATACTCTCCAGCCGAAAGGAACTCTCCGGCATTCAATGCCGAACGCGATGTCTGAATTTTGGCTCGATCAATCTGCAGTTTGCCTAGATTTAATATTTGAGGGACCAAAATTTTTCCTGAATTTTGTAGCATTGTATTGTTTTTTCCTGGAATTTGAGAAACACCGTGAGCATAAAGCGGGCTGTTCGGTACTAAATGAGCATCAATCGGAATTTTGACTTCAAAACGATGAGCTAAACCTCCACCCAAGCAGCGGTAAGAAACTCCCACCTCGTGCTTAATGTTTGCAAGGGTTTGTCCAAGGAACACGACTTTTTTTGCTTGGTCCACTTGATGCACTTGCACGGTGATGGACCGCGCATCACCTACATGGCAAGCCCATCCATAGACAGCGAGATTTGATCCAACGACCTTTGCAACATCAAGATAGCCGACAATGTTACCAACATCATTTGGATTGGCGATTGGGAAATTAATTTGTTCTTGTTTCAGAGGCGCATAGCTACTACAAACGGCAGTGCTCCAGTTTCTATTTGGAGCGTAACACACACGTGCCACAGTTGTTTCCACAAGATCTACAGAAGTTTTATCATCACAGCTACCATCAAATACAAACTCATGAAAAGAAGATGCACTCTTATCAATGTTAAAAAGGTACGCGTGATTCGTTTTACTAATACTCACACATGCTTGTTTAGTAACAGTTTGTCCCGCCGTCAGATGGCGAACGTCAATTCGGTATTGATATTGATCACCGAGGTACTTCCATGTTAAGAGTTTCATTGCTAATTTAGCTTGCGGTAATTTGTTCAGCCGAAAAACTCCCTTACATCCGTCTTTCACCCATAATCCGTTCTGGTCAAAACCAAAGTTTTCCGCAGTACAATAGGCATTTTCAGTTGAAACTATTTGTGGTATCCCATAAACACCTTCTGCTGGACAATAAACCGGTGGACCTCCAGAAGTTGGATTACAATTTACATCTGTGTTAAAATATTTCTCTGACAAACAAGTATTACTTTCCAAACAAGGAGCAGAAGGGTTTTGAATATCTTTTAAAAATATTTGAGAAACTTCGCTGCCGTTAAACTCACAAAGGAAAATCTGTCCAGTGGGTTTTTCGGTTGGATATAGATTATAAGCTCCTGATAAAGCAGTTGACTCAATTTGTTTTAATTCAAAACAGCTTTTGATTTTTTCCGAAAGAGCTAAATAATTGAGTACGGTAATTTTGTGACTACGATAAAAGATTTTTGCATTTAATGAAAGTTGTGGATTGGCAATCTGAGCGTTCAGCGCTCTGGAACTATTTACGATTTGCTCTCGGGTTAATTTGCTAGGCACACTTAAATTTGTCATATTTGTAAAAAATAAAAAAGTTGCAAAAAATGCCATCACAGCTGCAAATAGATAAGGTTTTTTTAAAATAATTCGAATATTCATTTATTTTTCTCTTTTTGATCTCTATTTAGTATTTCAGTTGCATGTTCTGTCATAACACGGTTGATTTCACTGAGAACTGGATCAGATTTAATTTTATCTACTATCGCTGTTGCTTCTGTTTCGCTAATATTTTGGGTTTTCATAACGTGGTGGACCAACCCGTTACCTTGTGAGTGCGATTGCGTGTAAGCTCTCACTTCAAAAATATTTGAATAATTTTTGTCTATCCTGATTAATCCTTTTAAGTTTTCAGATAAGTCTTCAATTTCTTCGTTATTGTAGATGCTGCTTGCGACTCCTAATCTTTCTTCGAGTTTTGCGACCTGTTGCTTAGATAGGTTTAATGACGAATCATTCAAAGCACCGGCAATGTCTGCTAGAATTGCATTGTCTCCTGCATGAACATATTCGTGAGTTATTGTGTCAACATACGATGCTTTTGATGCATCAGTGTTTGCGCCAAAAGCATCAGTCGCGGCAATTACAAGTCCACCTAGCGTTGGTCCGACAAAACCTATAGAAAAACCAAAAGCTTCCTCACCAGGATATCCGTAAGCTTCTGCAATTTTTGATAGAGTTTGCTTGTCTGTTATTACAGTAATAGAGTTTATGACGCCAACTTTTTGAACGGCATTGAGTTTTTGAAAACCTGTACCCTCTGTAATATCTAAGTATCCTGGTGTTTGAATTGAATAACGATCCGGTACTATCACTTGCGATTTGTATTGGAGAAAACTCTGATCAATTATTTTTGCGGCTGCGATATCTTGAGCACTTGCCTTGATATGACGATTTGCCTGTGAAGCTGGTCCCATTGCGAGCCATCGACGATCTTCAGGAATGCCAAGCTCATTATATTTTTGGTTCGTTACAGCGTAAAGAGCTACCTGCGATGCATTACTAGCAGTCCTACGTGCGGCGCTCATTGCATTTTGCATATCGCCAGTCTCGATAAGTGCGTTTCGAATTTCCGGTTTAGAAAGTTCAGCTAAAGAATTCAGTTGCGTATTTTGGGCAGCATTCAGTGAGGATTGAAATCCAGCGCTAAGTGCTTTTATTTGTGGCTCAACAATTCTACCAATCCCATTTACGACATTGGTTGAAACGGATTGTAGGTTGAATCCCACAACTGCAACGCCGTCTAGCAAACTTGCGATGGCTCCAACAAGGGACTTACTGGGAACAGACAATGAAGGCACTGGAGTGCCTATGTCGTAGAAATTACCATTTTTATCAAAGCCGCCGTTTTTGCCTGTAGTCGTCCCTTGGATATTTAATGCGCCATCTACACTTTGCACACTCCTTACGACTAACCCCATAGAAATGTTCGCTGAGTTTGGGATGTTGATGTTTGTATTCGTATTGTTATTGGTAACCGAATCTGGGAAAGATAGCCGATTCCCACTGCTAAGCACCGGGGAGCTTGTAGAACCAATGTTTGGGCCGAAACTCAACCCAACTCCGTCTTGGTTGACAGGACTCCCGTTATCTCCTTTAGAATCGTCGTTATCTCCTCCAAAATTGACGGACTCAGAAGGTTTTGTGCCAGAGCTCGTCGTAGTAGTCCCGGTTGTAGATGGCCGGCTCGTGGGAGTCTTATCGCCATGAAAAGCACCGCCAACCTCTCGATGAAAACCACTTTTTGCATCATAACCGGGAGCATTAGGAGGATCTGCTTTGAGATTCTGATGAACGAGTAGCAATAAAACTAAAAAGAAAATACGAAATTTAAATAAATTCATAAGTTTCACCAATCTGCAATCTTCATGGACTAAATCTAAATCACGTCTAACCAATCAAAAACTTCCACTTAAGGAGCAAATAAAATCGATCACACCGGATTGTTGGTGGAATTCACAGTTGTGAAGTTTCTAATGGCTACTAATACGACTGTTATTTCCCCAGGCACTAATCCCCAATTTGACTCCTCGGAAAATTCGTACAGACACTAAAGCGCTCAGTGTTATAACGGACATCCATTGTATCAAAGTAAGACATTTTGTTAACAGGGATTACTTGGGCGCCACGGTTTTACTACTTACTGACACACTTTGATACTGCGATCGAAATTAGATTTTTTGTGCCGTAGTCATCAGAGCGATGCCCGCCTTGCCCGCTTGCCCAACAACATCATTCGATGACGAAGCTGCCACAAACGAGCTTACAAGATGACGAGAAGAGAAAAAGAGAAAAGAGGTGCTAGGTGGTATTCAGATGCGCGAACCACAAAAGGGGCTTCGCTACCTGACAAAAAATTTGCAGATTGCAGATCAAGTCATTCTCGTTTTTAAGTTGCACCGACTACACTTCTCCTAAACTGACCCTATTCAACATTTAGAAAATCGACTGTTGGCTCATTGAACTCATAAACGCTGTCATTGTTATTATCAAGCCACGGCCGAAACTCGTACCGCCTGACTGTAAGGCTTCGCCCTTCGTCGTTCATGGTATTTTGCTGAAAGCCAGCTAACGAGTCAAAATTGTTGCTGCCGCCAGGGTAATTGTTTCTGCGGAGTTGAACTAAGTAATGATCACTCGTAGATTTAAGAAATTGATTCCCGATAATCTCATTATGACAAGTCGCAATTGGTTTGGACTCAAAATTCCAAAGCTGAGCCACACTTATTGCTGGATATCCGCTCACAGTTTGATCAACGATGTTCTCCTGAATTTTAATATTTCGTCCTCCATGTAAATGAATCCCGCCACGCATGTGCCTTACATTGACGATTTTATTCCGAAAAATATCCGCGTTGCTGGCCGCCCAATCAAGATATATTCCTCCGGCTAAAATTTTGGGTGTCGAAGTCGCAGGCAGACCCTTTATATTCCCAACTGACCGGTTAACTAAATTGTACTGAATCAGTAAACTTTTTGTGGCCGGCGGAGAGGCACAAATATTTTCTGCTCTCGTCACATCAAAAGTTCCTATTCCGATACGTGGCAGGCCTTGCGTCCCTAACCATGTGTCTGAATTATTTTTACCTCTAAAATCATTTTGACCGAAACCATTAAAATATATGCCCGCACAATCATTCGTTAAATTACAACTGCCATCGATGGTATTGGATTCAATAACGGTAGAGCTATTGCTTAGCTTCATGTTGATTCCTGCAAACGCAGAGCTCTCAATTATATTATTTTTAATGAGAATGGATCGTCCGGCCCACAGATTAAGCCCGGACATCAAATCTGCGTAGCCTGCAGTTTGTTGATCGAGTTTGCCTGAATTAGTTATACGGTTTTTTTCAAATTGAAAATCAGAGTTGACTCCTCCAATAATATTAACACCCGTGCGATTACTATTTCTGATAGTTGATCTAATGATCGCTACTTTTCTTGCGATATAGATGTCAACTCCGTAACCGTTGCTGTTCTCAACATGAACGTTATCCAAAATAACATTACCCACGTAATTAATTTTTATTCCTGCCTCACCGGTATGGCGGATTCTTATATTTCTTAAAAACACGTTCGTTAAAGGCTTACCTTGAAAATCAGCTTTTATCCCATGTTTCTCTACTGTGAGATGAACCGGTCTTGAATCTGTGCCAGGCGCCGCAAGGCCTAAGTCGTTTATGTAATAGATTTTCTTTCTCTGAGTGTTAAATATCCACTCTCCAGGACAATCCAACACTGCGGCCGAATTCACAATACGATAGCCGTAGTGAAAACTCGGTAGGGATAATCTTGCGGATGGACCGATCGCTATTTTTATTTCATTGCGGCTCTGGTCAATGCTCGCGATTCCAAATTTTGTCCACACCCAAGAACCATCGCGCAGAAAAATCGCTGCACCTTCCGGCTGGGGCAACGTAAATAACTTGTCAGTACTTGGGATTTTAACTAAATCGTAAGGGCTGTTGTCTGACAACGTCCCTGAGGATTTGCCATAATCTAAGACCATTGGGTCCGATGACGAAGTGCTATTACAAGAATCCAAAATATTGCCTACAAGTTTCAGGGAGTTATTTACGCTCATTTGGTAAACTACATCTTGCGTAACGTTTGTAGAATAAGCAGTTTTTCCCGCCGAACTTAATGCGGGCTCTTCTATCCAGCCACTGCTGTGTAAAACTTTACCAGATATTTCGGGCAAAAACGCGGCCCCATTCAATGGGTTATTGTAGGCGTCTACCGTGATGCTTTCAAACTTTGCTCCGCTCAAATTTAAGGTTCCAGCGCAAACAGATCCTTTTTTTAGAAGTATTCGAGTGATGTCCTTGGCGGCGACCATGCTAGTTGCTTCTAGTAAAGTACCAACAGCTACGCTAGCGGCTAATCCATAGTCTGCTTTAGCACCATCCAGAATTAAGGCACTTTCCCCACGATCGCAATCAACGTAGAGAGTTTTTTTGAATGATGTTGGGAAGGGAATTAATTCACCAGAAATATCTTTGTTGAAGTCAGCCCCAAAGGAAACTGTTGAGTCGAAATTTTGATACAACATGAGCAGTAAGAACAGTGGAACTAGGCAAATAGCCAAAATACTTTTTCTACTCGCTTTCATCCAAATCCCCACGAAACAAGACCTAACCTACTTCAATGTTAAACTTTTTTAAGGAAAAGGCAATTTAGCATACAAAGTAGTTCCGATGATCTCATTCTGATACGCTCTAACGTAAGCTATTCAATAGCGCGGGGCGCGTCTTACATTTTCCAGAGCCCAGCGAGTGCAATTATCAGTCGACGAGCGACTGACGGCACGGCGGAAATCCAACGTAAAACTCAAGCAAGTTTATTCTAGGTACGGAGTGAAGTTTAAAGGTGACCGGCCATTTACGGGAACAGTTGTTAAGGGCAGCTTCGTCAATTTCGCTTAATTTGTCGGAGGGCAATGCGAGGGGATCGGCAAAAGATAAGAGAAACTTTTTTCAAAATGCATACGCATCTCTGAGAGAATGCCAGACAGTTCTGAAGTTACTCAAAGTCGAAGACAAAAGAGTTGTCGAATTAGCGGACAAACTGGGTACATATCTTTACAAACTCATCAATTCTGAAACGAAAAACTCACCCAACTGGAAACCGAAAACGGGGGATATCTGATATCTGGATATCCCGATATCGGGAACCGGAGCTCGCGGAAGCGAGCGAGTGGATGTACTTCGTGGACGTTTCTCGAACCTATTTTGCGGAGTGTTACGCGCATGCTTGGTTTGTTGTGGAATTAGATGGTTTGGCTGCCAACGTGTAAGTTGATGAAAATATTGATGCGGCATCATTAAACAACTACAAGTGACTACACTTTTAGTTTCTGAATTGCTTTTTCGAAATCAGTCGGCAAATCCGCGATTTAAGAGTCTTTGTATTCCAAAACTTGTACTCACTTGATTCGTAACTCTTCTTTGGTCATTTTTTCTCTCACTGAAAATCGAATTGCCAGTGACCGACGGCAGTGCGAAGCAACAAACAAGTACCATTCCTCTGTAGGCGGTGATGTTAAACCCTGATACAATGAGATAATGGACTCGCCACTCTACTGGCGGCTCCCTCCGAAACATGAGGTGAGCGCCGATTTAATTTTAGATAAATTTTTAGATTATCTTGCTTACAAAGATCTCGAACTTTATCCGGCGCAAGAAGAAGCTATCTTAGCTCTGTTCGAGGGGAAGAACGTTATTTTAAATACGCCCACCGGCTCGGGTAAATCGTTGGTGGCCTTGGCGCTTCACTTTCAAGCTTTGGCCCATGGGCGGCGATCGTTTTACACTTGCCCAATCAAAGCTTTAGTGAACGAAAAATTTCGTGATCTCTGTGCAGCGTTTGGCCCCGAACAGGTGGGCATGATCACCGGCGATGGATCCGTAAATGCGCGGGCACCGATCGTGTGTTGCACGGCCGAGATTCTTTCGAATCTCGCTCTGCGCGAAGGCCCATTGGCTAAAGTTGATGACGTCGTGATGGATGAGTTTCATTATTACTCCGACAGAGAGCGCGGAGTGGCCTGGCAAGTGCCCTTGTTGGCGCTACCGCAAAGCCGGTTTTTATTGATGTCCGCCACCTTAGGGGAGATGGATTTTTTTGCGCAAAAACTGACCAGCTTGAATCGTCAACCCACCGCGATCGTCACATCGACCATCCGGCCCGTGCCTCTGGATTTTGAGTACAAAGAAACGCCACTGCATGAGACTGTGGCCGATTTAGTGACTCAAGGCCTGAGTCCAATTTATCTCGTGAATTTCTCGCAACGCGAAGCTGCTGAAGAAGCGCAAAATCTTATGAGCGTTAACTTTTCGACGCGCGAAGAAAAAGATCTAATCCGAGTCGCCTTGTATGACGTTAAATTTCAGAGCCCCTACGGCAAGGACGTGCAACGTTTGCTTAAGCACGGGATCGGCTTGCATCATGCGGGCTTGCTCCCGAAATACCGCGTGCTCGTGGAACGTTTGGCGCAAGCAGGCTTATTAAAAGTGATCAGCGGTACCGACACCTTGGGCGTCGGCGTGAATGTTCCAATCCGAACGGTGCTGTTCTCTAAACTGTGTAAATATGACGGCGAAAAAACTGCAATCTTAAGTGCACGCGATTTCCATCAAATTGCGGGCCGGGCGGGACGCCGTGGTTTTGATACGCGCGGCACGGTGGTCGCTCAAGCTCCGGCTCACGTGATTGAAAATATAAAGTTGAAAGCCAAGGCCGAAGGAGACGCAAAGCGAATGCGCAAGCTCGTGTTACGTCCTCCTCCACCGCGGGGTTTTGTGATGTGGACCAAAGAAACGTTTTTGAAGTTACTAACGAGCAAATCCGAACCTCTGTTGTCCCGTTTCAAAGTTGACCACAGCATGCTCCTCAATGTCTTGAGCAGAAGTAACGGACGGCGAGCTATGCAAAAACTGATTCGCGCCTCCCATGGCGACGATGGCAATAGAAAACATCTTCGCAAATCGGCCTTTGCATTATTTCGCTCATTGCTGGACCGCAAAATTATCGTGGTGTCGCGCGAAGACAATGAGTTTAAAATTCGCATCAATACCGATCTGCAAATTGATTTTTCGTTGAATCAAACTTTGGCGCTGTACTTACTCGACACGCTGAAGCTCCTAAGCCCCACTTCCGAGACGTACGCGCTCGATGCTTTAACATTGGTCGAATCGATCCTAGAGAGCCCCGATTTGATTTTGCGCAAGCAACTCGACCGGATAAAAACCACCAAGATGGGCGAAATGAAAGCAGCGGGGATTGAGTTTGATGAGCGCATTGAAGAGTTAGATAAGCTTGAGCATCCGAAGCCCAATCGAGATTTTATTTACGATACATTCAACGCATTTCGCGACGCCCATCCTTGGGTCGGTCAAGAGAACATCCGGCCCAAATCCATCGCCCGCGAGATGTTTGAAAATTTTCAATCATTTGCAGAGTACATCCGCGACTACGACTTGCAACGTATCGAAGGCTTGCTGCTTCGCTACTTATCTGATGTTTACAAAGTGCTAGAGCAAACTGTCCCGGACGCGGTGAAAAATGAAGAGCTGCACGAAATTGCGGTTTACATTGGCTCCATGGTGAGATCCATAGACTCCAGTTTATTAGATGATTGGGAGAGGATGCGCGGCGCAGACTCGAAAATTCAAGTGGCGAACCCGAGCCGAGCTGCGGGACCTCAGCCGGTCGACCAAAAGGTTTTAATGCGCCAGATTCGAAATCATATCCACGCATTCGTGCGGGCCTTGAGCAATATGGATTTTGCCACTGCGGTATCTTTGGTACAGCCAAGTGAACTTGTAAGCGAAACGCTTTTCGAAGAGCGCCTGTTGGCATACCAAGTCGATCATCCGAAATTACTTACGGATCCCAGTGCCCGGCGTCCGCACCACACCACTATCTCTTTCGCCGAAAGCCACGCCACCGTCACACAGATTTTGGTAGATGCTGAGGGATTTAATGACTGGGTTTTACGCTTGAGCGTAGACCTGTCGGCCTTGCAAAAAAACTCGGTCGCTTTGATATTCGAAGGCCTGGAAGAAATCGGCGCCCGTTGATGGCGTGTACACGACCGCGGGTCCTTGTGTTTCGAGCGTGGATTGTGGGTGAACCCGGCATTCAATCCGGTATCCAGAATACAGTTAACAGTATCCTCGATCCTGTATCTCATCCGGTACCCAGGATACAGTTAACAGTATCCGGGATCCTGTATCTCATCCGGTATCCAGGCTACCGTTAACTGCACCCTGGATTCTGTATCTCATCCGGTACCCAGGATACAGTTAAGAGTATCCGGGATCCTGTATCTCATCCGGTATCCAGGCTACCGTTAACTGTATCCTGGATCCTGTATCTCATCCGGTATCCAGGATACCGTTAACTGTATCCTGGATACCGTTAACTGTATCCTGGATACTGTATTTGTGGAGTGGAGGGGTGTACCATGAGCGGAGCCAAGTGACGGCAGTGCGGATGTCTAGCGAGAGCTTAAACAGGTAAATGTTAGGGCCGGCGCAGAGTTTGCTATGTTTCTCTCTCAAGGAGAAACAATGAAAACATTTAGAACATTAGAATTGGCGATTGAGTTTTACGGTTTGGTAGAAAGTGCGACGATCACCGGACATTTGCGGGATCAGATATTAAGGGCAGCGTCTTCGATTTCCTTAAATTTATCGGAGGGAAATGCAAAGAGTTCTGTGAAAGAGAAGAAGAGATTTTATCAGATGTCTTATGCGTCTCTTCAGGAGTGTAAAACTATTATTACCCTGCTGAAAAGTGAAGATGAGGAGATTATTAAAAAGTCCGATCATTTGGGTGCATGTCTTTATAAACTGATGAAATCCAAAATGACGAGCACCATGAGTCCCGAACACTGCTAACGGGACTCTGGATTCCATCCTGTATCCTGTATACAGGGTTCTCCACGGTTTAAGGTGGAATGCTAAGCGTTAGGACCCTGAAATAAAAAGGGATTCAGTCAAAGTTCATAAGTCTTTAAGATTTTAGTTACGAAGCTAAAAATCAAGAAAGATGAGGTCTTTGATGAATCCCAGTGTCGAGTCTACAAATAAGTTTATTCTTTTGCCAGAGTTAAAAGTTTTAGGGCATTGGCAATCTGCAAAATTTCGTACGAATTATAAATGTTCTAAGGAATCCGAGTTTGAGGTGTGCCCAAAATGTGCTGTTAAGTCGTACTCGGTGCACGACCGGAGATGGGTCAAAGTTCAAGATGCTCCCATTCGTGGTTCAGGCGTTTTTTTAAAGGTTTTGAAACGTCGTTTCCGTTGTCCTTCATGCAAGAAAGTTTTTACAGAACCTGTGCAAGGAATTAGAAAAGGTTTTAAAACCACAGAACGTTACCGGCGGGGTGTGCGCTGGGCGTGTGAGAACTTTACCGACTTAAAGCGCGTGCAGAAAGCCTTTGGCTGCTCTTCCTGGCTTGTTTACAAAATCTACTACGAACAACTCGCTCGAAAACTTCGCGAGAGAATGAACAACCCCTGGCCAACGACAATTGGTATTGATGAACACTCTTTTAAGAGAAATTTTGGCAGAATGGAATTTGCAACAATCTTAGTCGATTACGATAAAAAGAAGATCTTTGAAACTTGCGAGGGAAAAACCGCCATTGGCCTGCAAAATGATTTAGCTCATATCGCTCAAAGAGAAAGAGTTCGAAATGTTGTCTTAGACATGAGCGATCCGTTTAAGTTGTTTGCAAAAAACATGTTCCCTGGGGCCAAAATTATTGCCGATCACTTCCATGTTATTCGGTTGCTAAATCCCATGATTAATAGAGCTCGTACTGAAATTACTGGAGACAAAAGATCCAATCCTGCGCGAAAAATTTTGCTTAGAAATGGAACACGTTTAGAATATTTTGAAAAACGTGCCTTATACGAATGGCTCAAACTTCACCCAAAATTAAATGAGCTCTATCACTTCAAAGAAGCCTTACATGGACTTTACAGGTGTCGAGGTTACGACCGCGCCCGGCGGGCGTTTATAGGCCTCACGGATCGCATGGCAATGTCCAAACTTCCGGAGATCCAACGCCTAAGAAAAACGCTTTTAAAGTGGAAACAAGAAATTTTAAACTATTTTACGACAGGCTTAACAAATGGACGAACTGAAGGATTTAACAACCTCGCAAAACTGTTGCAGAAGCGAGCTTTCGGATTTAAAAGCTTTAAAAACTACAGGCTCCGCCTGCTAAGTCTTTGAGATGTTTTGTTTTTTGACAGAGTTCCACCATCGAACGAGTAGATCCGTAGATCCGTAGATCCGTATACAGTTAACAGTATCCTGGATTCTGTATTTGTGGGATGGATGGGGTACCAGGACTCGAACCTGGGAATGATAGAATCAAAATCTATTGCCTTACCAACTTGGCGATACCCCAACAAAATATTGGAAACCAAAAGTTAGATAATAACCCGATTAAAATCAAGAAGTTCTCGGTGGATGCGTACAAATTGGTCGAATGACGCAATGATTAAAATAGCAAGCGGCAGGCAAGAGCCTTGCTGGTGCTTGAAAGCGGGGGAAGCTCAAAAAATCTATGGGGATCGTGCTTCCTTAGCAAAGCCTCTCCATCTGTCGGCGACAATAGTGCAAGCTGTCCCGCCAGATGGCCGCCGAACAGCGACATTCCTCCGCCATAGCCTTGCGAGCCCACTGTCATAATCACTCGCGGGTCATAAACGTTGTTATGGGTGACGTAACTTAAAAACGGCAGCCGAAGAGGCGTAAAGCCAAACACTCCGGTCCACGTGCTCGAGGTTAACCAATTTTTTAAACCCGGAAAACGAAAACCCGTTTGCTCAACGATCACGTCAAACATTTCGCGCGAAAGTGGAGGTGCATCGGCATCTTCGACTAAGCGATCGGGGCCTCCGCCCACCAAATACATCGCTCTTTCAACTCCGTCAGCGTCAATGTACTTTGTCGCTACTGGTGTGTTTCCGTACAGATCGCCATCTCGTTCGGTCAATGTCCAGCCGGTTTTCAAGAGCGGAACTTCTTTCGCAGACACATTGTCGTAAGTGACTACTTGGCTCTGAAATGGAAATACAAGGTCTTTCATTTCGGGAATCATTTTCGAAGTATACGCGTCTGTGGCCACGATCACTTTTTTGGCCAACATCAGTCCGCGGTCTGTTTGGACTAAAACTGGTTTATTTACCGGCGTGCTCCAATCAATTTTCGTCACACGCGTTTGTGTGTAGAGCAAAACCCCTTTTTTGAGCAGCTGTTCAAAAAGTTGTGTGGCAAATTTGTAGGGATGGTAGTTTCCGTAGCCCGGTGTAAAGCGACCACCAAATTCGGTTTGAATGCCGGTCAGGCGCGTGATTTTTTCGGCGGACCACAATTCCATGTGAATGCCAACTTTATTTGCAAGTTCCACGTCGCTTCGAAAATCCATTTCCTCTTGTCGAGAGTTTGCGAGCCTCATCCAGCCGGTGTCGGAAATATCGGGATCCAAGTTGTAGTTTGCGACAATGGATTTAAAAAGTTTGCCGTTTTCACTGCCAAACATCAAAAGTGTCAGTGCTTGAGCTTCCGCCATTTGTCGCAATTCTTTTTCGCTCATCGAAGGATAGATTTCTTTACTGCGTTTGTAGCGCTCTTCGAGCAAACTTTCATACTGATCTATGAAATTTTCGGGCATCGGCTGAAAGTTTCCGCCGTTATGCGCAGTCGCGCCCTCGGCCACGCCGCGGGAATCGACGACGGCAATTTTAAGATCTTTCGAAAAATCGGAAAGGTGTTCCGCAGCACCAAGCCCCCCAAGGCCCGATCCAATGATAAGAACGTCCACCACAACTGGGAGGTGTGGTGTAGACTGGTAATTGTGCAAAACAGGGTGCGGGGTTTTAAGCCAATGCGAAATTCCTTCGGTTGGCATGGCATGTTCGTTTGATTTTACATTTGGTCCTGCATAAACGCAGTTTATGTATATTAAAAAAACTAAAAGCAAAAAAATTCCCCCGTGTAGATGGCAACAATGACCATGGTTTTGTTGGCTCTACAAGAGCAAAAAATAGGGTCCGACGAATTGGCGGGAATTTGCAGTGAATTCACATTTGCAATGCGGGAAAATGTAAAACTGTAAGATGAACCTTAGAGATGGATTTTTTAGCCAAGTCGTTTATTAATTTCGTCGATGGACTCGCCCATGGATTCCACTTCTTTTTTGTAAGCATCAAAAACCATGTTTTCGATTTTTTCGCGGGTCTCTTGGTTTAGAGGGTGAGCGATATCGCGAAACTGGCCATCTTTACGTTTTTTGCTAGGCATCGCCACAAACAAACCCTCATGACCTAAAATCACCTTGAGGTCGCGAATCACAAAACAATTATCAATAGTGATTGTGGCGTAAGCTTTTAGGCGATCTTCGTTAACGGGATAGACTTTCACTTCGGTGATTTCCATAATGCTCTCCAATGTTGATCTCTACTGTTGGTTTCTCATGTAGATCTCTTATGTAGATCCTTGCCTAGCTTAACGGCCAAAACAGACCTAGACTTAAGGATATAGTGATACACATCAGGGAATAGCGCCAAATAGCTCACAGGCTTGCATCAAAGTGAGACATGCTCAAAAAATATACAAAGTTAGCAAATTGAATTTTAAGCTACCAGATAGACTGTCTTGCTTTTGCAAGCTCTGCTGTTCAAGGTCGCTTGCTCCGCTGTTCAAGGTCGCTTGCTCCGCAAGCTCTGGGCTCGCTAGCTTTTTGCTAGCTCTGCTGTTCAAGGTCGCTAGCTTTTCGCTAGCTCTACATATTTCAAATGGAGGTCCGCAATGAGGTTGTTTAAAAAGTCACCCTCTTCTTTCAAAAGGTTATTTTTTGTCTTTGTTTGCAGCACTTCAAGCATATCGATGTTGAAGCGAGCCATGGTTAAATCCTTTTCAGTTTTGCCAGTCTGAGGATGTGGGGCCAACCCCAGGCCCATTGCTGCCGTCGAGCCGATGGAAAGGATCAGAGTTGAAAACGAAGCTTCCACTTTTTGTTGGCTCATGGCTAGAGTCTCCTTCTTTGAGAGATGTAATGAGTTCATTTTGTAAAAATTGGTAGAGGGAAAAGTAACTTTTTTGATTGTAGTTGGTCAACACCGGAAACAGCAGGCTAGGGCTGATGGCAGGAGAAAAGGTGTGCGTTTGGTGACTCATCCAGTGAAACACTTTAAGGCACAAGCGCAACCACTCTGTGGGAAGCACATGGTCCTGCGGTGCCGAAGCAAACATCAACTCTGTTCCCCGGGGATTGCGAGCCAACCACAGAGGAAGCGTGCTCTGTAGAGCCGTCCATGTTGTGGATTTCCAAAGATGACCGCTTTTCCACAGATGGTGAATGTGGTTTTGAATCAGAATAAGTTCATCCGGTGAAAAGCGCGAAACAAAGCTTTGCGAAACCGTAATCCATAAAGCCGAGCGGTGGGCGAGGATCCAAAGCGGAGTGTGGCCTTCGGGCATAATTTGCAGGTGCACGCTCGTCGTGGGACCAAACAGAGTTTTCAAATCTTTCTTCCATTCGAGTGCAAATCGGTTTTGCACAGTCTTCACTGGTCTATAGAAAAAATAAAGATAAGGAAAAAAATAGATTCCGAGATTGTAAACTATGAGAGGTCCGAGCAAATAGTAGGCATAAGAGCCTACAAACACCTTTAAAAAAATAAAAAATAAAAATTGCGCACCTAAAATCCAGGTCCAAAGCCACTGGGTGGGGAAAGCGCTCCAATGAGGATTTTTTTCTGGAATTGTCATAGAAAGACAATAGAAAAATATAAAATGAAAGCAAGCCTTTAAGGTTTTTCTGCAAGGCGATATAAAGCCAAAATGATTGCATCTCACAAGGCCTGGTTCAAAATTAAGAGCGAAGATGAAATTAGCCGATCCGCCAGATCGACAAGCAATGAAGGCGGTCCAGTAAAGGACCATTCAAGGAGACGACATGAACGATGTATCTGTGTTAAGCGCCGCAATTCAAAAAGAAAGTGTCTTTGTCGACAGAATGTTTTTGGAAGTTGGCAAAGTGGTGGTCGGTCAAAAGGAAATGATCGAAGGCATTCTCATGGGTCTACTCACTGGCGGCCACGTGTTGCTTGAGGGTGTGCCAGGGTTAGCAAAGACTCTTACGATTTCAACCGTCTCTCGCGCCATCTCTCTCCACTTTCAACGTGTGCAGTTCACCCCTGATCTTTTACCCTCTGATCTCATTGGCACAATGATCTTTAACCCCAAAACCGGAGAGTTCTCTCCAAAAACTGGACCGATTTTTACGAACATCCTTCTCGCCGATGAAATTAACCGTGCTCCTGCCAAGGTGCAAAGTGCCCTATTAGAGTGCATGGCCGAAAAACAAGTCACCATCGGCGATAAAACCTACAAACTCGAAACTCCATTTTTAGTCCTAGCTACACAAAACCCGCTGGAGCAGGAAGGCACTTATCCGCTTCCTGAAGCGCAGATGGATCGTTTTATGTTTAAGATCATCGTTAACTACCCAAATAAAAGCGATGAGATGGAAATTATGAATCGCATGGGCACGGACAACCAGCCACAGATGAATCCAGTGATTTCGAAAGAGGAGCTTTTAAAGGCTCGGGCTATCGTCGACCAAATTTACGTCGATAAAAAGATTCAGACTTACATTGTGGATCTTGTCATGGCCACGCGGCAGCCCGCAGAGTACGGAGTTGGCCAGCTTGAAGATTTAATTCAAGTGGGTGGATCTCCGCGCGCCACCATCAGTTTGATTCGTGCGGCAAAAGCATACGCATTTTTGCAAAAACGCGCATTTGTAACCGCCGACGATGTAAAAGCTGTGGCTTACAATGTACTTCGCCATCGCCTAATTTTGACGTTTGAAGCTGAAGCCGAAGACATCAAGAGCGATCAGGTGATCAAAGATCTTTTAAATCAGATCGAGGTTCCTTAAGTTGTCGATTCCGGCGGAGATTGTAAAAAAAGTAAAACTGCTTGAGCTCAATACGCGAAAGCTGGTGAATTCCACGTTCGCTGGACAGTATCAATCCGCCTTTAAGGGTCAAGGGATGACTTTTTCTGACTTCAGAGAATATGTTCCAGGCGACGACGTTCGGGCTATTTCGTGGAATCTCACAGCGCGCACCGGAAAGACCTATATAAAAAAATACGAAGAAGAGCGGGAACTCACTTTGATACTCGCAGTAGATGTGAGCGGCTCCATGGGTTTTGGCTCACAAAACTTTCTTAAAGGCGAAGTCATTACAAACCTTGCGGCACTTTTGGGTTTCGCCGCAGCTAAAAATAATGACAACGTGGGACTGCTGCTTTTTTCCGATCAGGTGGAGCATTTTGTTCCACCAAAAAAAGGGCGTGGGCATATCCAGCGCTTGCTGCGCGATCTGTACTACTATCAGCCTAAAACTCAAAATACTAAAATTTCTGAAGCTGTGGATTATCTTTCGGGAATCCTAAAAAAACGGGCCACCATTTTTTTGATGAGTGACTTTATGTCCGACGAACCATTTGGTCAGATATTAAAAAAACTTTCGCGCAAGCACGAATTGATTTCCGTTGTGGTGTCGGACCCCGCAGAGTCGACATTACCCAATTTGGGCCTTGTTGATTATTTTGATCCGGAAACAGAAGAAGTGGTCACGCTGGATACCGGCTCGGAGAGCTTCCGAAAACTTGTTTACGATCAGTTTAAAAAGACCAAAGACTTCCGCGATGCGGAATTTCGTAAAGCCCAAATTGATCGTATTGATATTCCAAACAACGAAAACTATGTGGATCCTCTGTTAAATTATTTCCGCAAGAGGATTTTTTAATGGCCCAAACAGACACCGCAAGCAGGGTTGAGATACCCGTTGAAATTCCGCAAAAGCCGAAGTGGGAATGCAATATGCAAACCCAACCCAAGGATTCAAAGGGTTTTACTGTGGGTGAGATTTTCCAAATCAACTGCGCGGGAGAAAGTCTGGAGCTTGTTGAGCCGTTAAAAATTGTGAACGCAGAAGCCATTAAGTATTCTGTCGTTTATTTAAAGACACTTAAAAAGAGCGAAAATGAATTGCAATTTTTAGCCACAAGTTATGCCTCGAAGCCAGTCTCCCACCCTTTCTTGCATGTAAGCGATGCCAAAGACAGTGGATTTATTTCGCAGGCCATGGAAATTCGCACGCAGTCAGTGGTGGATCCGCAAAATCCGCCACAATCCCCATTTGGTCCTATTCAACCAATGGCCATGAATTGGCCTTACTGGATTTTTTTTGCAGGGCTTCTCTTTGCGGCAGTTCTCATCGGTTGGGCCGCTGTTTTTATTCGACGGACCGTGCAACGTCGAAATCTTGAAAGAAATATTCGCAAATTTCAAAGTCCGATTGGTTCCTACCACCAGTTTAGCAAAGACTTGCGCTTGCTGAAGCGTGGCGTGCTTTTTTCACAAAATGCAAATTGGGACGATACGCAAACCAAGCAATACCTGGAAAAGCTCAACGAAGTTTTTCGCATGTATGTTCTTCGCGAATACACCGTGCCCGCTTTGACTTGGTCCATCGCGCGCATCGCGCAGCATATTCGCAAAAAAAATAAAAACGGCTATGGCCACTTCAAAAATGCCATACTGAAAGCGTTTAAGGAATTAGAGAGAGCTCAATCAAATATAAAAGACTTGAAACCGCAGGACTGCGAACAGTTAACTCAACTTTGCTGGCTTGCGGCTGATTTGATGTGGAAACACAAATTGACGGCTCGCAGATCTACTCGGTCAGACTCACAATCAAATTCACAGGCTCAATCACAGACCACCCCTCCAGAAAAATCGCAAGCGGCGTCTAAGCCCACGTCGCAAACACCGGCGCCGTCATGATTGTTTGGAACTCGTCCTGGGCTTTTTTATTTTTGATTGCCCTCGTGTTGGTTTTGGCCTGGACGTGGTGGCAGCGTGCAAACCTGTGGGGCTTTGTGCGCTACAGTTCGTTTTCGGCCCTTCGCGAATTAACTTCGACGTGGAAGGTGAAGCTCAAGTGGCTGCCCGCAGTCCTTAAAGCAGTAGCTTTGATTCTTTTGATCATGGCACTTGCACGACCGCAAAAAGCTGACGAAAAAGTAAAGCGCAACGTCGAAGGTATCGATATTTTGATTACGCTTGATATTTCAGAAAGTATGCTCATTGAAGACATGGAGCCCACAAACCGCCTTGAATCTTCCAAGCAAACAATTCAAGAGTTTATCAAAAAGCGCGTGTCGGATCGAATTGGGCTTGTGGTGTTTTCGGGCGAGGCCTACGTGCGAATTCCGCTGACGCTCGATTATCCGCTGCTTTTGCAAAACGTCTCCGAGATTAAAACTTCGCGCAACATTAAAATGGGAACGGCCATTGGTGTGGCACTGGCCAACGCGTGCTCGCGAATCAAGGACTCCGACGCAAAAACTAAAGTGATCGTCCTTTTAACCGACGGTGAAAACAACACGGGCTTGATTGATCCGCTCACAGCATTGCGTATCGCCAAGGGTTACGGCATTCGAATTTACACCATTGGCGCCGGTGTCGATGGGGACGCTCAGCTGCCAATTTATTCGCAGGATGTGTTTGGTCGTCAGGTGAAGCGCTATCAGCCTATTCATAGTTCGGTCAATGTGGAGCTCCTCACGCAGATGGCAGAGGAAACGGGTGGAAAATTTTTTCGCGCTACCGACACAAAAACTCTAGACAATGTATTTACCGAAATTGATCGTCTTGAAAAAACTAAAATCGATGTGGATCGTTTTGTTAAATATCAGGAGCTTTTCCAAAACTTTTTATTTTGGGCTGTCATTTTGTACGCATTGGGCGGAGCACTTCAGATGACCATTTTTCGGCGGGGAATCTGATGGGAGGCAAAAATGTGGAGATTTGAAGCTACACAGTATTTAATCTTACTTTTACTCTGCCCCATTTTTTTCGCGGTGTTTTTATTTTATGTTGCTCGGTGGAAGAGAGTGACGCAAAAAACTTTTGGAGCGCGAGTTGTGCCATATCTTGTGCAAAATTATTCATCAGCCAAGGCCACCTGGAAAATTATTTTGTTTTGTTTGGCGCTGGGCTTTATGGTCATTGCACTGGCCCGTCCCCAATCCTCCCAGGGACAAACCGAAGTTAAAAGCGAAGGTGTGGAGTTGATGATTTTAGTAGACGTTTCTCGCAGTATGCTTGCCGAAGACGTTCGACCGAGTCGACTGGCCCATGCAAAAAAAGAAATCATAAACCTGCTCGATAGTTTGAGCGGCGACAAAGTGGGGTTGATTGCGTTTGCAGGATCTTCGGTACTGCTATCACCCCTCACTGCAGACAAAGCGGCCTTAAAAATGTTTGTCGAAGGACTTTCGCCAGATTCCATCGAAACCCAAGGAACCGAGATCGGCCCTGCACTTGACGAAGCAAAAGGGGCCTTTGAGCGAGGCGGAGTGGAAGCCGGAGAAGCCTCGAGAGTGACTAAGGTGGTTCTTCTGATTTCGGATGGCGAGGATCATGAAAAAGGGGCAGAGGCCACCGCCAAGCAATTAACTCAGCAAGGAATTCGCTTGTTCACCATGGCCTTCGGCACTGAAGCTGGTGGCAAGGTTCCGCTTCGCGATCCGAGTGGTCAATTGCGTGATTACTTAAAAGACAAATCAGGCGAACCAGTAGTTTCGAAAGTGAACGGCGAATTTTTACGCATTCTTTCGCAAATTGGCCAAGGAAGCTTTTATCACGTCACTTTTGGCGGCGATCAGATGAAATCTTTGCAAGAGGATATTGATCTTCTCGAAAAATCAGAGTTCGACACGCTTACAGCTACGAGTTTTGAGGAGCATTTTCAGATTTTTCTAATTTTGGCACTTTTTATGGCGCTGATCGAATTGGCATTAGGAAATCGAAAAAAGATTTCAACAGCGTGGAAAGGACGGTTTCCTTTATGAAGCAGTTTACGCTTTTTAGTCTCATTGTGTTTGCAGTCTTCGCGTCTCACGCTCAGAACATTGATTTGATCTATAAAAACAATAAAGCCGTACGCGTATTCGGTGTAGAAAAAAAAATGGAAGCCTACGAACAGTTTTTAGAAACACTGATCCTAGATCCTTTCGAGCCTACGGTGCAGTTCAACGTGGGAAGCGCGCTACAAGCTTTAGGTGAAGTCGAAAAATCCGAAAAGCTCTATAAACAATTACTGAAAGATGTAAATTCGCATTTGGCAAATGGACTGGCAGAAGAAGAACAGCAAAGATGGCTCAAAGTAAAATTCGCACTTTTGTACAATCTCGGCGTGCATTATCAAACAACGCAAAAAATAGATGAAGCTCTCGAATCATATCAGCAGGCCCTCGAGCTTATTCCAGATTCCAAGGAAATTAAAACCAACATCGAAATGATGTTCAACTCCAGTGGCGGCGGCAAGGGCGAAGGAAAAGATAAAAATAAAGATCAGCAAAATAAGGACGGAAAAGGCGAAAGCGATAAAGAGCAGGGCGAAGGTGATAAACAAGAAGAGCAGCAACCCTCCGACGGCGACCGCACCAACGACCGAAAAAAGGGAACCGAGTTTGACCAAACGCACTTATCCAATGAAGATTTAAAACGCATTATGGACGAATTGAAACAGCAAGAACAAAACGTTCGCGCCAAAGTACAACGCAAAGGCGAAAAATCCGCTCCAAAAGAAAAACAATGGTGAGGAGGAGATCAATGCAATTTTTAATCCGAAATTTAAAAATGTCTCAAAAGCCTCGGACAGTCCGGCGCGACGACGGGCCCCGCCCGTTAAACGAGCGTGGCCGCTCTCTGCGCCTCCTCGTCCCTGGAGGGCTGCGGAACTCGTTTATTGAGACATTTTTAAATTTCGAATTAAAAATGGAAAGATCCCGCTTTGTGCGTGGTGATGTTGACAGCAAAGTTGAAGTGGATGCGGAAGATGGGTAAATTGAGAAAGTGTTTAAATGATTTGAATTGGCAAAGATCTGCTAAAACCTTTAACGAGCGCGAAGCGCTCTTGCCACTTTCTCGCCCCTTCGGGTCGGCGGAACCACTTCGAAGCATTTGAGAGCTTCGATTGGTACCGAAGTTTGCAGGGTGCGTGAAGCATTGAAACGTTGCTAGACTATCAATTATGAAAGGTATTATGAAATTTAAAACTGAGATTTTAGAAACATTTTTAAAAACGAGTTCCGGAGGCTCCTGCCGAGGACTATCTGAGGCTTTTAAAGATGTTTCTAAAATCTTAGTTTTGAATTTCATTATTCTCGCAGCGTTGAGTCAGTCATCACTTGCGGCTGATGCGAAGATTAATGTGCAGACTGTGGTGCAGCCGAAAGAGATTGAGCAGGGTGATATTTTTGTTGTGCAGGTTGAAGTCTCGTCGAATGAGATGGTGAATGTGGAAACGCCTCAGCCGCCGACGATTGCTGGAGCTACGTTTCGCGGTCAGTCTCAAGCGCAGCGGACCAATGCCGGGGCGTTGATGAACGCGCAGGGGGAGCTTGAGTTTCGCCGTACGGTCACGCAAGTGTTTACCTTTCAGTATACAGCAGCTCAGGCGGGGAAGCTTGTGGTGCCGGCAGTAAATCTCGAAGTGGGCGGACAAAAATATCCTTCATCAGTCGCGCAGATTCAGGTTTTTCCATCGGGAGCGGGTGGGGCCAAGCCAAAACGCTCTGTGCGTCCTGACTTTTTTGAAGAAGAAGAAAAAGAAATTTTTGGTTCCGATCCTTTTGAAAATATGAAAAAAATGGAGGATCGCTTTAATCAACTCTTACAGCGGCGTTTTGGTGGCGGAGGCGTGCAAGGTTTTCAAGCGGTTCCAGATTTTGATGAGAAAGATGCTTTTGTTATTGTATCCGAAGTGGACAAGACAGAAGTTTTTGAAGGTGAGCAAATCACTGCTAGCTGGTACTTGTACACGAAAGCTGGTGTGCGCGAAATCGACACTTTAAAATATCCAGACCTCAAAGGCTTTTGGAAAGAAGATATTGAACTTGCGACGCTGCTGAATTTTCAGCCTGCAGAGCTCAATGGCAAAGCCTACAACAAAGCATTGCTCGCATCGTACGCCCTTTTTCCCATTGAAGAGGGAAAGGCGACGATTGATGGTTACAAAGCGAAGGTGACAGTGGTTTCTGGTTTTGGCAAAAATGTCACGTCCACAAAAACCAGCCAGGTTATTCCCATTCTTGTAAAACCACTGCCTGAGGCTGGGAAACCTGCAGCGTTTTCTGGTGCGGTGGGCGAGTACCAAATCAAGGCGCAAATCGAAAGCACTTCTGTGGTGGCGCATCAGCCGTTTGCATTGCGCGTGCACGTAGAGGGGCGAGGTAATGCCAAGCAGTTTGAACTTCCAAATCCCACACTTCCGGCAGGTGTCGAAATTTATGATATCAAAAAAGATTCTAAATTTTTTAAAAACGGAATGAGTTTCAAAACATTTGAGATTTTTTTAATTCCTCGCCAAGAAGGGGAGCTCGTTATTCCTCCGATCACGACGGCGGTGTTCAATCCGGGTACGCAAAAATACGAAACTCTCACAACGCCTGAGTTTAAACTGAATGTTCTTCCAGGTTCTGGACAACAGGGGCTTCAATCGTCGCGCCTGCAAAAACAGGACGAGGAGGCGCCTACCGAAAATTTGCAACTTCTTACGCAGTGGAAACCAGTTTCGGCATCCGCTGCTCCCAACTGGTTATTGTGGTGTGCAGTGTATGCGATGACATTTTTAGGTCTGCTTGGCTACACCGCACGCTCGTTGCGCTGGTGGCAAAAACCTTTAGGAATGAAGGAGCTGTATCGGCAGCGCTTTAATAAATTGTCTGGCTTTGTAAGCCAAAAAAAATGGAGAGAGCTGGGCGTTGAGGCAACAAACCTTGCAGCCTTCGTGTTAGGCCAGGTTTCGGGCGCCGGTGGCGCGCATCTACAAACAACAAAATTATTAGAGCAGGCTTCGCCCAGCGTGCGTCGCCATTTGGGGACCGATCTGAATAAAGTTCTAGAAAAATTCTATCTTTTGGGTTTTGGTCCAGAAGAGCTTATACAAAAGGTGGCAAATGAAAACCGCTGGCCTGAAGAAATCAAAAAACTCGATGAATTGCTACTGAAAGCTATTGAATTGTCGATGGCTGATTTAAAAGTGTGAGGTCTGAAGGGCAGTTTTAAAAGAATGTGTTGGACAGTTCCTATTCGGCCTAGACCTCAATCCAATAAATTCCATAAAAACGACACTCCGGCCACTCAGGACACTCATCGTGAGATCTGGGAAATCATCGGTTGCGGTTTTTGAATTCCTTAAGGTAAACTAAATTGAAGTTTTGGAGGGTTGATGAACAAATTTTATTGCTTATTCGTGGTGGTGTTTTTACTTAGTTGTGCCCACAAACCGGTAACGCCAGACGGACAACCTCTTCCCGGCGAAGTTGTTTCTAGTGGCGATGAAGACGCTGAGGATGCAGCAATTGCAACCCACGGGCCCGAGGACGAAGCGCCAATTCAAGTAGGCAAGACCATGAAGCGCGCCGAGGATCTTTCGGATTCTGAAACGGACATGCAAAAGTTGCCCGAGGATTTTAACCAAAATGTAAACATGTGGATTGAGTATTTCCAAGGTCGCGGACGCCCGCACATGGTGCGCTATTTAGGCCGCTCAACCCGCTATGTTCCCATGATGAAGGACATCTTAAAAAAGCACGGGCTTCCAGAAGATTTAGTTTATCTGGCTCTTATTGAATCGGGCTTCAACGCAAAAGCGTACAGTCATGCCCGAGCTTCTGGCTACTGGCAGTTTATTCGGGGAACCGCCCGTCGTTATGATTTAAAAATCGATTACTACACGGATGAGCGAAGTGATTTTGTTCAATCCACTGAAGCCGCCGCACAGTATTTGAAAGCTTTGTATCACCTGTTTGGATCGTGGTACTTGGCGATCGCCTCGTACAACGTGGGCGAAAATAAAGTAAAAAATCTAGTCATGCGCCATTACACACGAGACTTTTGGGAACTGGCACGTAAAAAGAAATTACCAAAAGAAACAATTCACTACGTACCAAAATTTTTAGCTGCGCGAATGATTGCAAAGCACCCGCAAAAATATGGTTTCAACGATGTTGAATACCAAGCGCCGCTGCAGTATCAAGAAATCACCTTTACAAAAGCTGTAAGTCTTATGTCGCTTGCGCAAAACCTCGGGCTCTCCTATGACGAGCTACAGGGATTAAACCCGGCGTTTAAAAAAGGCATTGTGCCAAAATACGACAATCAGCAAGTGATGGTGCGAGTTCCAATGGCACTGAACAAAGACCAAGTTCTCGCAGCTATGGAAAACAGCTCTACAGCACTTGCGGTAAATGCAACGGTAAGCCAGGTTGAAGAGGCAGAGTATGTGCGCTATCGCATTCGTACCGGCGACACGCTCTCGTCAATTGCGCGGCGTTTTCGAGTGTCTATGGCGACGCTGATCGACATCAACGATTTAAGCCGTCGCACAGTATTACGAGTAGGGCGAACATTGCGCATTCCAAAGAGCTCACGCACGGCTTCAACAGTCCAGCCAGGCAAGCGCGGTGTGAGTTCGGTTGCGGCGAAAATGAAAAAGCAGGTAGAGAAGACAGTCGACAAAACGTCGGCTCTTTCAAAGCGCGTGCGCTTCGAAGTGCAGCGCAAGCCGGTCACTCAGAAATTTCACGTCGTCAAAAGAGGCGAAACGCTACTCAATATCGCAAGTCGATACAATGTGCGTATTTCAAAACTCATCACCGAGAACCGCTTGCGCCAAAGCGAAAAAATATTAATTGGAAGTCGACTTAAAATCCCACGGTAGAGCGCAAATCTAATTATCTAAAACGCTTATTTTGTTGAGTAATTTCCATGTCTCACAACGAGATCCTATTGTGAAACAGTTCGACGAATATTTTTGGAGTTTTGGTATGGACGTAGTATTCTTGTATTCAGGACAGGATAATACAAACGATCCTTCTTTTGCCAAAGGCAAGACTCTGGAAACAGAGATCGCGCAAAGCTACAGGGGCTTAACGTTAAAGGAGTTAACGATGCCAGCCAGCTACCAAAGGAATGAGGTTTAAGGGAGGTTATGTATGTTGAGTCTGAACCTACACCCGCCCTTTCCCCCCAAAGTGGCGGGTTCTTTTTTTTAAAGACCCACTTAAATTTCATTCGCACGTCATTTGACTTAAAAAATTATCCACAAAATCCGACGCGAAAATAAAAACTCATCACGTAGTCCACGACCGAATCCAATTGTTAGAATCCAAGCGTCAAAATGATTCTTAGAAATACGTTGCCCCAAACAACTGAAAACGTGATCTTGCGCGCAGAAATAGCCAAAACAACTTCATCCTGCAAACTCCATTACATCATCCTGCGCACGTCACCACGTCGTTCTGTGCATATCACCGTCATTCTGTGCATATCACCGTCATTCTGTGCAAAGCGAAGAATCTCCGCTGATTGTACCGTTATCGTGAGCACACAAACACCGTCATCCTCATATGGACGCCACCCCGGTCAAGTGTAAAAGTGGCCTTGGGTCGGGGGAGGGTCTGTTTGATGAGCTTTCTTGAACATCAGCCTCATATTCGCGTGCTGGTTAACGCATTAAGTGTTGTTCGAACTTGGCCTATCCACTATCTGAGCTCAGCTGCTTAAAGCTATGGA
>JAYUQP010000034.1:0-4811 GCA_043757265.1 Bdellovibrionales bacterium | reverse complement strand
CCACCCCTTTGTTTTTGGCGGCAGCCTGAGCACTTGTATCCGGTCGAACGTTAAAACCAACGACCATTCCTTTTGTTGTACTTGCTAGTAAAACATCCGATTCGCTGATCCCACCAATGCCGGTGTGAATGAGCTTCAGTTTTACTTCGCTTGTCGAAAGTTTATCAAAAAGACCTTTCACTGCCTCAAGTGATCCCGCAACGTCACATTTCAAAATCACAGGAAGTTCTTTTATATCTGCAGATTTGAGTTTGGCAAAAAGATCTTCCAACGTCGGCGGCTTAGACTCATTGGCTTTAGCGATTTCTTCTTTGCGCACGCGAGCGATTTCTTCTGCACTCTTATCATCTTTACAAACGTCAAAGCGATCTCCTGCATTCGGGCTGTCGGGAAGACCAATAATTTCCACTGGCATGCTTGGACCAGCTTCTTTGAGCGGCTTGCCCACGTCATCGTGAAGTACGCGCACGCGCGTGGCCACCGAGCCAACAACAATTGACTGACCAGTCTTAAGAGTTCCATCCTGCACAAGCAACGTTGCGACGTTGCCGCGCCCTTTTTCAACTCGGCTTTCGATAACAACCCCCGTTGCAGAACGGGTTGGGCTTGATGTCAATTCGAGAACTTCGGCAAGCACGGACACTTGCTCCAACAGCTCGGCGATTCCATCGCCTTTGAGGGCCGACACTGGGCAAAACTGCGTGGAACCGCCCCACTCTTCGGGGATGAGTTCGTACTCGGTCATTTGCTGCTTGATACGATCTGGAGACGCGTCGGGCTTATCCATCTTGTTCACCGCAACGATGATTGGCACTTTGGCTGCCTTTGCGTGGCTGATAGCTTCAATTGTTTGCGGCATAACGCCGTCATCGGCTGCAACAACGAGGATCACAATATCTGTAACATTGGCGCCACGAGCTCGCATAGCGGTGAACGCTTCGTGACCGGGAGTATCGATGAATGTCACTTCACCCAGCGACGTCTTTACGCGGTAAGCACCGATGTGCTGAGTAATACCACCGGCTTCTTTTGCGGCCACTCGGGCTTTGCGAATCGTATCTAATAAAGTTGTTTTGCCATGATCCACGTGACCCATAACAGTAACGACTGGCGACCGAGGCACGCGATCCACATCGATATTGAGTGTGGATGCCTGCTCGACGAGTTCGAGATCCGACTTTTTGACGTTTTGAGCTTCGAATTTAAATTCTGGCACAACGAGAGCAATGGTATCAAAATCCAATGTCATATTCATATTGGCCACAACACCGTTGTTCATAAGGGCTTTAATAAGGGCAGGTGCTTTGATTCCCAAAGCATTAGCAAGCTCTGTCACTGGCATACTTCCATGGACTTTTACAACGCGCTTGTGCGCAGCGGGCATTGTGATTTGCGTTTTTTTATTGTGCCCTTCGGAGATTTTTTTCTTCTTCGGTTGGAACACAATTTCGCGCTTCATGAAATCCGCAGAAACGAAAGATGGTGGTGCCTGTTCTTTTTCTTTTGCAGGAGCTGCTGGAGGAACAGCTGGGCCGCCCATCACTCGGCGCCCTTTGTCTTTTTTGCGGTCATCCTCCGCCGTCGATGCTGGCGGAAATTCTGCAGGCGCATCTTGCGAGATAAACCCTGTGCGCAAGGATCGATTGACGGGCTTCACCTGTCGAGCTTGGGGCAACTGACTAACGCGGTTCAGATCCATACGCCCAACGATATTTCTTCTGGTCGATCGCACCCCGCTAATCGGACCGTCTTCTGTCATCAAGACTTCGCGCTTGCGAGGACCTGTGACTGCTGCTTTCTCGACAATTTTCTCGGGAATTTTGTCATCAGTGACCGGCACTGCAGCGATTGCGGGAACTGCGGCAACTGGGGCAGGATCTACGGCTGTGGCTGCTGCAACGGCTGGAGTCGCAATAACTTCGGCGGCGGCCTGTGGCTCTGGTGTCACAATTTCGATCTCTTCACTCACCGCTTCTATTTCAGGAACGGCTGCTTTTTCTTCGACGACTTCAACCTCTTCAGTTTTTTTCCGACGAATCACGGTTTTTGATGCCGCAACTCTGGCTGCTGCGGCAGTGCTCTCGGCTTTTGCCGCAGCAAGGCCCTTGCCTGTAGATTTGGTGGCCGCTTTAACCACGGTGGTTTTTGTTGGTGGCTTTTTTGGTGCTGCTTTGGCTACAGACGGAGCTTCATCGGCACCATCGGCAACGACTTTTTTGGCGACTTTTTTTGTCACTTTTTTTGCGCCGCCTTTTTGGGAACCAGATTCTTCGTCTAATTTTGCGCGAATTTGTTCGATGAGATCAGTTGTGAGATCTGCCATGTGGCTTCGTATAGGAAGTCCCCACTTGCGGATCTTGTCCATCAGAGTGAGTGTCTCGACTCCGATCTCTTTTGCAAATTCATAGACTTTGGGTGTCGACATTAGGCCTCGTTTCCGTTGTTAGACAAACCTTTTTCGGCTTCAGCAGACTGTTCTTCTTTTACTTTGAGTTGTGCTAACTGTTCACGGAGTTGCTGTTCTGCCTGCTGTTTCGCATCCCCTTTGACTTCTTGTGCCTCGACAACTACTGGAGCTTTCGGAACTTCGACGCCGTCATCTTGATATTTTTTAACCAGATTAAGAGCCTCGTCGATCAATCCACTAGCTTTTTCTTCAGTATCGTACCCGGCAATGGCCATCACTTCTTTGACATTGGCTTCCGCCAAAGATTGGAAGGACCCAAAACCACTTTGGAAAATATTTTGTGCCATCGTGTCTGACATACCTGGCAGCAACATCAGGTTGAAAATGGATTCCGCAGTTCTGGCCGAGGCATTGGCCTCGGACATAATATCGATTTTCCAACCTGTTAGTTTTGAAGCAAGGCGCACGTTTTGACCTTTTTTACCGATCGCTAAACTTAACTGCGTGTCGGCAACAACGATTTCCATTTCTTTGGAATTTTCATCTAGAAACACACGGGAAATTTCGGCTGGAGCTAAGGCATTGCATGCAAAGCGCGTAATGTCTTCGTCCCACTCAACGATGTCAATTTTTTCGCCTTTAAGCTCTTGCACGATTGTTTGGACGCGAGATCCCTTCATCCCTACACAAGCTCCCACTGGATCCACCGCTGAATCCTTGCTGTAAACTGCGATTTTTGCACGTTGTCCGGGTTCCCGAGCAGCTGCCATGATTTGCACGATGCCGTCGTAGATTTCGGGGACTTCAGCCTCGAAAAGTTTAACAAGATAATCAGGATGCGCGCGAGACATGATAATTTGTGGACCTTTGGTCGTTTGACGAACGTCTAATAAATGGCCTTGGATTCGGTCGCCGGGCTTGAATGATTCACCAGGAATTTGCTCGCGTGGTGGCATGAGTGCTTCGGTTTTTCCGAGATCGACAATGATGTGATTGCGCTCGATGCGGCGAATGATTCCAGAAGCCACTTCACCTTTACGCGCTTCGAACTCGTTGAAAATAATTTCGCGCTCGGCATCGCGAACTTTTTGTAGGATAATTTGTTTGGCTGTTTGCGCAGCAATCCGTCCCAAGTCTGAAGTATCAAGTTTTATGCCGATCTGGTCGTGCATCTGTGCTTCAGGGTCAAGCTTTAACGCATTCTCCATCGTGATTTCGATTTCTTCATCTTCGAAATCTTCATCTGGCACAACTTCATTAAACTGGAAAAGTTCAACTTCCCCTGTCTCTTCGTTATACGAAGCTTCGATATCTCTATATGTGCCATACACTTTTTTTGCGGCAACGAGCATACCCTGGACAACGGCATCGACAATTAATTTTTTCTCAATCCCCTTGTCTTTACCAAGTTGATCGATCATTCGATTTAAATCGGAAAACATTCCATCAGCTGCCATCGGCACTCCTTATTACTTTTTTCCAAAATCAAAAACCCAATGGGCTTTTGCCACTGTTTCCAGTGGAACTGTTAACATTTTACCTTCAAACTCAACACCCAATTGCTCACCCTGAAACGAAGTAATTGTTCCCGTTAGCTTTTTGCGGCTGGCAAACTGCTGTTCAACGTCGGGAATAATCTGCCCAAGTGGACGAAATAAACTCAAAGCCACGAGTTTGCCAACACTCTGCTCATAGTGCCAAGGTTTTTTGAGATCACGCTCGATTCCCGGGCTTGAAACCTCAAGATTATAAGCGCCTTCGATGACGTCTTCGACATCAAGGACGAGGCTTAAAGCTTTGGAAAATTCTGAACAGTCTTCGAGAGATACGTTCTCTTCGCCCGTGCGATCGATGAAAATACGCAAAGTTTTGCCCCGACCAGAACCAAAAAGTTCCAGATCGTAGATCCTCAGTGCTTTGTGACCGGCGATACGCTCGGCCAGCTCCATCAATTTTGTAACCGTTGGGTTCATAAGCTTTCTCAAAAAATAAAGGCCCACTAGGGGCCCGCGAATGTTGGAGTTGTAGCAAAGTGCCTGGTAAAAGGCAAGACGTGGATTTTTAAGAGTCGCTAATAATTGAATAAAATCGCAGCACTACCATCTTTGTAGTATGACTTTCTTAGGCCCACTTCCTGAAAACCCTTTTTTGCGTAAAGATGTCGGGCCTTTACATTATCTTCCCGGCACTCAAGCCAAATCGTTTTGTCTTGTTGGGCCACAAGAAACTCGTCCATGAGTCGCGACATCAGGCCTTGATTTTGAAACTGAGGAGATGTTCCTAGAAACAAAATTTCCAGAATGCCTTCATCCAGTTTGTAAAAATGTATGAGCGCTGTGATCTGGATTTGTTGATGGAGAACCATCGTTTCATAACGCTGGCAGTTAGTTACCAGCATCTGATG
>JAYUQP010000033.1:0-41117 GCA_043757265.1 Bdellovibrionales bacterium | reverse complement strand
CCCTTCGGTACCTTTCCAGTATCATTTGATTCAAAGCTGTAGGGAAAAAGTGATGCCGTAGCATCATCTAATCCGAATGGCTTAGTGCCATTTTGCTTCGCGATCACGGGGTCAAAGTCGATGAACCAAGACTTAAAGGTTGTTCGTGCTAACTTTTCTAGAGTTTCGTTTGTTTTGCGAATCAGTTCAATTTTGTCATCTAGAGTTCCTAAGATTTCAACGATCCGCCTTTGATTTGGTAGTGGTTGAAGCGGGATTGCTAATGACTCGATCTGCGTTCCACTGATGTTAACTTGATTCGCACTGCCTGTTGCAATTGAGACTAGAGTCTGTTGCACCGCGGGTTCCGATAGGCAGTAATAGATATATCGCCTATCGACGAGTGCTTCATTAACGACGATTCTTCCCACTCGTTGGTTAATTAAATAACGACCGTCTGGTCCTGAGTATCTGGCTACTCTACCGACGAGAGAAGCTGGTGCGCTCGGTCCACTTCCAGTCATGGAGATCAGAATATCACCGTCATTAACCAAATAACGTTGCGCTGAAGTGGCAATTTCTTGCGAAACGTAAACGAGATGGTTTGTATCAACTATGCGATGGCGAACGTTTGATATCTTAAGAACGGGTATGCCTTCACCTGTGAAGGTTTTGCTTTTGAATGCGAATCCACCTTGGACCTTTGCAACGCTCGAAAGTGGTGTTTGCTGAACGATGCTCATTCGGCAACACTCTCGAGGCAAGTGAGTATTTTGTTCTGCATTGATGTTGCGGCTGCGAATTGCTCGCTCAACACCGATTTTAGAGTTATCAGCTTTTCTTCAAAAGGTGCGCCCTCATCCAAAATATCTTCTGCACCAACGAATCGACCAGGTGTAAGTACATAGCCGTGTTCTTTGATCTCTTCGAGTGAAGCGCTTTTGCAATATCCCTTAATATCCGTATATGTTCCGGCGCCCTTATCTCCTCGCCATGCATGATAAGTCGCAGAAATTTTTGCTATGTCATCATTGGTTAGTTCGGCATGCGATCGATCGACCATTGTTCCCATTTTACGGGCATCAATAAACAACGTGCTTTGACGACGATCTCTGAATTTATGGTTCTTTCGATCACGAGCTAAAAACCAAAGACACACGGGTATTTGCACTGTGTAGAAAAGTTGGCCTGGTAGAGATACCATACAGTCCACGAGGTCATTTTCAATTAGGCTTCTACGAATATCGCCTTCACCAGATTGATTGGAGGACATTGATCCGTTTGCCAAGACAAAGCCTGCAATTCCAGTCGGCGCCAAGTGGTGGATCAAATGTTGAACCCAAGCAAAGTTTGCGTTTGCAATTGGCGGGACACCATATTTCCAACGAATGTCATCCTTGAGGCGTTCACCTCCCCAGTCGCTGATGTTAAAAGGCGGATTAGCAAGTATGTAGTCAGCCTTAAGATCGGGATGAAGATCACGATGAAAGCTATCGGCATTCTCAGCGCCTAAATTTGCCTCGATACCACGTATAGCAAGATTCATTTTTGCTAACTTCCACGTAGTGGGATTTGATTCCTGCCCGTATACGCTGATGTCGCCTATCTTGCCGCCATGTGCTTCGACGAACCTTTCGGAAGAAACAAACATTCCGCCAGAGCCACAGCATGGATCGAACACGCGACCCTTAAATGGCGCTAACATCTCTACGAGCAGCTTAACTACACACGCGGGTGTATAAAACTGACCACCGAGTTTACCTTCAGCAGCGGCAAATTTTGACAAGAAATACTCGTAGACGCGACCAAGAAGATCCTTTGCTCTGGACTGTCGGTTTCCAAGCCCGATCGATCCAACGAGGTCCATCAGTTCTCCAAGTCTTGTTTTATCTAAACCTGGTCGAGCATAATCCTTCGGAAGAACTCCTTTTAGTACGGGATTTTCTTTTTCAATTGCGACCATGCCGTCGTCAATGAGCTTTCCAATTGAGGGCTGCCGAGCATTGGCTTGGAGAGCCTTCCACCGTGCGTTTTTCGGAACCCAGAAGATGTGCTTACTCTTATATTCGTCACGGTCCTCAGGATCAGCCCCTGACTTCTTGTCAGCCGATAGCTCGTCATGAAGTTCCTCAAACGCGTCAGATATGTACTTAAGAAAAATTAGTCCAAGAACAACATGCTTGTATTCTGCTGCATCCATGTTGGAGCGCAGTTTATCCGCGGCAGACCATAATGTTGATTCGAACCCAAGGCTACCGTCGCTATCGAAGCTATCAGCTTTCTTAGTTTTCCTCGTGGGATCTTGTTTTGAAGCATTCCTTTTTGGTGACTTTTTAGTTGTCTTTGCCATGGTGATGTTAGCCCTTAATCTTTAGTTCAAAATGCTTATCTGAAAGCGCTTGCTCTAAAATTGCTGTAACCAACTTCTGCCGAGAGATCTCATTTCTCTCAGCTAGAGCTGTTAGCTTTTTGAGGAGATCTTTTGGCAAGCGGAACGTGATCGCATCAAGCGGATTGTCTTCTTTTTGTTTTACAATTTTCATATTGATACATGCTCTCCATGGGTTGCACATTATGCAACCAAAAAAAGGTTGCATAAATATGTTGCTATGTGTTAGTGTTTTAGTAAAGCACTGGGAGGATTTTGCATGCTCAAATGGATCGCTTGTATTCTGGTCAGTGCCTTAATTATGGCCTGTGGAGTGCCCCTTGCCGTTGTCGGCATAATTGCTGGCATTTTTGGCATCGTATTGAGCCCATCACTGGAAGCAGAACCCAACAGTGTAATTGCGATGACAAATTCAAACGCTGTAATCCCTCCAAGGATTGAAGTCTTCACGCGTGAAATCGTGGTTCGAGATGGTCAAAGAGCCATGGGGCTTCGGGAGACCTTCATGCGCTATGAAAACCTAGATTGAGGAGTGTTTATGGGCATTCGTTACAGCCAGATCGTCGGCGAGCTGTTTTACAACATCGGACTTTCAAGCGAGCATCGAGAGATCTGCGATATTTTTTTCTCCGCGTCGGCCCACCACTATTTGCTGCTAGATCTCTGCGAATCTGAGTACGATCAAGAGTTTCACTTGTTGCGGCATCGGGCCCATCTTCGAGCTATGAAACAAATCATCTTTTTGTACGGCGATTTCACGCATGCAAAAGACGAAAGCCTGCGAGGCTTGGAGACACGCGCCGCGTGGGATCCTGATGCGAACATAGCCCTTCCAGATCCAAGGATGTATAATTCAATGGAGATTGATTTGAGCTGCGGATCTGTGGGTGAGGCTCATCCGTTCGATCGGTATGTTCAACTTACTTCGCTAAGTGACCTTCGATCTATCTATAGGCTGGCAAACTAAAGCAGAACTGCCAAGCGAAGATCATTCCCTTAGATTTCGGCTCCGCCGTTGGAGTTGCAAACGGTTTCGGGTTAATGACCGCAACAGGCAGTATATCGTCAGCTACTCCTTCCCGAAGGATTCTGACTATGGTGCGACGATCACATTTGTAGCGACGTGCAAATTCGCTTTTGCGCGGCTTTAGATCCGCTTCCAATTCCTCTTGCCATATCCGAATCACCTCGGCTCGATTTAGTTTTCTTGGTCTGCCCACAATCAATCCTTTCGTAAAAGCATGTTTTGTCCGAGACAAAACTTAATTCAGAATAAGCGCTTCTGCATAAACTGACGTTATCGGTCCGGCTTTTCTTTTGTTGTCCACGCGCAGGCGATTGATGTTGCAACTCAATTTTAATCTTGGACAGCAGGACAGCTATTTTACTGAATACCTTCTCTAGCCTTGCACTCAAGCAGGTTAGCAAAGAAACGTTTAGGTCGTAGATATGGAATTTTCGCTGTCCAGCCGTCCCAGGCGGTAACGAACCCGCCTGGGTTAACTTCTTGAATTACTCTTGTTCCTTGCCGTGTGGATATGGACAATCAGATAACTGCTGATAGTCTTTGAGTGGTTTGTTTATCAAGTAACCGCGAACGCGGTTTCGAGCGCCGGAGATCCAGGCGAGATCGCGCTCTTGAACAAACGACCCAGCTTCCTTAAATCGTTTTCCGAATTCATGAAGGTCCATGGTGCTGTTAGTTTCTTCGATAAAGGCTCGATGTAGATAATGAAGTGGTACCCACTCTTTGCCAGGATGGATTTCATGATCATTGACCCATGGAGCAACTTTGTTGACGTTTTCATTAGCGTCAATCAAGTATCGTTGCGTGCTGGGATTCAACGGGATATCGGCCTTTTGTTTTACAATCAAATAAGCCGCAAGCAGGCGATGAAAGATTAGCTTACGATCATTCCATAGTTGATCTTCCAGCGTGATGTCCTTCTCGTCACCAGATACAGAGTTTGAAAACTGAATCACCCGCAATCTCTTTTCAATTTCACGAAAGTTGGGGATCCATCCATCCTTGTTGCTGGAGGCAATGAATTTACATCCGTGCGCTACCTTCCAGCGTGCTTTGTGAAATTGATGTACCGATACTTCCTCGAAAGAGATCAATGCCTTGAAAGCCTCAAGGTTTTTTAACTTGATGTTTGCTTCGGTGGAGATGCTAACGCGCTTGCCGATGATGTTGAATGCATGTGCGGGGTCCTCCAAAACGCTTCCGATGCTTTCTTTGGTGGTCAGCTCTGAGCCGAGAAGTCTTAACATAAAGTTGCAGATCGTCCCTTTGCCAATGTCAGCAGGGCCATGCAGTACAAGAGTTTGGTGTTTGCTTCGGTCATCCGTTAGTGCGTAACCGAGAAACGTCTCGAGCGTAATGCGGTCTTTAAGATCCAGGACGTGTCGCACGAGTATGCGATTCCATGCCGCCGATTCTATAGGATTTCGTAAGAGCGTAGGATCGAAATCAATATCAATACAGTATGTGAATCCGTAATCAATCTTGCTCGGGCCGAGCTGGAGTGTATCTAAATCCAAGACACCATTTTTAACATTGAGAAGTTTAGGGTGATGTTGGGGATTTTCACCGATCTCACGCTGTACACACTGAACAAGATCTTTGAATTCCGAGGCTTTCACTCGGCTTCCGACTTCGCAAGCATACACTGACCAAAGTGCATTCTCAGGGCCTTCTAGATTCCAGTCTATCTGCTGGAAATGTGTGGCACCATTCCAACGCCAGAAATAGCCTTGCATGTAGCGCCATCCCGAATCGTGTGCGAACTGCACCATCTTTCGATAAGCCGATGCTCGATTTCCGAGACGTTGCGAAGTTGATTTGCTTTTACCGCTTTTCAGATCGCCATCTAGCTTCCATGTTTTCCGTGTTCGCCAGTCAGGAAGTTTTGAGTCGAGCCACGAATCGATAGCCGACGATTTAACTCGGCCTTGCCAGTCCGTTAGAAGAATCTGCTCACGGTTAGTTTTTGCTCGCATCACGCCAGGAAGGCGAACGCTGCACGTGTACTTGGCATCACCGGATAGCGGCATAGGATCAATTTCATATTGGGGAAGATCACGAGCAAGGACCTCGTAAATCGCTCGTGCGTATAGGTCTACTTCGACGATGCCAAGGTGAGTATCTTGAAACAAGATGGGTGTGTGAACGCCTTTATCTCCCGATGAAAAAGCGAAGCTGATTGGCAAACCGCAGTTCTTTAAGTCTTCATTGAACTGCGGCAATCGTTCCTGAGGGACATTGTCAAAGTCAGGCAAAATTCCGTTAACACCGATTCGTTGCTCGGCTTTACCTCGAGATCCAGCGTTCACGCCGTGAAACTGGTTGAGGGATACTTGCTCGATGTTCAACTGGCGGCCACGATTCTTTTTATTATGGAGGACATCGATGTCACAATTTAGGTTGGCTTTTAACCAATCTTTTGAACCGTCAACTCCATGATGACCCAGACATCCATGCCATCGTTCGTGTTCAACATTTGATATGGCATCGTCTTCTCCATGCGGACCTGTGCGGTTGTTATCAAATGATGTGATCACTCCCGCTGGAAACACGGAGCCTTTCATTGGCTCTGGGTGAATTAACTCGAGAATTTTTTCCGCCGACTGGCGATTGCGTAAGGGTTCCATTTGGACCTCCAAAGGAAACCATCCGTGGTTATGACAGAGCGATCCATCGCTCTCATACCAACTCTGTTGATACATAGAACATGTACGCTCCGGATTTTTGGTTCGATCGCCAACGAGAGCATTCAGTTTCAAAAATAGTTCTTATTTTTCCAGCGATCTCTGGTTGAGACGGCACAACTATGCGTAAGCAGGTCAGCTCGAATTAAACTAGTGCGTACATGTGCAGTAGGAGGAAACGCTATGAAACAAAAACTTACTCGACCGAACGGACACGAACTATTCTTGCGACGACTAAATGATGGCTCAGTGTTTGAGGCTGTCGCGCCAAAGGGGAAAGGCATCACCAGCTATACGGGTAACCTTGAGCTGGCACTTCGCGAGGCGCTCGTCATCGGCCATCCGCTCGCGAAGCGCATTCTGCGATCATCTAAAGAGATACTTCAAGTAAGTGGGATCAATAAAAAGATGGTGACCGAAACCAAGAAAGCCATACGTCAAAAGGTTGATGAGTTGGATCAACTTATGAAGTTACTTGATGGAGGCTCCGATGGGCGCACCAAGAGTAAATAAGAAACGACATGGGTCAAACCCCCTGGTAAAAGAGATGGGCCACGAAGGTGGTTCGTTCTTTGAAAACAAAATAAGCGAGACAGGTATCGTAGATACGGAACCCGAATGGCTTTCAGTTCCTGAAGCGGCTGAGTATCTAAGAATTAGCGAAGGCTCTCTTAGAAATATGACGAGCAACGGGAAGATTCCGTTTTATAAACTGGGTGGCCGAGTACGATACCAAAAGGCTGAACTGAAAACGCTCCTACTTTCAAACCGAAAGGGAGCGTCTTATGGGAATTAAATTTGATACGACCAAACAAACTTGGTCAGCGTTTTTTAGCAAGCGACATCCGCTTACGCGCCAGCCTAAGTCGTTGAAGCGAATAAATCTGCGATCACAGGCAGAAGCGCAACGAGTGGAACGTGAATTGATTGTTCAAATCGAACAGTCCTTCACTGAAGATACTACGCCAACGTGGCGTGCAATTCTCCCGAAGTTTTATAGCTCGTGTCTTGAGCGCGGCTTAATGGGAAAGACCGTCGAGAATTATCGACTAGGCTTAGAGGCTCATACGCTCAAAGATTGGGGTCATCGACGAATCGATAGCATTACCGCTAGCGATATCAAGGCATTGATTTTATCGAAGCTTGCACATCGATCCGCTAATCAGCAGAAAAACGTCTTGAAGTTCATACGGTCTGTTTTTGAGTATGCGGTTGAATCAGGCGTCCTCATCAAAAATCCAACTCCGAAAATGAAGTTCCGTATTGGGGATAAGATCAAAGGTGTTCTGACTTTGCCACAGGTAGAATTGCTGCTTAACAGAGCCAAAGAACATGAGTGTGAATGGTATCCACATTGGGCACTGGCCATTTACACAGGAATGCGCAATGGCGAACTGTATGCCCTTACTTGGGACAAAGTAGATATAGAAGGCCGACAGATCAAAGTTGATATGAGTTGGAACAACGTCGATGGTTTCAAGTCTACTAAGTCTGGTGATGACCGCATCGTTGAGATCGCACCATCACTTGTTCATGTAATTGTGGAACTGAAATTGTCGAACTCGAATTCTGCTTTCGTTCTTCCTCGATTGGATAAGTGGGATAAGGGCGAGCAGGCACGTGAACTACGAATGTTCCTGATGGGCATGGGACTTCCGCCAATGCGATTTCATGATCTGCGGGCTTCTTGGGCCACGATTATGCTGGGGCGAGGTGTGGAACCAATCAAGGTCATGTATATGGGAGGCTGGAAGGATTTGAAAACGATGATGATCTATATGCGAAAAGCAGGTATTGATATCAAAGGGATTACTGATGGGCTACAACTCCACAACCCTTCGAGAGCGTCGGTGACGGTGATTTCGATGAAAAAGTCGTGATTTGTAGTTCGGTGGTATGCGCCAGTAAAGAAGATCAGCTACTTAGCTGTAACTTCACCGCCTCCACCAATTTTCAAAGTATTCGAACCAAAATTGAAAAAATGATTCAGGGCTTCCAGGAAAAAACTGGGAGCCTTTTTTATTTTCTGCTCTATTTCGTTCTCAGAGCCACTTTTTAATCCCGCTTTGAATTTTGCGCATAAAAAAATGCGGGAGCCCTTTTTAGGCTCCCGTGGGACAACACTCTCGCCCATTATCATGTGCATTGTGACCTCGTCTAGATTCACTTCTATTTTTTGCACGAGTCGTTTAATAATCTTTTCTCTAATCTGTGCGTCTCCGTACTCAAAAACATATTTGAGCTGTTTTACAAACTGCCAATAATCCTCAAGCGCTGCTGGAGTTTTATTCACAGATTCCACATCGGCTCGTGTCATTAAAAGTAAATTATCAGTCTCCTTTTTCTTCTCTTCGATTTTTTCCATCTGCGAAGAGTTTTTCGAAGGCCAAGTCATGGCGTCTCAAGCCGATGTTGAGTCTGTATTTATTTATAAAGGCACCTTACGGGACATATCCTGCCCGCATCCTGTAATTCTACGTTCGAAAACTCATGCACGACATGAGTGTGCTTTTAGACGGTGACGGGAAAGTTCTGTACCAGACCGCGATTATTATTGATCGGGGATTTAACACCAAAGACCACGAATATATGATTGAAGAAGTTTTTCCAGATTACCCAAGAGCTGATTTTAAAAAGTACGGAGCCAAGATCGCGCTCATGGTGGCGCGTGAAATCAAAACGATGAATTTGCATACAAATAACCGATATACGCGACTTGAAAAAGTTTGGAAAAAGATCACTGAAAAACAAGAGAACGTCGTAATGGCAATTTTGGGTGACGAAGACGAGCTGAGTATCAAAGAGATTGCGAAAAACCTAAAAATTGCTGAAAGCTCCGTTCGAGACAGGCTCAGAAATGCAAAAGAAAAAATTAAAAAAGCATTTCCAGAGCTTGTACCTCTCACAGAGCAAGAAAAGCCATACACAGAAGCAGAGCTTGAAAGACGTGAATATCAATACGATGGGTTTTACCGTCTATCAAACGCTGAGAAAATCCATCCTTGTAGGATAACCAACATCAAAACTGGAGAAGTGACTCTCGTCACAAAAGAGCGACTTACAACTGTAAAGATTACGATCCTGTAAAAAAGAAACAAGTTTGGGAATGGATCAATAAAGTTGCGCCAAATCTAAAGACCGAAGCCGAGAAGCGCAGGGAGCTCTCAGGCAAGCGCAACGGAGGCCAAAACGAAGAACCCTGAACTATTCGTTACAGGGCTCGGTTATTTTTGAAGTGGTTTTACTTTATTTCTATTGTTACAGATCGGGGAACTATAATTGTCGCGCTATGCCCGTCAGAAAGTTTGTACCACTTTGATTTTACAACTTGAAGTCTTTCCAATAAAATGATGGGTTCGCCTGTATCACAGGCGCCAGTAACTCCAGTTGCTTCTATTGTTGCATTCAGTAGGTATACACGATGACGAGTTCCGTCTTGAATTTTCAACAGAGATTCCGCAAATACTGCACCCGTTTCACAAACGGAGTACCCTGCTGCTGTTGAAAAACGAAATGAAATTTCTCCGTTGTCAGCGACTATAGTGTAGTCTGTATAAGTATTTGATTCCCACATTTCAGCCAAAACTGAAAAAGAAAATAGACAAGAAAACGTAACGATTAATAATAATTTCATAAGTCATACTCCTGAATATTAGAAAAACTTAATTGTGATCCTATTTGTATAGCTATTACCATGCGCGTTATTTTATTAAAAGGGCATTTGTAAAAATTCTAGGGTACTCCGAGTGAACAGAAATGAATCCTTCGATGGCAGGGCGCGTATATTTGCCAATAGGCATAATTAAATCCGTTCACGGGGGTAAGGCCCACGGACCTCTCGACATTTAAAAGCCTATCGACCCGGCCATGTGGCGCCTCCGATGACCCATGATCAAAATGCTCGATCACCTTTAGGACTAAATAAACAGCAATAGGTAGCCTAGAACTCAATACATTTGTTTATGGGGCCTCGAGCCAGAATCTTTTGGTTTTGAAGCAAGGCCTCAATAAAGACATTGAGGCCTATGTACAGGGCTAACTATTTAATTTGTTGAAAATCAAAAGCGACTTTTCCAGATTCGTTTAATACAAAATCAATGTTCACTGTGAGTGCAGGAGAGGTTACGACTGCTTGATCAGTAGCCTCGATGATCGGTGTATAACTAAGATAAAATGTCATGTTATAAATATTTTTTTCCATTCCCGCTAGATCAAAAGTCTTGATCTCATAGGTAATTGAATATGTGGAATTTTTCGGCGAATCAGAATTAACTCTTACCTGACTATTTGTTAAGAACCAAAGGTCAGTATTTAAATCCAAATTATTTCTAAGAAGTAATTCATAATATGAATCTCTAAATAAAATAACATCGTCTAAAACTAAAAATTTATAATTTCTCCAAAAAGTTTCATTAAATGCAGCTGGGATATTGAACTTTGAAATTATGGTGAAATTTCTGCTACTTTGGGTCAGAGAGGATTTGTTGATAATGTCACATAAAGTATAAGCATAAAAAACAACTTCGGCATGATACCCACCACGCTCATCATTTCCAAAATTACATCCGCCCTCTTCGGCTTGTGCTATCGGAATGGCACTCATAAAAAAAGCCAAAACTAAAAAATACTTGTTCATGGGATCTCCTTTGGTTTTCAATGTCGCGTGCGAGCATAATACTGCAATGCGTAAAAAGATAGCGTTATGTATTTTATATATTTTTTGGCTCAACCTTTTACGTTTTTACATTCTGTCGGCCCGCAAATGGATTGTTCAGATAATATGTAACGTGGGTAGCAGCGGCCACACACCTTCATTTTGAAGTGGCCCCTGCTAACAAAGCCTCTAGGAAAAATTCTAGGGGCTTTTTGTTTTTAAGAGGCACTCATTTTTGAATTTAATCCTGCGCTATCGTTTACTACACCCCTCAAAACCATTCGTTTGGCGAGCCCCTATTGTGTTTAAAATGAACTATTGCGACTAGGGCGCCCCGGAATGAGATTCTTGACAATAAGTACGCCATAGAGTACATTAATAGAGTGACTAAGCCGATAAATAAACAACATGAGAAACGCATCCACGCTAAGTTTTATGCAAGCGACTCGGGCAATGAACCAGTTAAAGAACAGCTGCTTAAACTAGGGCGACCAACAAAAACAATCGTTGGTGAAGACATTCGTTTTGTAGAGATGAACTGGCGAGTTGATAGACCCTATGTTGATAAGCTGAGATCGGGTCGAGGGCAATATGAAGAAAGTTTATATGAGGTTCGCCACACGGTTTTAAAAAGTGAATTTAGAACACTGTTTTTTGTTCACAAAAACTTGATGATTTTAGTCCACTTTTTTAAAAAGACGACGCAAAAAACTCCCAAAACCGATTTGGATTTAGGCTGGGAACGAATGAAGAAATGGATGCAAGTGCAAATGATTTTTGAAAAGAAAATAAAGAGAGGGAGCAAACCATGAAAGCTAAAAAAAATGTCCACACTGGGTCTGATTTTAGTGATTTTCTTGAAGAGCAAGGTCTTGAGGCTGAGGTTTCAGCGCGTGCTGCAAAACGGACTTTTATTCACCAGATAGAGGCTCAGATGAAAAAAACAAAGACCAATAAAAACCAGATAAGAAAGCTCTTGGGCAGTCCCACAACCACGTCTCGCGTGTTTGATGAAGACTATACGACTCTCTCGCTTGAAACGATGTCCAAGGCCGCAAGCGCCATTGGTTGCGAGTTACGATTGGCTTTGGTCCCAAGAAAGCTAGCAAAATAGGTGGCTTGCTACTTTCTTCTTGGCCTCAAATCTATTTTATGGTCTGTTCCTACTTTCATAGGCGCAGGCGTGACTATGGGATGACCTCCACCAAATTTTACTGAAACAAGATTCCCGCCTCCAGGCGGAATTTTTGTTTCATTATCAATCCAGTAAATGCCGAGGGCAGCAAACTCAATTGCAGAGAGGTCGACTGATTTAGCAAGATCCTAAATTTGCTCAAGGACGCGCACTCGCGTTCAAGTCCCGGAGGAACAAGCCCATGGACTGGCGAAGCACTTCAGTATTACGACTGGCTTAAAAAACTCACATGGCACAACATGGAACAATTCGTTTTTACAAAAGCCATTTGCCCCCGGTTAATTGCGCGAGGTCTGCGCACTTTCCTCTAAAATTTTTATAATTTCCGCGGAATTATTCAGGATAGCGATAATTTCTGCCCGCCATTTTTCGGGAAACTTTAAATTAAGATCGAGCCTCTTTACGAAATCACCCGGATCGTATTCCACATGAACAGTTCTACCATTTGAAATTCTGCGAAATCTGATTGTACTTTTGCCAAGCTCGGAATGACCGTAAGAAACTAGATCTTTGCGTTTAAAGTTTCCTTTCAAGCCAGGAAATCCTGTTGGGCCCCATGCACCGGTAATAAAACTAATAACATTTGATCTCGGGCCAGTGGCTCGCTCATCAAGATTCGAGCCGAACTCTACGATAATATCACCTCGTTCACAGACTTTTGTTTCGGGGAACAGCCGTTCTATTGCAGTTTCTGTCACAAGAAATGCTCCCGTTATTGCGTGACACGCATGACCGGATAAGCGGTAGCAATCCAATAATGAAATTTCAAAGCTATGCGTTATCGATTGGGCATGTAAGAATTTGGCGAATGGTTCATGAATGCGAATGTTACGGAGTTCCGCTATTTGCTCTAGCTTCTTGTTCTCGTGATTCATAGTCTCTCCTAAAAAGTTCATTCTTCGTAAACAATGCTTCACCCATCCGTTCAGAAATCATTTTCCAAAGCGTGGCTTGTTCAGGTCTTAAATGCATTTCTAGAACCTCATGGAATAATGCAAGCCATCGCGTCAGAAGTTCACGATTAAATCCAGCGAAAAAATGTTTTGCGACTGGATTGTAATGGTTGAAGAGGTAAGGCTTTCCGCCAAAACGAACCCACCAAAAATGCGAAAGCCTTTGAATATGTTCGGGCCAATTGCCGACGGATCTAAAAGGAACTTGAAGGATGGGGTCATGTTGAATGCGGGTATAAAAATCTTCTACAACACGAAGTATATCGTCGCGGGAAAAACTGACACCATTTATGTTCACAGATTTTTCTGTGATTGATAGCTCACTTTGTTTCATTCAATCCCAATTCTGCCCGTTCAGCTCGGATTCTCCATTCCAAGTTCCAACCTTAGACTTTGTCGCTTCAATTACCAGGTTCACCGTTTCAGCAAGAACCATATCGGACTTATTACCAAATGAATTACGAACGTAAGTTGCAACCGCCGCGATATCTTCTGGTTTTAATTGATCCTTAAATGGCGGCATCGAACCATTAAATTGCTGTCCTTTGACTGTGATCTCGCCTTGCAGCCCATGCAGGATGATCGCAACCAATCGTTTTGGTGGTCCATTCACCCACTCCGACTCTGCAACTGGCGGAAAAGCGCCTGGAATTCCTGCGCCAGTAGCTTGGTGGCATGCCTGGCAAGTTGTTGTGAAAACTTGTTTTCCCTTTTCCATTAAACTTGGAAGATCTGCTAGATTTGCCTGAACGAGAGCATTCTCGTTAGCTGCACCACTTGTGGGAATAGTTCGGCTATCTCCAGGAGTCATTCTCGTATCATTAGTTTTTAATGCCAAGTAAGAGATCCCAAAGCCGACAAAGATGGATATTAAGATAACCGGTATATTAATAAATTTTAGAGACGAAGCTTCTGACGGATCATTCTTTTCGTTTTCCAGTCGATCTTGTTCAAAACTCATTGCCTCACCTCGGACGCCTTCATCGGTTCACGGTCGCGCTTTAAACTCATCAAATATGAAACTAAGCTCTCAGCTTCATCACCTGGGACGATCCATTGATCAGTCTTGCTGGGAATTCGGATTGCCCCCGATTTAGGTGAGTCAGCGGAAGTCACTACTTCGTACATGAACGGAAATCCAGGCATGATGCTCCATTCAACTAGGCCTCTAGGAGCATACAGATGGAGGTGGTGCCAATCACGACTTGGTTGCCTTGTTCCGATGTTTGAGAGATCTGGTCCTGTCCGCATTGTCCCGAGCAAATGTGGTTTGTCATAGATGTAATCTGAAGGAAGACTCGGGCGGCCCCAGCCAAACTGCTTGTCGGCGCCAGCGACCGGATCGCGCACTTGCTGAGAATGACAATAGACACAGCCGTTTTCGATATAGGAATTGCGGCCCCTTAGCTCCATTTCGGTGTAGGGCAGTTGCGCACTCACTGCTTCCTTATCAATCGCAGAGACTTGAATGCGCGGAGCTAAAACAAAGAGAAATATCGAAAGAGTGATCGTGCTAGTACCGCCAAGAACGAAAATATAAGCCTTATTCATTTTGTCACCTCTGCTTTTTCAGGGCGCAGGATGCTGAGCACGTTGTAGAGCATGAGCATATGCGACAGAAGCATCAGCGTTCCACCAACACTTCGAACAACAAGATAAGGCATTGTAAGTCTCACCGATTGCTCGAAACTTCCGTTAATGTTCCTAAGTTCTTGACCTTGTAGCCAGCCGCCAATACCAAGCGATACGGCATAGATAATAATGCCTATGGCTGCGATCCAGAAATGGATGTTTAAAAGCTGCGGGTGTTTGAAATTTCGACCCACGATTCGTGGGAGGGCGAAATAGATTCCTCCAAAAAGAACCATTGTTGTGAAACCATAGAGCCCCAGATGAGCGTGCGAAACCGTCCAGTGCGTAAAATGAGTGATGTAGTTAAATGTTCTCAGAGAATGAAGTGAGCCCTGAAGAGAGCTAACAGTATATGACATCGCTCCGAAAACGATGAACCTCAGCACCACGGATTCTTTAAGAACGTGAAAGTGCCGATAGGTTGAAACGTGATGATTAATGGCGACTGTAATTACTGGAATTGCCATCCCGACGCTCATAACAACAGATAAGTTGCCGAGCCATGTGGGGATAGGACCTCCGAGCAAGTGGTGCATACCTACTTGCGAATAAAATAGAGCGAGCCCCCAAAATCCGAAAAGCGAAAGCTGATACGAAGCGATGGGATGCCCAATTATTTTCGGGAGCAAGTAATAGATAATACCTAGTCCCAAAGGTGTAACCCACAGACCAAGGACATTGTGCGCGAACCACCAATTAGCAATAGCTTGCTGGACGCCGGAATGAAGGAAGTGCGCGTTTGCGATCACGAAAAGAACTGGAAACCAAATGAGTGCGGCAATCGTGTACCAAAGAGTTACATAGAGATGTTTTTCTTTACTCAAGTAAATCGTTCTGAAAAGTGGAAGAGCGACCATCGCTCCCGCAATCGCGAGAAGAATGTCTATGGGCCACCAAAACTCCAACCACTCTAAACCATCTGTGTAGCCAAAAAGAATTCCAACGCAACCAAGGATGATTCCAAGATTCCAAAGAAGCCCCGCCGCAAAAAGAGTTTTTAAGTATTGCAGCGGTACTTTTGTTAAGCGGGGTACCAGCCATAGAGAGATACCAAGCGCCGCCGGGGCAAGCCAGCCATAGGCAATGATGTTTAAATGTAGGGGTCGCAGTTTTCCTAACGTCAAAAGCGCCTGCGTTCCAAGAAAATCCGGCGCGTGAAACTTAAAAGAAACCAAAAGGCCAAAGATAGATCCAAGAACAAGCCAGATAACCGAAGACACCATAAAGAGAAGGATTGGCGTTTTTGCGGATTGATCCAGGACGCGCCACTGATCGCTCAAGCTTGTATTGCCATCGAGTTCTGAGTGCCCGAGTTCATCATCCCTAAATATAGACCTGGCCGCGGATGAAGGAACCAGCACCTGCTTTTGAATAAGCGCAATTACAAATGCTAACATGCCTAGAACCGAAATCGAAAAAGTCAGAATTACGAAAACTAATTTAGCATCCATTTGTGTGGCCCCTGGCAAAGTCCTTACATTAACGAAGATTTGCAGAATTTGTTGAAATATTGTATATAATATGCAACATATAGTTTTACACGTCAACTGGTCTCGAAAGGTATACGAAGTGTCTGCTGAAGTGCCCCAACTTATCTATTTTGTATCTGGTATGTGGTGCTCGACTTGCGCTAAAAATATTCGCGAATCGGTATCACAACTTGAGGGCGTTGATTCGGCTGATCTGAACTATACGAGCAAGCTTCTATTAGTGCGCCCCAAGCCAGCTACTGAAAGTGGCCCATTAGATCAATTCATCCAAACAAAAGTCACGCGCATCGGGTTTGGTATCAAAAAACAGTCTGATGGCTGGATTCTAAACTTTCATGAGAGCCTCAAGCGCGAATCAAATCGCAAAATTCCTTTGCCACTTATCAGTTTTGTTTGGTTTATGGCGATGTGGTCTTCGATGCTCGCCTTTGCCGGTTATTTAGGTGGAGATCTTTCTTCAGACGAACTCTATGCTCTGGCTGGTGCTTCGTCTGCATTTGGCCTACCGGCAATTCTAATAGGGATTACTCCTTTTGGAAAATCCGGTCTTCGTGCTCTTTGGTTCAGCAAATTGCTAACCCTAGATTTCTTCATTTTCTTCGGTGGACTGTCGGCAATTGCTGTTTCCGTGATCGCTCTTCTCTCTGGCTCCAGTGTGACGTATGCAGATTCAGGCTCGATGATTGTCGCAATTTTACTGCTTACAAAGAAAATGGAAAACACTATTGCGACAACCCTTACCTCAAATATTCTTTTTCAGCTTCACCCTAAAAAGAAAGCAGTCGAAGTTTTTAGAAAAAATCAATGGGTTTTCGCAGAAGTTCCACAAATCAAAAGAGGCGACATTGTACGGGTGCTGCGGCAGGAGATTGTTCCGTTCGACGGTGTACTGAAAAGCGAGGTTGGTGAAATAAATAATCATCTTATGAGCGGCGAAGCACGATCAGTTCATCTAAAAAAAGGCGATAATATTTTTGCCGGCGCCGTCGCACAAAGTGATTTTAACCTCTCCGTTGTATCCCCCCAAGGGGAGCGGAAGATTGATGCTTGGGCGGAAACTGCACTTCTTTCGGACAGCAATAAGTCACAACACATGAAGCTATTTTCGAAAATCGAAAGTGGTCTTGTAATATTCGCCTTCTCCGGTGCTATTTTAATTTCAGGTGTTCAAGCGTTGAAAGGCGCCGAAGCACAATTAATAATGGAATCTTTTTTCGTGGGTATTCTAATTTTTTGTCCCTGCCTTTTTGCGAGCATCATTCCACTGATGAAGCAGATGGTTCATCTAGCACTACAAAAGCGCGGCGTGATGCTCTCTCGAGCTGACGCGCTACTAGATCTTTCTAAAATGAAAAATTTCTATTTCGATAAAACTGGAACGCTTGAAGCTATTGAGTCCAGCTTCCTACCCTTAAATGCAGATGGCGAGTCCGCTGTTTCTTACTTGAATTCTATCGCAGAAAAGTCGAAGCACGCCATCCTGCGTGGCCTAAAGGTCACCAGCGAACAAAAACCCATTGATGGAATCGTCGAGTATGCGGGAAAAGGACTTGAGGCCAAAGCAAGTGACGGAACAAAAATTGTGATTGGTCGATCCAGTTTTTTAAAGGAAATGGGAGTAGAGATTGCAAGCGAATCTTCTCATCCCTATGTTTCGATCAATCATTTGGTCGTAGGACAAATTATCGTAAAGAGTGTGTACGATTCAGATTCACATCAGTTTCTAAAAAAATTATTGGCTCTTGATCGAGACACAAAGATTGAAATTCTCTCGGGCGATCCGGCGGCAGGCGCGGGGGACTCATTCACCAAGCTGGATAATAGAATTTCTTATTTTGGAAATCTCACTCCTGAAGGGAAATCAAAAAAAATCCAAGGCTCCTCAGTATTTATAGGGGATGGGCTCAATGATACTTTAGCGCTGGCAAAAGCCCGCGTCAGTTTTCGGCTTGGTCACAGAATTCTTGGTTTCGCACCAGTCGATTTCCATCTTCAGACACCCAACCTCGATTTAATTCTAGCCACTATCCAGTACTCACGAAAATATCGGAGGGTTTTATTTCAGACGGGAAGCGCGGCCTTTCTTTACAATGCAGTAGCCTTTACCCTTGCAGGGCTCGGGAAGTTTAGCCCCTTGGGTGCAGTTCTTTCGATGCTTGCGAGTTTTTTGATTATGCTTTTAAGCGTTTCCCGTCTAAGCAAAGTTCAAGAGGTCAGAGAATGAAAAACATTTCGCCATATCAGCTCTTTTTTCCGTTAGGTCTTTTAAATGCAATACTCGCTGTTGGGGTTTGGTTCATCCAGAATTTGGGATGGTTTGAAACCCCCGCTTTTCTGATTCATTCGAAACTAATAGTTGGAGGATTTTTGTGGAGCTTTATTGTGGGTTTTCTGATGACAGCGGTCCCCCGCATGACTGGAACTACAAGCGCTAACAAATACGAGTTTGCTGCCGCATCTGCTTTACTCATTGGCCAGACGATTTTTTCCTGGTATCTAGACGCAAGATTTTTTTACGCGAATCAAGCCCTGCTGATCCTCTTTCTGATCTTATATGGAGGCAGGAGAGTTCTTAAACTGACCAAGCCCATCCCCATTTTTTTCTCTCATGTGGCAATGGCGATGGCCCTTGCCCTTTCAGGATCATATTATCACTTTATTGGAAATTCCTTTATGGGGATTCACCTTTACCACGTCGGTACGACATTGCTGTTGGTGTTAGGAATCGGAACTCGGTTTTTCTCATTTCTTTCCGGGCTTCCGTCGGCCTTCGAGAATGTGATGTCGATCTGGCCTCGTGTCATGTTTCATGGCTCTGGCATTTCAATGGGGATTTTACTGTATTTGGCCGGCCGAGGAGTAACGGCTTCATATCTTGGTCTGACACTACTTTCACTTGTGTACCTTCTTAAAATTTGGCAAATCCAGCGGCCTTCTGATCGCCCATCGGCATTGAAATATGGTGTTCGCATCGTCGCCATAACGATCCCAGTCAGCTTTTTCCTCATTTGGCTTCAGCCTTCGATGTTCGTCACCTGGTTGCATCTTCTCTTTATTGGCTGCTTTGGGTTGATTACTTTTGCTGTCGCTACTCGCGTGACTTTAGCCCACGGATCTTACTCGATCGATCTCGAGATGAAGTCGCCAGCGTTGTGGTGCCTCGTAACGTTTCTGGTGTTAGGAATTATCTCTAGAGTTTTTTATGGCTTTGCAGACGGCGTTTGGAAAGCGAGCTATCTCTATTTAGCAGCGACATTATGGATTCTCGCTGTCGGGAGCTGGTGCTGGACATTTTTGCCGAAGATTTTCAAGCCGGGACCGCAAACTAAACCTTCGTGTTAAAGGACATGGAAAAATGCGCTTAACAGATCATACAGATTATTCGCTGAGAGTGCTCATGTACTTAAATGAGCAGAAAAGACTTATCACTCTGAATGAGCTCTCCGAAAAAGTTGGCGTTTCGAAAAATAATCTGATCAAAGTCTCGAACCAGCTCGCCAAATTTAATTTTATTGAAACGTCCCGAGGGAGAACCGGCGGTCTCCTAATCAGGGATGAAACGGGGCGCCGGAGTCTTAAAGAAATCATAATGCATACAGAGCCTTCCTTTTATATTGCTGAGTGCTTTTCTAATCAAAGGTGCAAGTGTCTTTATGTAGGCCATTGCTCGCTTAAAAGAAGCCTCTCTGCAGCCTTGCAAGCATTTCTAAATTCATTAGCTCAAACAACGCTAAACGATGTGACACCTACTAACTACAAATTAAAGAAAACCTTATAAGCCAAGTAAAAGACAGTACGAGATCAATCTTGTGCAGTACAAATCGAATCAAATCAGATCATTCTTGTTCGAAAAGGTAAGTTACAGTTCTCGATTGGCTTGAGTATGTTGATTTGGAAGCACAATCAAGTGCAAATCACACAAAGGAGTCGGTATGAGAAAGCAGTTTTTAGCAGCCCTAACAATACTATCTGTAGCAATAAGTGCATCAGCGGGGGGAGTCGGCAGCACAACAACATGCACATACGTCAACGAGGTTCTCATGTCGGCGCCGCTGCAGGTGTATTTGCCAGACGGAATGACTGAGCAAACCGTAGGAGAAGCTTCAATTGTTAGTAGAAAGGGCACTTGCACCACTGGTGCATTTGAAGTCATCGATATCAGCTTTAAACTGGATGATGAGATCAAGCCTTATGGAATAAAAATTAAAGACACAATTACTGCGTTTGAACCATTTGCTATGATTGATTTTCGCCTTAAAGAACTCGTAAACTCTACAGAGTCTTTTCACGCTAGCGTTTATAGCAAGACGAAGATCAATCACTTTGGACAGTTGGGAATTCTCAATCTAACGATTGAAAACCCGACAATTTTATTCTGGACCAATACTCAATCCCAAATCGACGGCCTAATGAGTGCGGATTCTAACGGCCAAGGGCCCAATGGCCGCCCCCTGGCTTGCTCCCTTGAAAAGGCCTATGTGTCCTTGACTAAAAAAGCGTCGGGAACCGACGGCCTAAAAAAAGATCTGCAATTGACCGCAATTTTCCGAGGCCCACTTCAATTTTGTCTTTAGTGTTTGGTTGGCACGCTCAGCGTGCCATTTTAAAACGAACATATTGTTCAGCAAATAGTAGGGTGTTGATGGGATCCTTTGCAAATGAAAATTAACACAGACTTCCAGACCCTGAGGGTTCAAACCCAGGGTCCACTTGAGACCCCCTTCAACACATCCCATTCTAACCCAAGCTCAAAGATTCACGAATTGATTACTCATGTGTGAAATTGTCAAGTTTCCTCAACGTATGCTTAAATTTGAGTAAGGCGATCGCACCAAAAGCAATCATTTGAAATTCCTCCGGAAGGAATGCAAAGGATTTAAATCTTCATCTTGGGTTTATAAGCAGTCGATATTGCCTCTCGGGCACGCTTGCTTTAGGTCTCGAATATTAGTTTTGCGATTTTAGGAATGCTTCGATGGTTTTGGATTCTTCTGATGGAACCTGGATGTCTTGCAGCCATGTATCTAACGCTTCGAGAATTTTATTGGAAGTAACGGCAGAGGATAATATCTCCCATATCTGGGGATCTTGAGGATTTTGAAATATTTTTTCGATGTACTCATCATCTGTTTTATCTACGCTACCACTACCCGCAGCCCAAATTACACCATACACCACGCCTGGAATTTTCATGTCAGCAAGAGCTGATCCTGAATCGCCCGGGGACGCATCACAGTTTGTTGCAATAGACCAAGTCGAAATTTGGTTGTTCAAATCGCTTGTTGTTTTGGAATCCTCGCTAAAAAGTCGGCATGCACTTCCCAATATCCCTTTCTGATCTAGGTTATTCGCGTTGTTAAATACGCCGTAACCGACTGAAATAAACTCTGTGCCGCGTACAACACGATGTAATGTTGAAAACTTCATTGGGATAAGACCATCTAAATATTTCGAATCTGAAAAATCTTTGATTTCAAGTATCGCAAAATCAATCGTATCCCACATTCCCACGACCCCGACACACTGGATGTCGGACTCGGTTTTTTCGAACGAAGGATTGAAAATGATTTTTCCGAATTGGACGAAATAATCTTTTACTGGAGAACAGACAGTCGATAACGGGCCCATTATTTTTTCTGTCACCACATGTTTATTCGTAGCAACCAAATATTTTCCATTATGCTTTCCTATATAAAATACAGTACCCGCCCCGTCGATAGATCTATATCTTGCTGTTGCTTGCGACAAAACTGAAAGAGATTTATTGGCTTTTTGATCTAATAAGCTCTGATCGATGACAAAACGATCCCAGCTAGAGCCTATTTGGTACTGGTTGCCTTTCGAATTATCCTGGTTTTGATTAGCAGCCGGATCCTCCGATTGCGAACAACCGACCAAAAAAATTAAAAAGATAAAACATAAACCAGATTTCATAGGTTCGATGTAACTGCGATTTCTCTAAAATCACACATTAATATCGAATAATGTAATAAATCTAGCCAGTCGCCCCAGGGTTCGTAATCAATTCAAAGATTTATGCTCGCATCTCACTCTCGTCTGTGAAAATCCTATTTTCTTTCAAATCAAACTTTCCGCGTTTGCAAATAGGCTGTCATTGCTTGAGCTGTTTCTTCAGGCTCGCTGACGTGGGGGCAGTGACCGATGGCTTCGAGCTGTACGAAGTGGCTATTTTTGATACTTTCATGTACGAAGCGGCCTGCGGTTTCGGGAGCGATGACATCTTGCGAACATTGGAGAATGAGCGATGGAGTTTGAACTTGGACAATATCGGCCCGGTTGTCTGAGAGAAACACGACGCGTGCAAAATGTTTCGCTATATCTGGATCGCTTTTGCAAAACGTATTGGTTATTTCAGCGCCTAGTTCGGGGCGATCTGGACGTCCCATAATTACTGGCGCCATAGATCGTGCCCAGCTCAAATAATCTGCTTCCACAGTTTCAAGAAGTGCAATTAACGAAGACCGAGCAAACCCGCCAACATAATCACCCTCATTAAAATAACAGGCGGACGGACTTATAAGGACTAGATCAGAAAAAAGTTCGGGTTTTTTCAAGCTGGCCAGCGTGACGATCATTGCGCTTACAGAATGCCCTACCAAAATCACGTTTTTTAGATGAAGTGCTTCGCAGATTTCGAGAATATCGTCGCTGTAACCGCACAAATCATTGTATTTTTCATAAGCGTAAAAAGAGGTATCCGAATAGCCCATGCCCATCAGATCCATCAGAATAATTTTATAGTTGGGCTCGAAAGTCTGTTTTACAAATCTCCACATTGATTGATCACACCCATAACCGTGCACAAATAAAATTGGCTGATCTCCTTGGCCCGATATATTTATGTTATATTTTTTGATAATGCTCATATTAACTTTTCTTTCCCGTCTTATCCTTTGCAAGGTCGTAAAGGAATCCCAACGATAAGTGCGATTTTATTAATAGAAAAAGCTTTGCCTCATCTTTGATTAAGGAAAGCCCCTTTAGCTGTTTTTTATCAATTAAATTATATTTTACAGCGTGGCCCCCAGCAACTAATAAAGGTGGAACATCTAGCTCGCTTTTTAGTTTCTCTATCAACGATACCAACGAACATGATCGATCCGCATCAGAAATGGAAAAAACAATAACTTTTGGTTGGATTTTTATGCAGTAATCCAGAATTTCGTATTCGGTTTTTTGGTCAATGAGAGCGTGGGCCCGGATACCTTCTGCCGTTAGCCACATTTCGAGAAATTGAACGTCGAAAAAATGTTTACTGCCGGGACCAACTGTTATCAAAACATCTGGATTTATATTTCGTTCAGCGTTGGGCAGCTGCTGCCGTGAATAAACCAACAGTTCCTGACAAAATTCATGCAGCAATATCAGTTGGTCTAACTCATAATCTTGCTTGAGAGTTAATTGCCCTAGAAAAGGACTTACAAAACCCATAACAAAATCAGCTGGCCTGACTCCAAAATCAAAACACTCTTTTGCAAGCTTTCGAGCGCCATCGATATCGATTTTAGATCCCAGCTGCCATATGTTTTCCTGGATCTTTTTTAATTTGTTGATACGTGCAAACGCTTGTTCGGGTATATCCAAGCCCCGAACTGTGCAAAAACTGCAGATACCATGACTCAAGCTGTAGTTGTCGAAGGGCTCTCGCTCACCTAAATATTTCTGACAGTAGGCACACCACAAAATCATACGTAATTATCCGATCATTTGCCATAAATGTAAAAGAATTCATTTAGTTTGGAACTTAAACTAAACTTTTTTTCATGCGATTTTTCAACTTATGACGCCTTGATTTTAATACCTTTGCCATTGAGGTTGGTGCGAATCATGTTAATGATGATGCGAGAAATATCAAGCCCATCTTAACTGATTTGGAGGTACAGAAATTAGCGAAGCCAAAAAAACTTCGTGCGCATTAGTTGGGAAACTCAATGAAGTGCCTTAATGTGAACCACTTATGGCCCCGGGGAATTTTACTTCGCGCGAACACCGGGCGTTGCAACAATCTCAATATAGACTGAAGGCACTTTTCTCAGTGCGACTTGATCTATGGATTTGCTGAGCTCTTTAACGTGAACTCTTTGGGCAGAATCGGCATCGATACCTACTTTACAATCGAAATCCCAGTAGTCGACACCATGAGGTAGGCTTTTGCGGCGCTCTCGGGCCAAATATTTATTAACTTCGGCTTTTATAGCCTCAGCGACGCGATCTGGTTTTTTATTTGGTTCCTGTAAAGCAAAGTTCTTTTTCATGGTCGTATGATGTATCCTGTTTGAAATAAAATGCAATCAGGAACCTTTAGTTTTGATGCCCTTCTTATTCAGCAGAGAACGGATCATGTCCATTTTGTCGCCTTGGATTTCGATAGAGGCGGCTTTGCCGTCCATGGAGTAGGTGCCACCGGAGCCGCATTTCCTTTTGAGTTCGGATGTTAGGTCTTTTAAAAAGGTTTCGTTCTTAGGGAGATCGTTGATTGCGGTAACGGTTTTTCCTCCCCGGCCTGCCTTTTCGATGCGCAGATAGGCGACAAAGCTGTAGCTTTTCGACTGAGACAACTTCACTTCGGGCACTTTTTTACAACTACACTCCGCAACAAGCTCTTTGCAAGTGGCACATTTTTTGTTCTGCGTAGGATCCGTCGAATAAACAAGACGTGTATTTTTATTACTCATTTGCTAGACGTTAACACAATTGCCCTTTAAAATCTTTCCATGTTTGACACCGAGAGCCTCCTCAAAATTGCCAATTGGAAGATGCCCTTCGGCAAATATAAAGACTTTGCACTTATCGATCTGCCTGAGCCCTACGTGGTGTGGTTTCATAAAAAAGGTTTTCCTGAAGGGGAACTGGGGCAGCTGTTAGGCCTGTTGTACGAAATCAAACTCAACGGCTTGGAATATTTGATTTATCCCCTTAAACAACCCTAATCACATGTTAAGAAAATTATATTTGCTTATGCACCAACGGACTCAGATACTAATGTTTGGGAGGATTTATATGAAGTTTATAACTATTAAAAAAATCGTTGCAGTTACGTTGTCGGTTATGCTGTCGAATGTTCCACAGGTTTTTGCTGCCGAACAGGCACAGGCAGAACAAATGATTTCTACCACGGCCTGGGTGAGCGAGCAAAATCGTGAGCAAGCCATCACTAAAATCCAAACTTTTTTGGACCGCAATGACGTGGGTCAGCAGTTAGCGAAGAGTGGATATTCTGCTACTGAAGTCAAAGATCGCATGGCCAGCCTTAGCGATATAGAAGTACAGAACCTTTCGGCCGAAGTGGATAATGCTTATTACGGCGGCGATGGCGTCGGCGGCATTCTTATCGTCGTGGTTCTAGTTTTGTTGATCATTTATCTTTTTAAGCGAATTTAGTTTCTTAAGAGAAATGCGCTCAAGGCATGTATACTTTTTATTCCTTGGCTTTATAGCGCAGGCGTTAAGCGCCTGCGCTACGGCTCCCTTGCAGTCTAAAAGTATTTTAGAGCGTCCTCCAAACGTTTCGCGGTCTCGCATAATTAATGCCGTTCCATTTATAAAGCAACAAACCACTCAGTGTGGACCGACAACTTTGGCCATGGTGCTTGAACACTATGGAGAAAAAAGAGATCTCGAAACGCTTGTTTTGCAAATTCAAACCAAAGATAAAAATGGATCTCTGCAGTCAAATATGATTGGTGGAGCTCGACGCCAGGGTATGATGGCTGTGACGCTCAACGGATTTAGTGATCTTTTAAAAGAAGTGAATGCTGGCCACCCGGTGATCATCTTTGAAAATTTAGCTCTCTCATGGTGGCCTCAGTGGCACTACGCTGTTGTTTATGGGTATGATCTAGATCAACAAATAGTTTATTTACACACTGGCAGAGATCGAAGCACCAGTATAACCTTTGCCCGGTTGGAAGCTGACTGGCGATTAGGAGATTACTGGGGGCTTGTTGTACTTCCCCCTGTTGAACTTTCCGCGAGTGCGAACGAATTGGATCATGTCAGTTCTGCGGCGGCGCTGGAGAGCCTGGGTAAAAAAACTGCTGCTCAAAATGCATATACAGTTGTTCTTTCCCGGTGGCCACAAAGCTTAGGCGCGCACTTAGGATTGGCAAATATATTCTTTGCTGAAGGCAATTATAAAAAATCCGTCGAGATCTTAAAGCAAGCGCAAGAATTCCATCCCGAATCAAAAACTCTCATGCATAATTACTCTATTGCTTTGAAAAAATTGGGCAAATGATTTACTTACGTTCTTTTTAAGAGATTATTTCTTGCAGCTTTTTTTCGATCTTTGTGACCTCTTGCTGTTTGGACCACATTTGGAAATACTCACCTTTTTTATCTAACAGATCAGTGTGTTTGCCACGCTCTAATATCTTGCCGTCATTTAGCACTATGATTTCGTCTGCGTCCACCACGGTCGATAGGCGGTGGGCGATGATCAGGGTTGTTTTGTGAATCGAAATCTCTCGTAGCGACTGTTGAATTTCTTTTTCCTTATGCGTGTCCAGTGCTGAAGTTGCCTCATCAAAAATCAAAATTTGCGGGTTCTTTAAGATTGTGCGCGCAATGGCCACCCGTTGTTTTTCCCCGCCGGATAATTTTAAGCCTCGCTCACCCACAGGCGTTTCGTACTTTTGACTGAGCGACATTACGAAATCATGGATTTTTGCCATTTTTGAAGCCTCGTGCATTTGGGCTTCGGTGGCCGAGGGCTTGCCGTACAGTATGTTGTAGCCAATCGAATCATTAAATAGAACCGTGTCTTGCGGTACAACTCCGATGGCTTTTCGAACTGACTTTTGCGTGACTGATTTTAAACTTTGGCCGTCAATTTTTATATCTCCACCTTGAAGATCATAAAACCGAAACAAAAGCCTTGAGATCGTAGATTTTCCAGAACCGCTGGCGCCGACAATGGCGAGAGTTTTTCCTGCATCCACTTTAAAGCTGATCCCTTTCAAAATCTGGCGATCAGGGTTGTAACCAAACTGAACATTCTCGAACTCGATAGCTCCGGCCGTGACGTTGATATCTAAAGCGCCTTCTTGATCCGCAACTTCAGAATGCACGCTGATAAGCTCAAACATTTTATCCATATCGATAAGACTATTTTTAATCTCCCGGTAAACAAAACCTAAAAAATTGAGCGGCAAATACAACTGTATCAAAAATGTATTGATCAAAACAAAATCACCCACAGTGTAGGTGCCGTTCAGAATTCCTTGCCCCGTCATCCACATCACGGCTACCAAGCCAATGCCAATGATAGTCGATTGAATAAAATTTAACAACGATAGGCTCATTTGACTCGTCACTGCAGCCAATTCGTACTTCGCCAAAGACAAATCGTACCGGCCGTATTCGTGCTCCTCGTTGCCAAAATACTTTACAGTTTCGAAGTTGAGTAAACTGTCGATGGCTTTTGTATTGGCCGAGCTTTCGGCGCTGTTCATGTTTTTTCTAAACTTCGTACGCCACTCTGTCACTGCAATCGTTAGAAAGATGTAAATAAAAATCGTTAAGAATATGATGGCTCCAAAAATAAAATTAAAATGATAGATCACCGCCCCGGTCACCAAAACTATTTCAAACAGTGTGGGCAAGATGTTGAATGTCATAAATTGCAGGACAAATTGAATTCCGCGGGTTCCCCGCTCGATGACACGCGAAAGCCCCCCCGTGTGTCGTGACAGGTGAAACTGCAGCGAAAGTCCGTGAAGGTGTTTAAACGTATTTAAGGCAATAGTTCGCTGGGCATGTTGGCCCACTTTAACAAAAATAAAATCCCTCAATTCGCCAAAAACCGCGACAAGGATTCGGGCAAAACCATAAGACAGCAACAATCCAATCGGTAACGTCATTGCGCTGAGAGGCTTTGAGAAAACGTCCACAGCGTTTTTTAAAAGAAATGGAACGTACATGTTTAGAACTTTAGCCAGAATTAAAAAAATAACGGCTGCGATAACTCGAAATCGCAAATCCCAGCGCTTTTCGGGCCATAGATAAAATCCAAGAACTTTGAGAGTTTTTAAATTGTTAGTTTGTTCGCTTTCGCTATTGGGATTGAATGCCTGGGACATCTATAATTTATGCCATTATTCAGTAAGGCGATCAACACCTAGATCATGTCAAATCAAGAACTCTTCATGGCTGAACCTTCGAGGTTTATTGACCAAATTCTAATGGTGAGCCACATTTAACTGAGGTAATAAGGAGGGAAAAATGCTAATTAGTGTTCATACCGACAATCATATTCAAGGCCGAGCCGATGTCGTTGAAACCGTCCAGTCGATGGTAGCTGATGCTCTCGGTGATTTCAGCTCGCGCCTTACGCGTGTGGAAATTCACCTGAGCGACGAAAACGGCGGCAAGGGTGGAGAGAATGATAAGCGTTGTCTTATAGACGCCCATCCAAAGCGCTCGGCTCATATTGCTATCCATTACAAGGCGAACACGGTTAAGGAAGCGATAGATGGTGCCCTTGAAAAATTAATGACGGTGCTGCATAAATTTCGAGACAAAAGGATTGATAAGCGGCACCGGCCCGGGCCCGTTAAAACGATTGAGATATTAGCAGTAGATTCGGAAGACGAATCATTAGAAAAGTCTAGTTAGAGTGTTGCGCAGCTCGGTTACGAATTCTTGAATTCTCGAATTTTTGTAGCCGTTCGGCTGGGCTCTATGCCAAGTCCAGGCGTGAGCCACGATGGTTTTGAGTTCGGGATATTTGGGCTTCCGACCTAGTTCCTGGTGAATCTTTTGGCTCGAAGCAATGCGAGTCGCTGAGGCGGCGAGCAGATTCCTCGGCGGGAAATGTTTGCCCGGTGACCTTTTCGCAAGCCGAGAGGACCTACGCACAGAGAATCCAACTTCGCTTCCAATATTGAAAGTGCGAAGTCATCAATCCTCATTGATGGATCCGCATTTGATCGCAAAAAAATAAAGGGCTAGTAGCCCTTTATTTTTTTTTCAGCTCGGCTGGTCTCAAGTGCAAATCTAAATCAAATTATTTCCTTGAACCTGAATTTCCACCGCTGTTTGAATTCCCAGACGATGAGCCTCCAGTAGAAGATTTTTGGCTACCAGAACTTTTATTGTCTGTACCACCGGATTCTTTTCTTTTTGAGTCTCCGCTACTGCTTTGGTTTCCTTGATTACTCACACTTAACCTCCTGGTTATTACATCCGCACCCTGTGCGTGAATGTAGGTTTATTAAATTTTTTGATTCTCAATCTATCTACGTTGACCCTCAGAACTTTATCGGAAGTGAAAATATTTTGTTTCCAAAAATTTTGTATTTGCTGTGCAGCTTTTTAAACATTTCACGCACAGTGAACGATTGGCCGATACGAGCTCTGTACATGAAGGGTGTGTCGAGGGCATTCATAAATTGGAAGAAAAATTTGGAGTTTTTCTTGTTCAGGTATTAATGGCTCGCACCGCGAATGTTAAAGGAAATGTTTTTTATAGTTCGATCTGCATGCCGATTTCGACCACTCGATCTCTAGGAAGTTGAAAGTAATCTGTCGCCGACACTTCATTTCGTGAAATGATGCTAAATATTTTTTCGCGCCAAATGGCCATACCTGGAAAGTCGGTAGCGTAAAGACTTTGTCTACCGATGACGTAGCTGATCTTGCTGTAATCTACCTGAATATCGCCAAACTTCAGGGCTCCAAGATCGCGCGGTATGTGCGGAAGCTCTAAATAACCGTATTTAAGCGTTACATGAAACTTCCGCTCGCCGAGTTCCACCACTTGCGAGCGTTCAGACGCTTTCACGATGGGTGATTTGCAAACCGATACCGATAAAAAAATCAAATTGCGGTGAACTGTTTTAAAATGCTCATAGGTGTGTAGAAGCGCGTAGGGGGCCAGAGTTAAGCTTCGATTTAAATACACTGCGGTTCCATCGATACGAGTCGGATTGTCTGCAATAAGATTCTTTAGAAACTGATCAAGAGGAATCATTTTCTCGGCCATCCTTAACGCCAAAAGTTTCCGCCCCGAGTTCCATGTAGTCATGAGCGTAAAGCCCGCGAAGCCAATTAAAAGAGGAAACCAACCACCTTCCACAATTTTTAAAATGTTCGCACCCCAAAATCCTAGATCGATGATCAAGAAAAATCCGCATAGGGATCCTGCCAGTAGTCGGCTCCATCCCCACTCCTCGCGAGCCACCACATAAAACAGTATTGTGGTGATGACCATTGTTGTTGTGACCGCAAGTCCGTAGGCTGCCGCAAGGTTGCTTGAAGATTTGAAAGCCAGCACTAAACCAATGGATCCGACCATCAAAAATCGACTCATATTTTTGACATAAATTTGCCCCGATTCTTTTTCGGACGTATGGGCAATATGCAAACGCGGCGAATACTTGTTTTGAACAGCTTGCATGGTGAGAGAAAAAACACCAGTGATCAAAGCTTGAGATGCAATCGTCGTGGCAAGAGCTGCTAAAATAACAAGTGGATAAAGTGCCCAGCTCGGTGCGAGTAAAAAGAAAGGGTTTTCGATGGCTGATGGAGATCTCAATAAAAGAGCGCCCTGCCCGAAGTAGTTTAATGTCAAAGCTGGTAGAGCCACATAAAACCAGGCAAGTGTAATGGGCTGCCTTCCAAAGTGGCCTAGATCCGAATAGAGAGCCTCACCGCCTGTGACGACGAGAAATACCGAACCCAGCGCCATAAAGCCATACCACATGTTATTTTGAAAAAACGAAACAACATACATGGGGTTGATTGCTTGCAAAATTTCTGGCGTTTCAAAAATGCTCACTAAGCCTAATGCCGCCGCAACCACAAACCAAAGTAGAGTAACAGGTCCGAACACCTTTCCTACTGCACTGGTTCCATGTTTCTGAATCGAAAACAGACCAACAAGGATTCCCACAGTGATCCATGTGACATACGGGTTGAACACCGGAGTGATCAAACTCAATCCCTCCACCGCACTCAGAATGGAAATAGCTGGGGTGATCATTCCATCGCCGTAAAGCAAAGCTGTTCCAAACAAACCCAGCATGATAAGAAATTTTCGTCCTCGCGGATACTGAGTGGGTTCATCTTCAGATTCTTCCGGAGTAATAATGGATGTAAGGGCTAAAATTCCACCCTCCCCCTTATCGTCGGCGCGTAAAATAAATCCTAAATACTTAAAAGAGATCACCAACATCAGTGACCAGAAAATAAGCGACAAAAGCCCCATCACGTTCTGTGGGTCTGCAATCATGTGATGACCCGGGTGAAACGCTTCCTTGAGTGCGTAGAGAGGGCTTGTTCCGATATCCCCGTAAACAACTCCTAGGGCTGCAAGCGCTAACAGATACTTATAGTGAGATGTGTTTGTATTTGGTGCAGACAATGTACTTTCCTCGCAATGATGAGACATTTTGAGTTTACACTAGCTGCTTTTGGATGCAAAGCCTAGCGCTCTTAGCATGACAAGGACTGCTAAGACTCTAACGACGCTAATAGAGATTTCTTTGTCCGCTGCTTCATCAGGTTTTTTTTACCCCTGTGCGCCGACGCGGCAAACGTCTTTGTAAAGAGCTCATCGGCTAAATTGGCCAAGGTTCAAACCCTGGCCAATTTAAAGTATTCAAACAGCGCGATTACTGTTCGGTGATTGAGTTATTGTCGAGCACCACCGCACTTTGTGCAAAGATGCGACCATTCAGAACGGCATTAGTATTCATTGTGACTGCAGTTTTGCAAAGAATTATGCCATGGAACTGCGATGTAGTTCCAATAGTCACCTGCCCAGCGACTTGCCAAAAAATATTTTGTGCTCTAGCGCCGCCTGCAAGAACGATGTTTGTTGCCGCGCTCATGGTAACATCGCCCGCAATTTGAAAGATCCAAACATCATTGGCACTGCCCGAGATAGTAACATTGGTGGGGATTGTTACGGTGTTGGACCATTTGTAAAGGCCTGGCGCCAACGTCAATCCACCTAAGTTCCCAGTTGCCAGCTCCGTAAAATCCGAAGGTGTGCGACCGGCGGCATTTGTGTAGGCCGTTTCCATGCTTCCAATTGCAGTCGTCAAGTTTGAAGGAGTCGGATATGTATAGTTCGCCGCATAAACTTTTCCAACAACCGATGCTGAAGTTGAATATACATTTGAAGCGTGGGCTACAAGTGAAAATCCCGTTATGTATGTCGCTGCCGCCGGACTCACTCCAACGTTACCAGTAATGGCGGACCCTGTAACATTAGAAACACCAGTTTTAGCGAGGATCACGTAATTGCCGGCGGAACCCAAATCTCCCGGCTGAACACCACCCCCATCTGACGATAAATCCACGGCCAACGGACCTGCTCCGAAAGGGTTTTGCGAATTGAGGTTAGTGGGATCACCTTCACCGCATCCCAATAAAACAAATAAATTTAAAATAGCAAAATACTTCAAACAACTTTGAACCGAGCGACGACTGATCATTTGTACCTTTTTTTGACTTTTGAGGGTCTGATTGCAAAATTTGAAAAACAGAGATTCTGTTTCGAACACAGGATACACTGAGAACATGATTTGACCTAATTCTAAATGGTCTAGATAAAGATTCAAAAAACTTAAATGTCGCCTTCGCGCTGGAGCTGTAGCTGTAGCTGATACGACTATTCATCAATCAACGCTTTCAGATAGTCTAAGTATTTCACACAAAAAAACTTTTTTTTAGTTGTCTCATAAGAGATACTGAATCTCACCGTGACTTAATCAAAAAACCATTTTAAAAAATCTAAATGAAGCTCACGCTCGAATCATGGTTGGCAGAGGGGCCGTTTACTCTCTCATTATGCAGTGCTTTTTTTGGCTTCTATAGCCATACCGCCATAGTGGAACAGCTTTATAAGTCTGATTTTAAACCGAATAAAATAACCGGCACTAGCGCCGGCGCGCTCGTTGGGGCAGCTTTAGCATCGGGGTTAAAGCCTGTCGAATTTAAAAACCTTCTGTTTTCGAAGACCGTCAAAGACTACTGGGATCCGAAGGTTGGACTTGGATTGCTCGCTGGAAAAAAGTTTTACTCAATCCTTGAATCCGCTTTTGCGCCCGATTTTTCGCAAACAAAGCTTCCACTGGAAGTTGGCGTGGTGGAATTGCCATTTTTAAAATTAAAATTTTTGTCATCAGGGAATCTACCTCAATCGGTGCTAGCCTCGTGCGCCGTTCCCCTAATGTTTCCTCCCGTCAAGGTTGCTGGAAAATGGTACTACGACGGTGGTTTATTGCAGAAATCAGGTTTGAACCCTTTAGATAAAACTGAGAGAGTTCTGAATATTTATCTTGATAGGAATGAATCCGTTTCAAAAATGAAGCTCGAGCAACGCAATCGTATTTGGGGACCCAACCATCGAGTGATCTATTTGCCTAAATCTTCTCGGGTCAACCCTCGCGATTTAAATACGGGGCATTTGGCCTACAACGAAACTTTGAAAAGAGCTGAAGCTCTTTTTAGCAAAGAGTTTCGAGACAATATGATTACCATCTAATATTTTGAAAGAACGCTTGCTGCGTGAGCAAAAAGTCGACCGTGAATTGCTATTCTGAAGTCTGCTAAAGCTCCTCAGCAAAAACTTTTTCGGTAATTTTCCAAAACTTGTCTTGTTTACGGGCAATCACAAATGATGGCAAGCGAAACAGACCCTGGTATTTAATAACGTCCCTTGGATTTTGGATCTCTATGGCAAGCTCTGGACGTTTAAGGTGAGAGCGTAAAAAATTGATGTTAAATTTCTTGATCGAGGATGGATTACTAAAAAAGTGCGCTTCGCTCACATACTGTGCGTCGTAATCATAGTAACGAATTTCGAGGTACGAGTTTGAATTTTTGTCTTTTCGCTCCTCGAAGGTGATTCTATCCGGCGTCAGGATATGAGCGTTTTTGGAAAGCTTGGCCTGTTTGAGCTTAGCATCAGCATCAATCAATATGGCCTTGCACTTCTCGCAGGCGCGCGCCGTGATGTCGTTTTCCACACCGCAACTGTGGCAGATTTTAAAGCGAAATCGATATCCACAGGGTGTCACTTTTAAGGTGTCGGGGTCTCGCTTTCCACCTCGGCACTGCCGGCCATAGTGCTCCGTGATATCGCCAAATTCGTCGAGCCGGCCCCAAAAATCATTTTCGTACCCGCAGGCCGGACACGGTATTCTTACCGCAACCGTGTCCTTGGTGGGTTTTTTGTCACTGATCTCTGGGGCGTAAATATCGTGACCCATGCCTGTGTAATCTAAAATGTAACAATCTTTTTTCTCGTCGGAGAGCCTCAGCCCTCGCCCCACAATCTGTTGATAAAGACTGTTGGACTCTGTGGGGCGTAAAATTGCAATCACATCCACATGGGGCGCATCGAAGCCGGTTGTGAGAACAGACACATTCACTAGATATTTAAATTTTTTATTTTTAAAATCCTCGACGATGTCGTTTCGCTCTTCCATATCGGTGTCGCCAATGACCAAACGCGAATCTTCAGGCGGCAAGTACGACATGATCTCGGTCGCGTGTCTTACCGAGCCACTAAATATCATTACACCTTTTCGATGAAATCGTTCGGTGATATCGATGATGTTGTTGATAATAAATGGTGTCAGTCGTTTTTGGCTTTTTAATACTTCTTCCACTTCCGCTGCAGTAAAGACTCGGTCTTTTTCGGAGAGTTCGGAAAAATCGTAGCTCGTCACCGGGATGTCCACCTTTACCGGAGTGGTTAAGAATTTATTTTTTATCATGTACGACAGCGGTAATTCATACACACAGTGTTTAAAAAAACGCTTCTTGTCGGTTTTAATCTCGCCTATCCAAGATGTTTCGTAAATCCACCCCAATCCCATTCGGTACGGGGTGGCTGTCAAACCTAAAATGCATAATTTTGGGTTCCGTTCCGAAAGTTTTTTTATAACATCTTGGTACTGCGTGGAGCCTTCTTCTGCCACCCGATGACACTCGTCGATAACCAGAAGTGAGAAATTATTAAAAAAATCATCAGAAGCACGTGCCACCGATTGCACACTTCCAAAGATGACTTTTTGATCCCGGTCCTTTTGACCGAGGCTTGCAGAGAAGATCCCTGCTTCAAGCTTGTAGCTTACGTACTTTTCGTAGTTTTGCTCTACAAGCTCCTTTACGTGCGCTAAAACCAATACTCGGCCATTAGCGATACGCGCAAGCTCAGCAATGACGAGGCTTTTCCCAGCTCCAGTTGGAAGTACAATTACTGCCGGCTCTCGTTTTTTACGAAAGTACTGAAGTGTATTAGTGACTGCTTGCTGCTGGTAATCGCGTAGCTTGTACATTGAAAAGATTCTAGTATCGCAAAATATTTTTGTACACTCGTAACACGAGGCTTAAGATGCAGGTCATCACCTTATTAAGGTGAATACTCGAATTCCTTAACATTGAGAGCGTCCCTATGAAACTAGTTCATTCTGCAAAAGCTAAAGGTAAAAAAATCGTAGTCGTCGTTGGGGCGGGCTTTGCGGGATTTAAAGCAACGCAGGTTTTAGCAAACAAATCCGACATTCAAGTCGTTTTGATCGACCAACGGAATCATCATCTCTTTCAACCTCTTCTATATCAAGTCGCCACAGCGGGACTGGATCCAAGCGATATTGCCGTTCCGATTCGTGCCGAATTCTCAAAAAATTCGAATGTGGAAATCCACATGGGAAAAGTGGAAAAGATTTACCTTAAAGAAAAATTTATTTCCGGGGACGGAACAGCAGAATCAAAGGAGCCCATCCAGCTTGAATTTGATTATCTTATCCTTGCCTGTGGAGCACGACATTCGTACTTCGGGCGCAGAGAATGGGAAGAGTTTGCTCCTGGTCTTAAAACTTTGGAACAAGCCGTCGAGATCAGAACGCGCATCTTGTCGATTTTTGAACGAGCTGAAAACGAACTGAACCCCGAAGTCCGTTCGGCACTGCTCAGCTTCGTCATCGTTGGCGGCGGTCCCACAGGTGTCGAGCTAGCCGGTGCGATTGCCGATATTAGCAAAACAGTATTAGTCCATGATTTTAGAAATATTGATCCTTCGCAAACAAAAATTATTTTAGTTGAGGCTGGCCCAAGAATCTTGGCGCAGTTTGATGAAGATCTTTCGCAAATTGCTACTCGCGACCTTATGTACTTGGGAGTGGATGTGCGCACCTCAACCAGAGTCGAGGGCATAACTAAAACAGGTGTGCAAACTTCAAAAGAATTTATTAAATCGCACTGCGTTTTGTGGGCTGCTGGGGTAGAAGCGGCACCCATGCTCTTTGATGAAATAATCAAGACGGATGGCGCCGGTCGAATCAAAGTGAACGGTGATCTTTCTATTCCTCTCCATCCAAATATATTTGTGGCTGGAGACCTTGCGTCTATCGAAATGGCGAACAAAACATTTGTACCAGGTTTGGCGCCCGCAGCTATGCAGGCTGGGGGCTATGTTGCCAAAAAAATTCTTTCTTTGATTCGCGAGAAACCGATACCTGATTTTGTTTACGTCGATAAAGGGCTTATGGCAACCATCGGAAGGAACCGCGCCCTTGTGCAATCAGGTCGATTCAAAATGAAAGGCTTTCCTGCATGGATGGCCTGGTTTTTTATCCATATTTATTATCTTGTGGGCTTTAAAAACCGATTGACGGTCATAGCTCAGTGGGGCTGGAGTTATTTGTTTTGTAAACGCGGTTCGCGAATTATAACCGAGAGCAAATGGCGCTTAGATTGAAGAAAAGAATTTGCAGCGCTTTCCAGTTGTAGACTTCAAAAACGCTTCTCCCACTGTAAAACGAGTCGTCCTTCTTGGCGATTGTACTGGTTGGGGGCCCATGAAGCCGTCAGCACCCATCGACTCGAAACGCGTTTGCGCAATTCGAAATTTGTAGCCTGCTCCCAGTTGGTTCCAACACCCGCGGTGACTCCATTTCCCAAATCCACAGTTGCTGTGTAAACCTTGGTGGTGGCGTTGTACGAAAAACTTTGAATAGGTGTGGAAGCAAAGGCCCACAAGCCAAAAATTCCAACTGCTTTATCTGTTAGAGCCGCGTTCACATTGCCAGTGGTTTCAGCCTCATTTGATACAAGTTGATTGGCCACGCGTCCGTAGAGAAGAACAGAAATAATATCATTTTTAGATAACATCGGCTCACTGGAAAATAAAACACTCGGAGACTGAACTGTCCCTGACATTGTTATAAATATCTTGTAGCCGCCCTGTTCGATTCGGAAGCGCCCTTCCACAGGCAAATCATCCTCGTCGTTTTTTGCGAGCGAGATATTCACTTTCTCGACAAAGATCTTCCTCCGTAAATAGCTAACCGCGAAAGGTTCAAAACGCACATACCCAGTTGAGTCAGCACCCACTGCATTTACCAAAACCGATATCGGCACATTGGGTTTTGCAAATTTGGAGGAGAGCCGTATGGCGCCCGCTTTTTCGGTGCGAACTCGCGTGACAACTCGCACTTGGAATTGTGGTTTTACTTTTTTGGGAGCTTGTCGCAAAATGCGAGGATCCGAAGCGAGCGCAGGAATTCCCAAGACGGGATCGAGGGGCGGAAGATCGAGACTGAGCGTCCGGATCAACGCATCAACATCTATATCCAAAGACTTAAAAGTGTTCGCGAGTTCTAAAATAACCTTGGAGTCGATCATTACAGCTTGCGTAGGAGATTTAAAATCAAGCGCGATCTGTACCGCTGTATGCAAATTAGTTTCGCTAGAGGAAATCGGACTTTTGGCAGTGATGCCAATTGTGCCTTCAAGAACGTCAAGCGGTGCCGGAATGATGACTCCCTTTGCATCAAGGTACTCGCGCAGCCCTTGAAAACTGTGAATCATGATATCCGCATCAAGCTTCGGTTCGAACGACCACTTGTGATTTTCGCCAAACACATTCACGTCGGCAGCTAGATCGGCCGAGAACAATTTGTTTTTTACGCTTTTGAATTTAACTCGGATCTCGGCCAATTTTTGGCGAGTTTTGTTTTGGCCGAAGTATTTTTCGAGCCATGCTTTTCCGTTAACACTTGCTTGGAATTCTTCCGGAAGTTTACAACGACATGCCTTTTCGAGTGGAGCCCGCATGTCCTTATCGACAAGGAAAAGATCAATAGGGATTTCTGCTTGCAACGTTGTAGCAACTTCTGCCCACATAACGTCGTTTTCAAAGGGCATGTGCATCAAAGCTGTGATTTTATTTAGATGGACCACCGGTCCGGGCACGCCGGTCACGTCCATTTGAGTCTTAACATCCATGCCTTTTTCTGCAAGTACCAGGGCGATTTCAGGCTGAATCTCTGTGGGAGATTTGGAACCACTGATGGTGATTCTCGGTTTGCTTTGCACGGAAAGCTTTTCGTTGTGGAAAACACCGTAAATTGTCCCCTGCACCGACCAATCGGCTGTTTTGACCTGCGTTTCAATTTGCAAAAATTGCTGTTGGGTGCCGAGCAATCGTCCGTTGAGGTAACCCTTTGCTTCAGCACTCATAAGCTTTGATAGCGCAGATATGTTGAATTGAATTTCTTGATTGATTGCCGGATGAGGTAACTTAATAGCGCTGCCGTTAAGATCCCACGCGTCTTGATTTGCCATACGCAATTGAAAGTTAACAACTTTCACGTTCATTGAATGAAAAACCAAAAATTTATTGGACTGAGAAAGATAACCAAGCGCATTGTTCACCATTTGATAAATACTCTGCTCCGGTGATTTTTCCTTTGATGGTTCAAGTTGGACAAAAGATTTTTCCCGGGTTTGTAAATCAATGCGTTCAAATTCGAAGGTCGGTTTGTCGCTTAAAAAATTGAATCCCCATTTTGCTTCTGCGGTGCTAACACCCGCATTCACTTTTGGTTGACCTTTTGTAACTGCAAGATTCTTAGTCGACCAGGCAAAACCCCATTCATTCCAGGCCTTCTTACGCCAATCGAAATCCATGGACTCCCACGTTACCTTGAGATCGTCTGGCAATATGTAACGACTTGCAAAACGCCAAGCCGATTCTGGATAGTTTAGAATCCAATAAATTGACCCCGCTGTAGAAAGAAGCACAACAAGTACCAGTGAAGCCAAAATAAGCGACAGTGTGAGCACTAGCTTCGCAATTCTTTTTGGAATTTTTGTCGGCATTAAAACTCCTGCCCAAAACTTAAAAAGTAAACCCACTCCTCCGCATAAACGGCTGCGCTTGAATTTGCTTGATAAATTTTTCCTCGAGCAGCCGAACCTCGAAGCGTGCCGAACGGCGAAGCCCAGCGAATGCCTCCACCAAATGAGGCAAATAACGGATCATCAAATTCCATTCGTTGCGCGCCCAGGCGGGCTAAGTCTACAAGTAGCAGGGGTTGAATATTCCATGGTATCTGCTCGATCAGACGAAGTTCGAAGCCGGCGTAAGCTGCCGTGAGATACCCGATGTTCGCATTAGTAATGCTCTTTCGCGAGAAGCCTCGTAAATTTTCGGCTCCACCATAAAAAACGCGATATTCGATGGGTACGAGCTCTCGGTTGTCCTGTCCCGCTGTAGTTTGGTCGGCATCCACTGAGTTTAATTCTAGCCTGAAGCCAAACACCAGCAGCGGCGGAGCATAGGCTCCAACATTCCACAAGGCTTTGTAGGTGACATCGTAGCGATTCACGTTGATCTCAGATCCTAAACCTTTTTTCTGCCCGCGATATCGAAAACTCCCGGCCCATCCCTCGTACTGATTGCGAAGGTTGCTTTCGTAATTCAAGCTCATTGCATCGAGCGATGCTTCCCAAGACAAGTAAGAAATATTTTCGGGACCGATACCCACCTTGGTTTCGGTGTAGTTTATTGTAGGACCCAAACGTCCCATCCAGCGAATGTCCCACATGTCCCAAAAGCGGCCGATATCGGCTCCTGCTTTGGCTTCCAAGTATTCAAAAGTCTTTTCCGAAACCCGCGCCAGGCGGGCCCGCGGGCCGAAAAAGGCTTTTTTTGTCCAGGGCAACCAATAGAGCTGCGACGTAGCTGTTAAGCTTTGTGTGCGTGGCGAGGTGTAGAGTGTCGCCGTATATGACGACGCACGGTCGTCAACCCGCGCGTTTCGAAATGTCACACTGGCAAATGGAAATTCTTCGGTGGAAGCTCCCACTTCAAAACGAAAAACTTTTGGCGGTCCAATGCTGGCGCGCAGGGTAAGGTCGGCTTTATCACCACGACATGTGGCCACGAAATTTGCACTTTGTATAAACCCTTCGGCAAGCATGCGCGATGCTGTCAGTTGGGTTTTTCGCACATCGTAGAGATCTCCGCTCCCAAACGCTTCGTAGCGCGAGAGATAGGACTGATCAATATTATCGAGCCCAATCCGTGTAATCCCACCAAAGGTTTGTTGCTGCCCTTCTTCGACATTTGCAATGACCTTGGTGTCCCACGCTTGCCCTTGCAATGAAACCTGCGGGCATGCGTAGCCGCTATTACGTAGGTCAGTCTCTGCCCATTGTTGAACTTCATCAAGGCGAGCGGGTTCTAAACTTTCACCGACTATTTTCCGTTTTTTGTCGGGATCGAGGAGTCCATCCGCCCCGGTCACTTCAAGCGCCGAGATTTTAGAACGAGGTCCTGACCAAACAGTCAGCTGCTTTTGGTCGCGTTCGAATCGTGGCGAAAGGTAACCTTCGTTGTTGAGATAAACCGTTAGTTGATGCTGTGCCTGGGGAATGGGAATTTCTTTCCAGCCAGCGGCGCCTTCGTTTGAGCCACAGACCAAGACTTGCTCATTTGTGCTCAGCGCTAGACGTCCTTCGCGCATTTCAATGTGGTCGCAAATTTTATGGGTTTTGTGGGCGCACGAAGAGAGAATAAAAAAGCCTAAAATCCTTAAAACAAGGGAATCACAACTGCGCACCATAATCCGTTTTACTTACAAATCAACGGACTCACAACAAAAAACCCTGTGAAGAAAAATTAACGAGCTGTTTAGAGTTCGGTGAGATTAAAGATTGCCCATTGACCCTTCACTCGTGCTCTGTGTAATAACAGTCTGTAGGAGGATGAAAATGGCATGGGGACAAACCGAAAAAGAACAGTGGCTGCTCGAACAAAGTATTAAACGCTCCTACCTCGACGAGGTTG
>JAYUQP010000032.1:0-5041 GCA_043757265.1 Bdellovibrionales bacterium | reverse complement strand
TCGCCAATACGATGTCGTCTGTATCGAGCACGCTTCGGCAAGTGACAACTTGACCAATTTTATCGGTTGTTTTTTGCGTAATAACGCCCACACCGCCTCGACTTTGCTCTCGATACTCTTCGAGTTGTGTGCGCTTACCGTAGCCACCCGCAGTAACGATCAGAATATTCGACTGACCCTCTTTGTTGAATACCTCGCAACCAACAACGCTATCTTCTTTCGAAAGCGTCATTCCGCGCACTCCGCGAGCCGTGCGTCCCATCGGGCGAACATCTCCCTCATCGAAGCGAATAGACATTCCTTCTTTGGTGCATATAAAGATGTCGTTTTTACCTTCGCTAATTTTCGCCGTTAAAAGATCGTCATCTAAATCAATGGTCAGGGCAATAATGCCAGACGGGCGTGGATTAGAAAATGCACTTAAAGGCGTTTTCTTAATGGTGCCTTTTTTCGTCAACATAACAACGTAACGATTTTCCTTAAACTCTTCGATAGGTAGAACGGCACGTACCGTTTCGTTTGCGCCAATCTCAACAACGTTGTTGATCGACTTTCCTTTGGATGTTCGAGTCCCTAATGGCAGTTTGTACACTTTGGTCCAATAGACTTTTCCGTTACTTGTGAAAACGAGAAGGGTTGTCTTTGTGTTTGCCACGAAAATATTTGTGACAAAATCCTCTTCTTTTGTATCTGCTCCCTTAACACCTTTTCCACCGCGGCGTTGCGACTTGTACTGATCAATCGGAATTCGTTTTATCGTTCCTGAATTAGTGATGTTGATGACCATTTTTTCTTGCGAAATAAGGTCTTCGTCTTCGATATCCTGACCATCACTTTCAATCTGCGTTCGTCGGGGATTGTTAAATTTTGCCTTAATTTCGACTAGCTCGTCTTTGATAATTTGATAAACCTTGCGCTCGTCGCTGAGCACATCTTTTAACCAAAGAATAGTCTTCATAAGCTCTGCAAGCTCATCGAGGATGCGCTGACTTTCTAATCCAGTTAATCTCGATAATCGCATTTCGAGAATGGCTTGCGCTTGTTTTTCAGAAAATAGAAATTTTTCCATAAGAGCAATCTTTGCAAGCGCTGTTTCTCGAGAAGCACGAATGGTGGCAACAACGGCATCGATTTGATCAATCGCTTTTTTAAGACCTTCCAAAATGTGCGAACGTGCCTCAGATTTTTTGAGATCAAAAATACACCGCTTGATCACCACATCTTTTCGATGCGCGACGAAGGCCACTAACGCTTCTTTTAACGAGAACATGTGCGGTCTGAGCCGTGCATCTAGAGCAAGCATGCGAATACCAAAACTTACTTGCATCTGAGTATACTTGTATAATCTATTGAGAATGACGCTCGCGTTTTCATTTCTTTTCAGCGTGATGACAACTCTCATACCTTCGCCTGAAGATTCATCACGAATGTCGCTGATACCTTCAATTTTTTTATCGCGAACAAGATCGGCAATACTTTCAATCAATTTTGCCTTGTTCACTTGATAAGGAATTTCGGTGACGATGATTTCTTCGCGATCTTTTAGCGGAACGATTTCGGCAACCGCTTTGATGGCAATAATTCCGTGACCCTTTTTGTAAGCTGAAACAATTCCGTTCCTACCGGCAATCACTCCGTAGGTTGGGAAATCAGGTCCTGGAATCAACGCAATAATTTCATCGTCAGAGATTTCTGGATTTTCGATGATAGCCACACAACCATCAATCACTTCGCCTAAATTGTGAGGTGGAATATTAGTTGCCATACCAACAGCAATTCCCGAACTCCCGTTCACTAGAAGATTTGGAAACTTGGCCGGGAGAATTGCCGGGATCACCAAGGAATCGTCATAGTTTGGAACAAATGGGATTGTTTCTTTTTCGATATCTTCAAGCAGTTGCTCTGCTAAATGAGTCATGCGCACTTCGGTGTAACGTTGTGCCGCCGGGCTATCTCCATCGATGGATCCAAAGTTTCCTTGTCCATCAATGAGGGGGTAGCGAAGCGAGAATTCCTGTGCCATGCGCACCATTGTGTCGTAGACGGCCACATCCCCGTGCGGGTGATATTTACCAATCACGTCGCCCACAACGCGGGCCGATTTTTTATAAGGTTTGTCATGCGTATTGCTAAGTTCGTGCATCGCAAACAGCACCCGACGATGAACCGGCTTGAGTCCGTCTCTTACATCAGGGAGTGCCCTTCCAACAATGACACTCATAGAGTATTGTAAGTAGGAGTCTTTCATCTCTTGATTGATGTCGACTTTAGTAATATTTCCCAAAAATTTATTATCATTCATAAATAACCTCTAAACGTCTAATTCTTTAGCCAACAACGCGTTTTCAGAAATAAACTGCCGGCGCGGTTCTACTTCTTCGCCCATAAGAATACTAAAAGTTTCATCGGCAAGCATCGCATCTACGATGGACACTTGAAGAAGTGTCCTGTTCGCGGGCGTCATCGTAGTCTCTTTGAGCTGATCTGGATTCATCTCTCCTAGACCCTTATAGCGCTGAATGTAAGCGCCTTTTTTGCTCTCTTCCATGAAGAAATCGTAGAACAGCTTGTAAGATGTGAATTCCACGACATCGCTTTTTTCTGCTTGCGCTTGCACGGGGAGAGCGACGACATCTTGCATACTCTGCCAAACAGAGAACAAGGTTTTCCATTGACCTGTTTTTATCAAATAAATATCGAGCACGCTTTCTTTTCGCTGACCCATTTGTGTTGTTCGAAAAGTAATTTTTTGATTGGCACCATCAAATTGCAGAAGTTCCAGATTTATGAGCGGGCTTTTACCTTCCGCTATGATCTTTTTGATTTGCGAGAATATATCCTTGCAATAGTTTTCGTCGGTGATCAGTTTTTCTAAGTTGGTATTGAGCGAAATTATAAAACGGCAAAATTCAGGATCAAAATCAGTAGATTTTATTCGTATTACTTCCTCGAACTTCAAAATGTCGAGAACGAATTTTTTCATCTCTTCTTCGTTCATCGACTTTTTCTGATTTACGATTCGAAAATTTGCAATACTGGTTTTGAGTAAAAACTCGGTAAGCGCCTTTTCGTCTTTAAGGTAAACTTCCTCTTTACCTTTTTTGTAACGGTAGAGGGGTGGCTGTGCGATGTACACATGGCCTTTGTCGACGACTTCTTTCATCTGTCTGTAAAAGAATGTAAGAAGAAGTGTTCTAATGTGCGATCCATCCACGTCCGCATCGGTCATAATAATGATTTTATGATAACGTAGATCTTCCATCTCGACACTATCTCTGCCGATCCCAATTCCGATGGCCGAAACCATCATCTTGATCTCTTCATTTCCCAGCATTTTATCGAATCTGGCTTTTTCGACGTTTAAGATTTTTCCGCGCAACGGGAGTACAGCTTGAGTTCTGCGGTCGCGAGCTTGCTTTGCTGATCCACCGGCCGAATCTCCTTCGACCAAATATATTTCACATTTTGAAGGATCTTTTTCTTGGCAGTCTGCCATTTTGCCGGGAAGTGAGTGCGAATCCAGCGCCGACTTTCGCCGCGTCATCTCGCGCGCTTTTCTGGCGGCGACTCTTGCCAACCAAGCATCGACGCACTTTCCGATGATGACCTTTGCAACGCTTGGATTTCTATCTAACCAATCTGCTAACTTTTCGTTAACTAGCGATTCGACAATCCCTTTGACTTCGTTATTTCCTAATTTTGTTTTGGTCTGCCCTTCAAACTGCGGCTCTTGAACTTTCACGCTGACCACAGCCGCTAAACCTTCGCGAATATCCTCGCCTTCCAGAGACTCACCTTTAAGTTCTTTAAGAAGATTCTTAGCGTTAGCATAAGAATTCATGGTTCTTGTAAGAGCTCCACGAAAACCTACTAAGTGCGTTCCACCCTCGATGGTATTGATGTTATTACAGTAAGAAAAAATCGATTCTGTGTAAGAATCATTCCACTGCATGGCAATTTCCAATTCCATCCCTTCTTTGGTTCCAGAAAAATAAACGATACTTTGGTGCAAAGCTTTTTTTGCGATATTCAAATGCTCGATAAATTCTTTTACACCTTCAGCAAATTGATATTCTGATTTTTTACCAGTGCGCTCGTCAGATAAGGAAAAATAAAGACCCGCATTTAAAAATGCAAGTTCACGAAAGCGCGCTGCAAGTGTATCGAAATTGTAAGTGAGTTCTTCCTGCTTAAAAATATCTCGGTCCGGCAGAAACGTTACTTTTGTTCCGGTTTTGCTCGTGGTTCCAACTTTTTCGAGCGGTCCTGTAGGAGCACCCCGCTCAAAGCCTTGTCGCCAGACAGAACCTTCGCGCTGAACTTCGACAATACAAAACGAAGAGAGGGCGTTGACTACCGAAGCACCCACACCATGCAATCCACCAGAAACTTTATAAGTATCCTTGTCGAACTTTCCACCGGCATGAAGTACGGTGTAAACGACTTCGAGAGCCGATTTTCCTGATTTGTGGGTGTCCACAGGAATACCACGCCCATCATCCTCAACGGTGATACTTTCATCCTTGTGAATGATAATAGAAACTTTTTTGCAATGTCCGGCCAGCGCTTCATCCACAGAGTTATCAACAATTTCATAAACTAAATGGTGATATCCGCGAATACCCGTATCGCCAATGTACATGCCTGGTCGTTTGCGAACTGCCTCGAGGCCTTCCAAGACTTGAATTGAATCTGCAGAGTAATTCTTTTTTAGTTTGTCGTCTTGAGCTACGTGATTATCTGACACTCGCTTCCTCCTGGGACACTTTGGGACGAATTCGTCCATTGCTGACGTCAAAAACTAAATAGGTGCTACGATTCAAATAGCGCAACACCGTATCTTCCGTCGTCGTAATAAAAATTTGCGCACGAAGTGATTCCAAAGCTTCGATAAGTCTTATCCGTTTCGTTTCGTCGATCTCGGATAAGACATCGTCGAGAAGTAAAATTGGGTACGTTTCGTGAACATCGTAATGTAACTCGATCTGTGCCATTTTGAAAGCCAATATTAAGAGCCTCTGTTGACCCTGGGAGCAGTAGT
>JAYUQP010000031.1:0-94228 GCA_043757265.1 Bdellovibrionales bacterium | reverse complement strand
ATGAGGCTGATGTTCAAGGTCACTCATCAAACAGACCCTCCCCCGACCCAAGGCCACTTTTACACTTGACCGGGGTGGCGTCCATATGAGGATGACGGTGTAATAAAAACTCTGGATGACGGTGTAGTAAAAACTCTGGATGACGGTAGGAGAGATAGAGAGATCGTGTCCTAGCGGTCGGTGGATTTTCGTAGATTTTCCACAACTAACTGACTGGCAAGAACCAAAGCAAACATCAAAAATGTCGCAGAAGTGAAGCCCCACCAGATATTGCGCGTGAGTTCCTCTTTTGCGTCTTCGATCATAAGTCCCCACGACGGGGTGCCCGGAGCTACGCCCAAACCGAGATAGCTCAAGATAACTTCGATTTTGATGACCGCAATAAAAATCACTCCCACCTGCACTACGATTAAATGGGACATGTTTGGTAGAATTTCCTGCCATAAGATTTTGAAAGTGGTTTGTCCTTGCGCGCGGGCGGCTAAAATATATTCCATGCTTTTTATCTTCATTGTTTCACTGCGAATGATTTTACAAAGCGTGGTCCACGAGGTGAGCCCCAAAGCTAAAAAGACATTAATTAATCCTTGTCCAAGTGCAAATGCAAATGTTGCTAGCAAAAGTATATAGGGTATAGAATCGAGCGTGGTGTAAAGCCACACGACAACTTCGTCGACCCATCCTCCAAAGTAGCCGGCCATGGCACCTAAACTTAATGCGATAAGCAAAGCCAGAGCTGTCGAGCAAAAACCAATGAGCACAGCATTCTTTGTCGCTTGAAGCGAGCGTTCAAGCACTGATCGTCCAAACAGGTCAGTACCCATCCAATGCTGAGCGGAGGGCGGCTGATACGAGTGATCGTTTTGTGTAAGGTCAAAATTGGGAGCAAGGAAGCCTGCAAGGCAGCCTAGAGTAATCACCGCGTACACCGCCAAAATCGCAATCGGGAGCCAATTTTTCACAGCGACTCCATCCGCGGATTTAAAGCGGACGCACAAAGATCGTTCACGAGATTAAAAAAAATATAAAGGCCCGAGCCTAAGATAGTAAGTGCTTGGATCAATGGAAGGTCACTTTCGTGAATGGCTTTGAGCAGAAGGTGCCCCACGCCAGGGATCCCAAAGTAGGCCTCCAGGATAAGCGAACCAGTAATCAACGAGGGTATTTGCGATGTGATAAGAGTCAAAATCGGCAGAGCTGCATTCTTTAAAATATGAGTTCGAAAAACGGCCACCGAAGATAAACCTTTGGCATAGGCCGTTCGCACGTAATCTTGCTGAAGCTCATTGAAAATTGCAGCGCGAAAGATAAATACTTTTGGTGCAAGTGTGGCTAAAACATAAATAAACCACGGGAGAAATAGATAGGCCCAGCGGTTGATCCAGGAAGGATCCCATCCGTAAACCGGAAATAAATCCCATTCGAAAGCAAGCCATTTTTGTGCGGTAATAATGAAAACCACGAAGCTAAAACTCATAAGCAAAGTACAAAATATATAAATTGTTCGATCCAGAGTTGATTTTTTATAAGCGGCCATGAAAGCTAAAAGTAGCGAGAGAAGAACCGAAATTATAAAAGCCGGAATAGTCAAACTGACGGAGGCGCCGACGCTTGCAAGAATCATTGAGTTTACATTTTGTTTAGTGGCCCAGCTTTGTCCCCACTCAAAAGTGAGAGATTTTTTTACAAATACGAGCAGTTGAACGGGGAGGGGTTTGTCTAAACCCAATTCGTGACGAGTTTGCGTAATGACCTCGGCGCTTGCATTTTTTCCAGCCAGAGTGCCTGCGGGGTCGCCGCCCACGACGTAAAACAAGCAGAATATAATAAAAACAACGCTTAAAAGCGTGACTACTGCATTCACAATGCGGCGAATGAGAAATTGCGACATCCGCCAAGGTTATCCAAAAAATTCCCCCGTGGACAGATATATTTGCACAGCTTATAGTAGACGCATGCGAAGCCCCAACGATCTGATTGCAAATTACATCCAGTCTTTAAAAGGCGATTTGTCTCCGACTCTCAAAAGCATTGGTGAACAGCTAGTGAAAGATAGCAAGTGGGGAATCAATATTGGCGCTGCCGAAGGGCACATCCTGCAGTTTTTAATCCAGAGTTTAAAAATCAAAAATATCCTCGAAATCGGCACGCAGTATGGATACTCCACCCAATGGATGCTCGAGGCCTTGCCACCGGATGGGACTATTTGCACTCTCGAAAAAGAGGAGGCCCATCATGCCATGGCAAAGACTCTGGTTCGGGATCCGCGGGCCACGTTTATGCTTGGGGACGCCGTCGAAATACTTAAATCATTAGGCGACAAAACGTTTGACCTTATTTTTGTCGATGCTAATAAAAAGGCGTATCCCGAATATTTAGACTGGGCTTTGAAACATGTTGTGCCCGGCGGACTGATCATTGGCGACAACACGTTTCTGTTTGGTCAGGTGTACGCCGAAGAACCTGATCCGCGGAAAGAAGACCTGCGGCAGGCCATGCAGCAGTTTAATGAGCGTTTGCTGCGCAACCCAGACTTTGTAAGTTGTTTGATTCCAACGTCCGAAGGTCTCACCGTTGCCATCAAAAAATAACTATGCTTAAGTTAAGAGATGTCAGTACTCTCGCTTAAAAAACTCAACATCCAATTTCGAAATCAAACCGGTCTTGTCTCTGCAGTCCAGAACTTGGATTTAGTCATCCCTAAAGGCAAAGTTGTGGCCCTTGTTGGGGAGTCGGGGTCTGGAAAAAGTGTTACAAGCTTGAGCATTATGCGCTTACTTTCTGGCGCCCATGTTCATATCGATGGCGAAATCAATTTTGAAGGTAAAAATTTACTGAGTGTGCCTGAAAAACAAATGCAGTCGATCCGTGGACAAAAAATATCAATGATTTTTCAGGAGCCCATGACCAGTCTTAATCCCGTATTTCGCATCGGGTTTCAGCTGATGGAAGGCTTGCGGCTGCACAAAAAAATGTCGGCAAGCGAAGCTCGCGAAAAAGCCGTGGAGCTCCTTAACCAAGTCGGTTTGCCAACGCCTGTGCTCAAAATGAATTCCTATCCGCATGAGTTGAGCGGTGGCCAGCGGCAGCGCGTGATGATCGCCATGGCCATTGCATGTGAGCCGCAACTGCTTATCGCCGATGAGCCTACCACCGCACTTGATGTAACGATTCAAAAACAAATCCTCGATCTTTTACAAAAGCTGCAGTCGGATTTGGGCATGTCGATGCTATTTATCACTCATGATCTATCTATAGTGCGCAAGATGGCAGATGAAGTAACAATTCTGCGCAAGGGTGTTTGTGTTGAAAAAGCAAAGACCGAAGACATTTTTACGTCGCCTCAGCATCCGTACACCAAAGGCTTACTCAACTGCCGTCCGCAAATGCACCCGAAGTCGCGAAGATTACCAACGGTGAGCGATTTTGTGGATGCTGCAGGCAATGAAAAAACTTTTGATTTGGGAAAACTTGGAATACGGAGTGCAAGTCCGTTAGGGACGGCCGAGCCTCTTTTAAAAGTAAATCATCTCAGCAAACACTTTCCAGTGAAGACATCGTTTTTTAAGCGCGCCAAAGAGTGGGTGAAGGCTGTGGACGATGTGAGCTTTACTTTGCACAAAGGGCGCATTTTAGGGCTAGTGGGCGAATCGGGCTGTGGTAAAACAACGCTTGGAAGATCTCTTTTGCGACTGATCGAGCCCACCCAGGGCGAAATTTTTTATCGCAATCAGGATTTGCGAAAGATGCAGGGCGAAGCCCTTCGTAAAATTCGCCAGAAAATTCAAATCGTGTTTCAAGATCCATACTCCTCGCTCAACCCGCGGATGAGCATTGGAAAGGCCATCACCGAGCCTATGCGCGTGCATAAAATCCATGCCACCGATAACGAATGCTTGGCGCAGGCCGAAATCTTAATGCATAAAGTAGGGTTGCTGCCAGAGCATCTCAAACGCTATCCCCATGAGTTTTCAGGTGGTCAGCGCCAGCGAATCTGCATCGCTAGAGCCCTGGCTGTAAAACCGGAATTCATCGTTTGTGACGAGTCGGTCTCAGCGCTTGATGTGTCAGTCCAAGCTCAAATTTTAAATCTACTGCTCGATCTCAAAGACGAATTCGGCCTCACGTATATCTTCATCTCGCATGATCTTTCGGTAATACGCTTTGTAGCAGACGAAGTGATCGTGATGAACCAAGGCAAAATCGTCGAGCAAGGAACAGTCGAATCGGTCTACAACAACCCCCAAAACGACTACACCAAAAAACTCCTCAGCTCCGTCCTCTAAAAGGTACGGACACACTTTTGCGACCGAACGTATCAATCCAGTAAAGGTGCGAACACGTTTCTTTGTCCGGTGCCAGGTCCTATTTAATCCGGTACTAATTCCTGCGAATCAGGAGTTGGAACCGGATTAAATAGGACCTGGCACTGGACTCCGGATTGACGACTAATTAAACACTCGTTTCTTTTTTACAGATAGGGTCTTAATCGTTAACATTCTTCGGGATTTTGGAATACGTTGGGCGCATGAATTTGATCCAAAAGAGCGTCATTCTTTTTTTCGTTAGTTTTACTTTTGAGCTTCAAGCGGAGCAGACGCTTGTCGATGGAATGTGGGTGGAAAATAATTTTCTTCATCAGATCTTCTGTTCCAGCGATGAAGAGCTTGCTGAAATTTTAAAACAGCGAGATTTGGTTTTACAAGATGCTGAAACTTTCTCTCAATCACGTGCCAGGGTGCAGACGTTTTTTTCTCAACCCCAACTAATAATTACTCAGCAGCCTTATTGGGAAACCCAAGAGATGTGTGTATTAGTAAAGTTGTTTGTCGAAAAAAATCTTGCGTGCAAACTTGGTGAGGGATCAGCGATAGATCTCACCGCCGCACAAACTACCTGCCAATAAATTTTAAAGGTCGCCTTGCTCAAAAGTTAGCCGATCCGTTTTACTTAGAGGATCGGTGTACCTTTTGGTTGCTGGATTGTTCTATTGTGCGATTTCGGCGGGCTCATTCACTGGGGGAGTTGCCACTGGGAATTGTGACACTGTCGGAAGTTGTTGCATGCATCGTGTTCGCGCCTCTCCGGTAACACGGCAGCAGGCGCTTGCGATGGACGATGCCATTGCCAGTCCGCGCATAGCAGGATCTCTGCCCCGTCCGAAGATATTTGTTTCATCTTGGTAACTGGTTTCAGCATCGGATGCTCTTGACGGTGCTCGGTACGTCGTAAAACTTATGGGGCTGCCAATAGGACCGTATGTCAGTGTAGGGTGCGTTCGGCCAGGAACTCCTGTGGAATTGCCCCCAGAGCGGGTTGGGTAAGTGGTTCCAAAGCGACTACCTACCGGCGCCCTTCCAGATTCTTGCCGCAAAGTTTCGAAGGTGTTGGGACGATAGCGATATTGCAAGTTGATTTCACGTTCATGATTCATTGTCGGCAACACTTCTGCGCGAATGTTTCCCATGTGTAGATCCGATAGATTTGATCGAACATTGAATGTTCGCCAGCTGGCCTGCCGTGATAACGGAATATTGTTTTTTAAATGATAAGATTGCTGAATTCCTAAGTTAGAGTTGCGCGGCACTATTCCACGCCAATCAACAGGAACACCAGGGTTTGTGTCTCCTAGCCCAATGGTATCGGGGTTTAGAGCATCAAAAGAAAATACTGCCGCTCCATTTTCACAGCGTGGTGAACTACTTAAGATCGGCAACTGAGATCTGTACAAGCTTGCATTTGCGCGGCCTAGAGCCTGGAGTAGTGAGGTGTAAAATTGGCAGGTTTGGTCACATTGCAATGCCTGCGTTTGCGCCGTTAGTGGTTGTTTTAAAAAGTTACTCACGGGGCGCGATTGAAATAAGAGATCTGGATAGCAACCGTCAGATCGAGCGAAAGCGTTGATATAGTAAATGTCGCGCGCATCTCCACAATCGTTCAGTGGATCAACTGGGGTGTCTTCTCTTCGTCCCAACGAAATAAGCACATTTGCAGCGGCGGTCACATAGTTACCTGCTGGTACAAAGGAGACGACAGTGAGTCCGACAGTGGTCATTGCATTAATGTCAGACTCCTCAGTCTCATTGATGGAACTCGCAAAACGCATGGCCGGAAGGGTGGCAGGCGCATCCAACCACTGGTCGATGATTCGCGGACCGATACGTTGCTGAAAAGCACTTAGATAATCCATGTTGAAAGTGGATTGAGTATTTGAAGTTCCATGAATGGCTTTAAGTTCTGCGATTCGTGTGAGGCAATTTGCATCCACGAAAAACAAACACATGTACTCGGTTATGAGTGATTTTAGTCCGCTGACGAGTTCCGCTGGTTTTTGACAAAACTGTCTAGCGGTCGCGATCGGAGCCATCTGTGTTGTTTCGGCAGAGTCACTCAGTAAGCCTCGCGGACATGAGGCTGGCTGCGGTTGAGCCATGCTAGAAAGCGAAACAAGAACTAGCGATGAAAATATAAAAAGAAACTTTCGCATGCATTAATGATATCAAAATTAGTATACAAAGTCCCTACGACGATGGTCGAGAATCACTCGTGCCGAGCGATTTGTTGAGAGAATCACTCGTGCCGAGCGATTTGTAGCGCGCGTGTATCAAAGTCAAAAGTCTGTGTGATATTTTGAACGAGTCTTTGCATAAAGTTAAAATGTTCGGCGATGGCTAGGTTAGACACATTCGATAATTCGGCCTGAGTGTCGATGCGGCCTAGCATATTTTTAGCTTTTTCTTTTTGCGCGAGAATTTTTTGTGGAGAGAGCATGAGAATTTCGTTCAGTTCGTTGTTGAGCTTCGAAAGAGATCTAAAAATGTCAGTGTACGGAGATGGAATTAAATTGCAGGCGTCTGCTTCCGCTTTCAGGGAAGTGAGAGTCGCTAGTGGAACCACATGGTTTTCTTTGATAGTGCGGGCTGAGTCTTTAGCTTTGTTCAAAAGATTTTCTAAGAGTTCGAGATGGGCCACTGTTTTTTTCAAAATCACGTTCGCTTCTTTCGAGGTCAGTTTGTCTTCGAGAACCAAATGATTTGCCAACACATCGATTTGAGCTTGCAGTCCACGAAAGTCTAAAAAAATTAAAGATTTATTTTTTTCCGTCAGTGTTTTATCAAGTTTGGCGCGTAGATCTTCGTAAGTGATGTCGGAAAATAACTCAGCCGACGGACAGGCGCTATTTTGAAGAGAAGATGGTTTAAGTACAGGTCCAAAATCTGCATCAAGAGCATGAACCAATGAGCCGTTTGTGAGGATAATCAAAATGAGCAGAAATGTGATACTTTTCATCGTTTAGCTCCTCCAACGGTCCGTTGATGTAACATCAGATTGCTATCAAGATTTGTACCAAACAACATCCTACCGCCCACAAGGTAAACCATTGAAATATTTGGTGGAAAATGGTTCATGATTGTTGAGTGATGACAAAAATTGTCTTTATCGTAAAAAAGATGACGGTTTAAGTCTTAAGTCCACGCGCATTTGAATTAGCAAGCAAAGCGCCCTCTGGCAAAAAAGCGAACGTAGGCTTTATTAAACTCCGAGATTTACGTTTTATAAGGCTTCCTTTGTTTACGGCGAAATCGAAATGTACGGCGCCGACTCTGTTCGGCCGTTTGCAGCCAACATCCACCGGTTTTGCAGAGCTGCGCTGGTATTTTTAGTAGACCGAAAAGCGTTTATGTACGTTAAATTTACATGAACCAGAATAAAAACTCTCAGTTTCTTCGAAAATTGCTAGACTGCGATTGTGGGAAACAATCTTTTAGGGGTTTTAAAAAAAATAGGAATTATCTTTTGCTGTGGCTTTGTGCTTTCACAAAAATCACATGCTTCTGAGCAGTCTTGGAAGCAGCTCGAGATGGCCGTCGTTATTGAATCAAAGTCTTCGTGGACACCCGAGCAGGTTGACGGCATGGTAGCTCGCGCAAACAACATCCTTGCACAGTGTGAGATTTTGGTGAAGTTACAATCACAAATTGCGCTGTATTTAGGAACTTTAGCCATGGATTACGATTCAGTCGGTCTAGCAAACGAGTTCTATGCACAATTTCAAAAACCAGTGATGTTTTTTATCGAAGGAACGCAGTACAACGGTAGCGCCGGTTGGGCGCCTGGGAGTAGATATTTATTTATATCAAGTTATTCCCAAACCCAGGAGTACAAGGACGGGCGCCGGGCCGAGTATGAAATTTTGGCCCATGAGCTGGGGCATATGCTGGGCAGACTGCAACATCTCTCTGGTGGCGAGCAAAATTTAATGGCGGGCTACGTTGCAGATCAAACAGCCGAGCTAACCGAAGAGCAATGCACGAGCCTGCGAGCATCTAGACATTTGACGCCGCATTTTGAAGCCGAAAATTTTGCCGCCGACTTGTATTTTTAGCTCGTCCTGTAGAAGGAAGTTGTTTTGTATTCAGTGAGAAGATTTCGTAGAAGAAGTTTTGCAATAGCACCCACAGGAATGGCTAAAAATAAACCTGCAAAGCCAAGTAAATTACCAAACACAATCAACGCGATAATAGCCTCGAACGAAGACAATCCAACACTGTTTCCAACAATGCGCGGAGTGATTATAAAGCTCTCAAGCACCTGCACAAAGCTGTAGGTTATCAAAATCCCAGCAAGTGGGGAGATCCCATCAAAATCGGCAAGAGCTGTGATAAGTGCTGCCCCCAAACCAATTCCAAACCCAACATAAGGAATAATGCTTAAAAAGCCTGTGATAACTCCAATGATGATGGCAAACTTGATCCCAACGGTAAGTAGAGCAAGGCTGTAAAGAACGCTTAGAATCGCACAAACCACAAGCTGGCCCCGAATATAACCGCTCAAGATTTTATTTGATTGCTCGATAAAACGATCAAGCTCCACCCTCCACGACAAGGGAACAAGACTCTCGATGGAATCGATCAATCGTTCATAATCGTTAATAACGTAGATAAAAAACAGCGGGATTAAAAAGATGTTCAGTGCAATGACGATCACTGAGGCAGCATTGACTAGAGAGTTTTTAACAAACTCGCCAGCAGATTTGATAAGATTACCAGAGACTTTTTCCGAATACTGACTGGCAAAATCAATCAAAGTTTGTTTGTTGTAGGGCACGTGATAGCCGTAATTTGAAAAAAACGTGTCTAATTTTACTAGTGCGACCGAAACATTATTCGGCAGTTCTAGAACAGCCGCGTGGAGATCTGCAAATAGCGGCGGTATAATTAAAAAACCCAAAAGCACAAGAACCACAAACACGATTGCCAATACAATCAATGATGCTTGCGAGCGGGTCATTCCGCGTCTTTCCATCTTCTTTACCAGTGGAATTGCAGCATAGGCTAAGAACCAAGCAAATGTCAGTGGAACAAAGGCAGATCCAAGGCCGTAAAAAAACACAGTGATGACTGTGACAAGAAGCGCAACTATAAAAGTTTCTTTTAAGGAAAGATTTTTAATCATTAGGAACGAGACTCTCCCATGACGTTGTGGAAGTCAAACGACGCAGCAATGGAACGGTGATAAACAAAAAGCATATCAAGAAAAATCCACTGAGACCCAGCAAAGTAAAGTTCAATCCCCACCGATCAATGGAGAACCCAACGGCCGGGCCTAAGATAGCAAAGGTAAAACGAAATAAAAAATTGAGCATAGAGTTTGAAGTAGCGCGAAGTGCAGGGTCCATTGTTTGATTGAGAAGGTCACGAGAAATTACGTTATTAATTCCCCGAGCAATATAGATGAGAAATCCAAACAAGACACCGACCACTCCTCCTACCATGGACATCACAAAGTACGCCGAAATGCAAAGCAGTGCCACAAGCAGCAACGACTTGCCAACACCCAAGGATTTTTCTATTGATCGAGCGAAGAGCCCTGTCGCACCTACTGCAAAATTGCTCGAGGCCCAAAGGACTCCAAACCAAACAAGCGGAATACCCTGGTCTTGCCAGTAACGCTGTACAATCCAAACAGCAACAAACGTCGCAAGCAGCCAAACGATAAAATTGAAAGTGAGCATGCGAGTTAACGACTGATGCTTCAGCAGTTGCTGCCAAAGCGTTTTTAGTTTTTCAAAACTCAGCTTGGTAGACTGGTGAATTTTTGGTTCATGCAAAGTGAGAGCGACTAATAAGGGCAACCATGCAAGCACCGCTTGAAGAGCAATAAGTTTCTGGTAAGAAAAAAAACTCAGTAAGGCCGAGCAAAGAAGAGCTGCACTAAATTCCCCGAGGGCTGCAGCCATCTGATTGTGACTCAAGATTCGCGACGAAAGATCGCGTGAATATTTTGCTGGCAGAGATTCAAAAAGAATTGCAACATCGGTGCCCGAAATAAAGCTGAGGGCTAAGCCCAGAGAAAACTCATGGGCCAAAAGCCCCCAAAACCCGGTGGCTTGGGTGAGTATCCAATAGGAAGCACCAGAGATCAGTGCCCCTAGGCAAAGACTCTTTTTTCGTCCATAGCGATCGCTTAAATATCCAGTGGGAATTTCGAAAAATGCAGCCGTCAGCCCAAACACCGCCTGCAATTGAAAAAATTCATGGGTGCTGATTCCAAGTGATATGTAATACGGATAAAGTATAGGCAGCACGACGGCGAAAATCCAAAAAAACTGGAAACCATAAATTTTTCGAATGTTCATTTTCTAGGTCTTTCACCAAAAACAAGGGAACCGATTCGAACAATTGTTGAGCCTTCTTCGATAGCCCATTCGAAATCGTTGGACATACCCATGGAAAGTTCGCGCATTTCAACGTTAGGAAGATCCTGCTTTTGTAAACTTAAAAAAAGCTGTTTCAGCGTGCGAAAATTTTTCCGAACGTCGTCCTCGACGGAAGAATTTTGCGGCACAGTCATCAGTCCTTGCACACGCAAATGACTCATTTGCGAAATGGCTCGGCAGAGTTCCAATACCTTATCGGGGGAGCAGCCAGATTTTTGCGCTTCGCCTGAGGTGTTCACCTCAATAAGTACATTTGTGGGACAGTTTTTTTGCTGGGCCCGTTTTGAGATTTCTTGCGCCAAGGAGAGGCGGTCTATGCTGTGAATTAACTCACAGCGGCCTATAAGGTCTTTTACCTTATTGGTTTGTAGATGACCGATAAAATGCCAACGGAATTTTTCGTTGGCCAGTTTACTTTTAAGTATATTTTGTTTTTGGACCAATTCCTGCACGGTGTTTTCCCCGAGCAAGAGATGCGAGGTCGACAGCAGGGGTCCCAGTCTATCCGCCGAAACTTTTTTGGAGGCAAGCAGAAGTCGGACTTCGCCGCGCTCGCGGCCGCTTCGCAGACATGCCGCTTTGATTCGATCTTCCACTTTTTGCAACTGCTCCAGCATTCTCATAAACTACCTTAAAAAAGGAAAAGGTACCAACCAGGTCGCCTTTATTTTGTGCGAAATGCAGCGCAGTGCTTCTTTCCAGGTACCATAGAGCGCAGTAACTTGGCCCCATGTTTGTACCCTCCGAAAATCCGCTTTCCGAAATATCCGCGTACTGCGAAAAACAAAATCTGATGGGAAGTCTTGCCAATGTAAGCGCCTTTTTGATGGCGCACACTCAGGACGTCAACTGGTTAGGTTTTTACCTTTATGACGGGGCAAAGCTTGTGCTGGGTCCATTTCAGGGAAAGCCCGCTTGCACACAAATTCAGCTTGGAAAAGGAGTGTGCGGGACGGCCGCTGTCGAACGAAAACCACTTTGTGTCGACAACGTCGACGCTTTTCCAGGTCACATCGTATGTGATTCAAACTCGCGCTCGGAGTTGGTAATACCGATTATTCAAAACGACAAACTTGTGGGAGTTTTAGATATTGATTCGCCAAGGCTTGCACGATTTAATCAGCAAGATCAAATTTTTTATGAAAGAGTTGTCGAGAGTCTTGTGCAACATCTCGATTTTGGAGTCCGGTTATGAGTTTATATACCGTTTTTATTTCTGGAGCCACATCTGGAATCGGGCTTGAAAGCGCGAGGCAACTGGCTCCCTTAGCAAAAACCTTAATCTTGAACGGACGGCGTCGGGAGCGACTTGAACAATTAAAAAAAGAGCTTTCAGGTCAGTTTTCTAGTCAGTCTTCTAGTCGGCCTTCTAACCAGCCCGAGATTCATCTTGCTTGTTTTGATGTCAGCGATCGCAAGCAAGTCGACGAATGGTTTTCAAAAAATCAAAGTGTTATTAAGAGTGTGGATGTTCTTCTGAACAACGCAGGTTTAGCAAAAGGCACCGATCCAATGCACACGGCAAAAATCGACGATTGGGACGAGATGATCGATACCAATCTTAAAGGGTTGCTCTACATCACGCGACAGATATTACCGTCGATGGTAGAGCAAAAACGAGGTCACATCGTAAACATCGGTTCCGTGGCGGGACGCTGGAGTTACCCGGGCGGCGGAGTGTACTGCGCGACCAAGTTTTCAGTGCGTGCCATTTCTGAATGTTTGCGCATGGATCTTTTAGGCACCGGAATTCGCGTTACGAACATCGAGCCGGGGATGGTTGAAACTGAATTTTCAGAAGTCCGTTTTCAGGATAAAGACAAAGCAAAACAAGTTTACAAAAACATGAAGCCTTTGACGGCAAAAGATATTGCCGAGACTGTCGTTTGGAGTTTGCAACGGCCATCCCACGTGAACATTCAGGAACTCGTAATTTTTCCGACGGATCAAGCTTCGATTCGCGATGTACATAGGACGTAATAATGGACTCTATCGATTTAATTAAAACCTACACGCTTTTACCAAATTTTCGCGGAAAGAACTTCCTCGGTCAAAAATTGCTTAAAGTACTTTCCAAGAAATCGTCTTCGCAAGTTCAAAAGATGCTTACTGGATTTCGTTTACAACTGGATTTGCAAGATCGCATGCAAGCTGTGATGTTTATTAAGCGCTGCCACGAGCCAGAGACCGAAATTGTTTTTAAAGAAATGGCAAAAACCAGCAAGGTGTTTTTGGACGTGGGAGCGAATATTGGATATTTTAGTTTTTTGGTAAAACAAATGTCCCCGCAATCGAAAGTGTACTCCTTTGAACCACTTCCGCAGAATATTTTGGCTTATGAAAAAAACCGCGAACTCAATAATTTTTCATCCATGTTTTTGCAGGAAGTGTGTGTGGCGGATAAACACGGGGAGACCGAATTTTTGATTCCGCCATCCGAAGAAAGCGGCTGGGGCAGAATGGCTCATCGTGAATTATTTTCAGGGGAAAAAATCAAACGCTCCGTTGTAACACTAGATGAATTTTGTGAGCAGCATCAGTTGTCTGCAGTGGACTTTATAAAAATTGATGTAGAAGGTTACGAGTTTAAGGTATTGCAAGGTGCCACCAAGATTATCGAATCCCAGCGCCCGCGTATTTGCATCGAGCTCAATGAGCCATGCTTATTGGATACAGGTACCAGCAGTGAAGAGATTTTCCGCTTTTTTAAAACTCGCAATTACCACATGTTCGCCCTGGATGCGAAAAAGGGACTTTATAGAGTCCATGCACCAGTTCCGTATTATAAGTTTCTCAATTACTTCGCCCTTCCAAATTAGGGCGAAGAGATCGTTTAAAGGTTTGTAATGAGCTTATAAAGCAATTCGCAGAATGTGAGTAGTTAGTACCACTCTGTAACGATGCCTTTAGATGCGCCTTTATTGATCGCAACAGCGCCAGTTTTTAAATCAACAACGATGTCGCCCACAACGGATTTCACTTCGCCTGAGTACAAGCGGTAGCGAATCACTTTCAGGTTCTCAAGAGTCAGACCCTTCTTTTCATCTTGAAATGTCACAAATGCCACTGGATCCATGGAGTAAGAGGCTGCGCCTACTTGAACTGATCCGGTTTGTTTAAGCGTCACCATAAAATTATGCTCGACAGTGGCCCCTTTTAAATCAAGCACTGGCAACTCAACAACAACAGCTGGTTGATCCAGAGCTAAGAGAACTTTAGCAGTTTTTGGTAAAGACATGGCAAAAGAACTTTGTGCGAAAACCAAGATAAAAGCGAAAACGATAGAAATTGAATTCATGAACCCCCCTTTGAGTTGCCGCCAGGTATATTGCATCCTTGCCGCTGCACCAAGCACCTTCTAGGGCACAGTGCATAACTCGGCGAGCACCGCGCAGACTGTCTAACTTCTACATGGGGAGCGTGACAAATAACGGCACTGTAATCAGGTTTGATGGGATTGGACGAAATACAAATGGCTGGGGCGGTCCCGTTCTTGCTTTGTATTGGTTTATGCGTAAAAAGATGTTTTCTAAGGTATTGATCTTAACAGGGATTATCTCAACGATTTTACCTGCTTTTTCACCAGCCCTCATGCAGTTTGATAAGTACCCTCTTACCTCTAAAACGAGTGCCTTGGATAGCGAGTCGGCAAAAGAAATTTATCCATTAACAAAAATTCCATTCAACCAGTCTTTACCACTTCCAATGGAACAGCTCTCGGAAAAAAGTTGGCTTGAGCTCAAGGAAAAGGTTCTAAACGATTTTAGCGATCGACTTGGGAACGGATTTAAAATCTCTGCAGGGCTCAGAGAGCGTGCAGAATTTTGGTTTGATATCTACACCCGCTACGGCGAAGCTCATCATGTGATTCACCATGTGCGTTTTCCATGGCTCGTTTTCGAAGTTGTCGATGCCACTGATGTGATCCATCACAGCAAAGGCCCTCTTTGGTTAAGACGCGATCGAGGACAGAAACTGGCCGAAAAGAGAATAAAACTTATTCGCACGGCGTTGGGTTCTCTCGCGCGAAGAAAGCAATACACTCAGTTGCCTCATCTTGAACAAAAAATATTCGATGTGTTGGCAAAGGTGCCAGGCACGCGCAAACACGTTTTTAACTTCGCCGCACAAAACCTGCGCAGCCAATTAGGCCAGCGAGATTTTTTCCAACGTGGATTGGTCAACAGCAGTAAGTATTTAACCTACATGGAAGAAGAGTTTCACAAGGCTGGGTTGCCAACCGAACTCACTCGCATGCCATTTGTTGAAAGCAGCTTTAACGAAGCCGCTTATTCGAAAGTTGGCGCAAGCGGCATTTGGCAAATAATGCCAAAGACGGGCAAGAGCTATATGATCGTGAACGATGCGATCGACGAGCGAAATTCACCTCTCAAAGCGACGCGAGCAGCGGCGCGGCTGCTTCGTTTTTACCATAAAACATTAGGATCGTGGCCGCTCGCCATCACCGCCTACAACAATGGAATCGGAAATATCAAAAAAGCCATGAAAGCGGCTAATTCCTCCGAGCTCGACGTTATGATTCGTCGCTATCATAAGCTCGACTTCCAGTTTGCTTCGAGTAACTTTTTTACCTGTTTCTTAGCAGCGCTCTACGCCGAAAAATATCATGAATTGCTTTTCAATAACATTCAGCGCGAGCCTTTGCGAAAGCTTGAAGAGATTCGTTTGACTGAAAAAACCAAAGTGAAACATCTTCCGCAAATGATGGGCTTGAGTCACAAGGAATTACTAAGTTACAATTTGGATTTACAAAACGCTTTCAAGACAAGTGCCACGCTCCCGGCTGGATATCGCTTGCACTTACCTCCAGATACGAAAAAGAATTCCATCCGCAAAGTCGGACGCCAAGATAAAGTTAAAAAGGCACCACGCACGTAGTTGCAGATGCGAGATCCTTCGCTCCGCTCAGGATGACGGGCGTCTTGCTCAGGATGATGGAGGTTTTGTTCAGGACGACGGTAGGCGGATACAATTCTGGATATTTGCAACTTCGCTACGGATGAGTAGTGCCAAGCAAGGTAGTTTATCCACCAACCTTAGCTACGCGAATACAGCACGTCATCCTGAGCGCAGCGAAGGATCTCGTTGACCTAGCGGGTGATTCGTTCGCCAAATTGGGAGACTAGTTTGGACGATCCTTTTGGAACCTTAATGGTGTGTGATGCAACGGTGGGCGGAATAAACCCATGCACGAGATCTGGATTAAGTTCTTTTAAGTAGCTCGCATTCACACCTAAATATTGCGCCAGATTGTAAAGGTCGGTTCCGCCCGGAACGGACGCCATGTCGAATTCGTAAGGAACCAGATATTCGATATCGCGAAAGCCGTAAAGACCTGGAGCCTTTGCAATCATGGTGGCCGCTAAAATCTTTGGAACGTAATCGGCAGTTTCTTTTGGTAAAACTTGCAGCTGCACGAGCTCCCAAAAATTATTGGTTCCATACTTTTTTATCAAACCAGTAACTTTATTTTCGCCGCAATTGTAGCTTGCCGAAACCAAATACCAAGAGCCAAACATTTCGTAGAGATTTTTTTTGTATTTTATAGCCGCCGCCGTACTCTTTACGTAGTTTCTGCGCTCATCTAACCACCAGTTTACCGTCAAGCCGTAGCGCTCGGCCGTTGGCTTGATAAATTGCCAAAGACCAACCGCGGCTGCAGGGCTTTGTACAGCAGGTGCAAAACCACTTTCTACCATAGCAGTATAAATAATATCTTTCGGCATGCCCGATCTTTCGAGCTCTTTTAGAATAAAAGGCGAGTAGCGTGTTGATCGTGAAAGCCACTTTTGAAAATCTTTGCGGCCACTGGTTTGAAAATGGCGAATCCAAAATTGCACGCGGTGGTTGTAGGTCATGGGAATATCGAAAATGGGGGTCGCATCAACGGCGCTTACAGAGGACGTCGCCAGCGATTCTCCGTTTGTAAGAACCGGAACCGAAACTCTAGGATTTGGCGCCGCCAAGGCAAAGGAAAACAGGAGAGATGCAAAATGAATCATCCTCAGATTATACGTCAGAGAATTGTCTTTGCGTCAGAGGGACGTCATTGAATCGTGACAAAGGTCTATAACAAGCTGCTCTCCTCTGTGTGTAAAAACGAACCCGCCAAAAGTTAAGACGTTTGTCTAGTCGGCACACACTTTGCTCACCACTTCAGTGTATGAGTATGAAGGGTATTTACACAGCAGTCAGTGGAGCCATGGCTCAGTCCGACAAAATGGACACCATCGCTAACAACATCGCTAACGCGGACACACCGGCGTTTAAGCGCGATGAACAAATTTTTCGTGAATACCTAACCAGTTACGAAAAACAAGAAGAGGCCGTGGGATCTACAAAAATTCCTGATTCCATCGACAGTTTTTATCCCATCAATGGCGGCGACAAAAGTTATGTAGATTCTGCAGGAACATCCACAAGCTTCGCACAAGGATCCCTTATCATTTCTAACAACCCTCTGGATGTTGCGGTAGAAGGTGACGCATTTTTCGAAGTTCTTACTCCTAACGGCGTTCGTTTTACTCGCAACGGCGGCTTTACACTCAATCAGTTGGGCGAGTTAGTCACCAAGCAGGGCTATCCAGTGTTGATGCAGGAACAAAGCCCCGAACAGCCTCTTCCCAGCAGATATGTTCGTATTGGCAACGAACCTAATTTTTCGGTGTCCAATCAAGGTCACCTTAAAATCGGCGATCAGTTCAGCGGAAAACTTTCGATGGTAACCGCTGAAGACAAAGATGTTTTTCAAAAAGAAGGTAATTCATTTTATCGTTTACGCCAGACCATTAATAGCCCGATCGTGCAGGCCACAAAATTTAAACTTCATCAGGGATCTGTCGAAAAAAGTAACGTCAATTTGGTCAGTGAAATGACAGACATGATTAAAACAAGCCGAATTTTTGAAAGTACACAAAAAGCCATTCAAGCCTACGATCAGATGAACGGAAAGCTCGTTAACGAAGTAACTAAGCTTAGATAGTAACTAAGCTGTGATAAAGGGGATACTATGATTAAGTCATTGCACACTGCCGCCACGGGGATGCAAGCGCAACAGACCAACATGGACACCATTGCAAACAACATTGCAAACACCGGCACCACCGGGTTTAAAAAAACGCGAGCTGAATTTGAAGATCTTCTTTATCAAAACATCAAGGAGCCAGGAACAGCAACTGGTCTCAATGCCGTCTCTCCAACCGGCGTGCAAGTGGGCCTGGGCGTAAAAACGGCTTCAACGCAAAAAGATTTCTCTTTAGGATCACTGCAAATTACCAATCGCGATTTGGATGTGGCAATCAACGGAAAAGGTTTTTTACAAATGCAAAAGACTGACGGAACTATGGCCTACACCCGAAACGGCGAGTTACACCGTTCGGCAGACGGTCGCATCGTCGACTTTAATGGCAACGTTTTACAACCCGAAATTGTAATACCCGCAGATTCGAAAGATGTGATCATTAACAACGAAGGACAGGTTTCTGTCTTAACGACCGGCACAGAAGTGCCACAGGTGATTGGCCAAATTGAGCTGGCTACATTTGTAAACCCAACAGGATTGAAAGCTGTCGGTGGCAATTTATTTTTAGCCACTGCGGCGAGCGGTGAGCCCGTGGTAGGGAACCCGAACCAAGGCCCCTACGGAGCCATTGGGCAGCGAGAACTTGAAAATAGCAACGTGAATATCGTTGAGGAGATGGTCAATATGATCACCACTCAGCGCGCTTACGAGACCAATTCAAAAGTGATCCAGGCGAGCGATCAAATGCTGCAGGCTTTAACCCACTTGAGATAGAGGCTGATGATTTATCTATTTTATTCGCTTTTTAGTTTACTCATGGCTTCGGAGAAACCGAGCGTTTTGGTTTCTTTAAATCCGTCATTGCCGCCCGAACGCGTGATTTATTTAAGCGACGTGGCCGAAGTGCGTGGTTTGAGTCAAACGCAAAAAAAAGAAGTTGAAAAAATTGTCTTGGGGTTGACCTCAATCGAATATAAAAAACTAACCAAAATCGAACTCATTCGAACGCTTCGTGGGGAACTTGCACCGTTTGAACAGGAATTTGATTGTGAAATTCAATTGGTCTTTTCGCGTGCAAATGATTCTACGACACAAAACAATTTTTCTTTAGACAGCGCGTACAAAGAATTAGTTTCGCGGCTGCAAACACTCTGCATGGACTGCATCTATCAAGTCTCCAATCTCAATATTTTGCGTGGAACTGTGCCGAAAGCCTTTTCGAAGTGGACATTGCAAGACAATCTGAAGGACGTCCGTGGGCCCTCCATGGTGCGGGTGTATTTTGATAATGAATATCTAAATCCGATGGTGCTGCAAGGTTTGGTGCGGGTTCAACAACCAGTTATGGTGCTAAAAAGGCCCCTGGTGAAAGGGTCGGTGCTAACCGATGCTGATTTCAAGTTGGAAACCCTCGACGTTACCAATGAGCATAAATCGTTCGCTATTGCCAAGGACCTGGTGGGAAAAGAATTAAAACGATCGCTGGCTTTGGCCCATGTACTAACGATCGAAGATATTGTCGATAAACAAGTGGTGCGAATTGGTGAACCTGTTGCCATCGAAATAAAAAATGGATCCATCCTTCTAGAGATGACAGGCATTGCACAGAAAAGCGGAAAAGTTGGAGATCGAATTCCAATCCGCGTTACAAAAACACAAAAACAAATTATGGCAGAAGTTATTGCTGATTCACGAGTGAGGTTTGAATGAAATCGTTGTTGTTGATAATTTTGATGTCGACACTGTTAACCGGATGCGCGTCGTTCATGGACTTTTTCCGTCGTCACGATGACATAAGCTCGCCCGTTGCCGAGGCGAAGAATCCCTTGCCAGAAACAAAAAGAAGAACAAAAAAGAGCCTTGAAGAGGAATCTATGCTCTATGAGCAAAGCGGATCTTTGTGGATGACCCGTGGACAGTCGTCATTTCTTTTTGCGAATAACAATCAGCGTTTGCTAGGGGATTTACTCGAAATCAAACTTGAAGGTTATCCAAAAGAGCAAGTGCAAACAAAAGTAAACGTGATTGCAAAATTACTTTCCGAAATTTTGAGCGAACAGAAACAAGACATTAAACTGAAGCAAGACGAAATCAAAAAACAGATGACGCCTGAATTTAAAGAACAGCAGCAAGAGGCAAAAGTTGAATCGCGCGGGCTGGCATCGATGTTTGGCTTGGACGACGAGGAGGAGGTGGCTCCAACTGGTCCAACTCCTGAGCAACTCTTGAAGGATCAGGATAAAGCACTTAAAAAACTCGACGATGAGGAACAAGATATTAAAGGACTTTCGAAAAATAAGGAATTTCCGATTCGTACAGTTTCAACGCGAATTATGGAAATTCAAAAAGATGGAAATTACCGTATCCGCGGAGAACAGCCATTTATGATCGGCAAGCGCGAATACAAACTTCTTGTAGCTGGTGTGGTGAGAGCTGAGGATTACAACGAAAAAGGGATGAGTGCTGAAGCGCTCATCGACCCGGTATTTGATATTATCAGCGAAAAAAAGAGTGAGGAGTTATGAATAATTCTGGGATTTATTTAATGCGTGTTTTCTTTTTCGTGTTGTTATTCACTTCGACAGCCCACGGGATTCGGTTAAAGGATATCGCCAATGTGCGAGGAGTTCGAGATAACCAATTGATTGGTTACGGTTTAGTTGTCGGCCTTAAAGGGACAGGTGACAGCAAGAGTGAATTCACCAACAAAAGTATGACCCGTATGCTTGATAAATTAGGCGTAAAGGTCGAAGATACGGATGTGGCAAAGAAAAACGTCGCGGCAGTTTTGATCACTGCAACTCTTCCACCGTTTGCTCGCGCCGGAAATAGGATGGATGTGACCATCAACTCCATTGGCGATGCTTCAAGCTTGGAGGGCGGTACCCTAGTGCAGTCACCACTGCGCGCCTCAGATCAGAATGTGTATGCTGTAGCACAGGGTGCGGTGTCGGTTGGTAGATCGTCTGGTAAGGCCGTGCATTCCACTGTGGGTTTGATGTCTGGTGGCGCCATTATCGAGAAAGATATTCAACAAGAAAATTTTACCAATCGAAAAATGTATCGGCTCACCTTACACAACCCAGATATAACGACTGCCGTTCGTATTGCACAAACTGTCAATATGGATTTGGGAGGCAAATATGCTACGGCCATTGACCCTGCTACGGTCGATATTGTTGTGCCGTTTTCGTACGAGGGAAAGGGTGTTGAGCTTTTAGCAACCATCGAATCTCTCAACGTTGAACCAGATCAAAAAGCCAAAGTTGTGGTGAACGAAAAAACCGGTACCGTCATTATTGGTGAGAATGTGCGTATTAGTTCGGTGGCAATAAGCCATGGCGATATCAACGTTAAAGTGGGAAAGGCAGAGGCGCCGCCGTTAGCCGCTGCACCGCCTGCGACGGAGTCGCCATTGCCACTCCCGGTAACTCCTCCAGCTGAGGCACCAGCAAACGGCGGCGAGATGCGCGCACCAGCTTCTGTTGCGGCCTTTATTCCGCCTATTAATAAGAAAGACGCGGTTAAACTTTTGCCTGAATCGGTGAGTGTTGGAGAGCTCGTCCAAAGTTTAAATCAAATGGGCGTCTCTCCAAAAGACCTGATCGTAATTTTACAAAACATTAAAGCTTCTGGGGCCTTACAAGGAGAGCTGGAAATTTTATGAAAAGTGTATCGAATTGATACGAATCTCTATAGACTTGAATTTGGGGCTTAGGCCCTCGGGGGGGGAGAAGCGGAGTTAGAGTTTAACCACGGATGGTTTCTCTTGAGCAGAAGAGTAGCTGGGACAGGTTTTTGAACCAAGGATGGATCAAACCTATTTTAAGGCTAAATGCGCATGGACGCGCGTCTGACTCTGACCCCCTGTTTTTTTATGAATGTAAAAAACGTCAACAAACCACAACACACTCCACCGACTCTCGATCAACAGCTACACAAAGCTGCAAAGATGTACGAGCAGCAGTTTTTAGAAGAGATGATGAACGCCATGAAAAAAACTGTGGATCACAGTAGCGTTACAAAACCTTCCATGGCCGAAAAAATATATAAAGATGAGCTGTATACCCAATATGCCGAAAAATGGGTAGAGAGTGGCGGGAACGGCCTTGCAGACTTGATTTACAAGGAATTAAAGGAAAAGATAATTCCGAGCCAGCACAGTCGGTACACATCGAGTCCAGTTCCACCCAAAAAAGAAGAAAAATAGACTCTTGACCGGTCGGGTTGGTAGATCTTTTTTGTCCCACTATGATACAATAAAATGTATGTCATCAAGGAGGATGTGGTGAAAGTAAATAACAAATCAGCACAAGGCTTATTAAACGATCGCGGCATTCACGATATTGCTAAAGATCCCTCCATCAGAAAAGGGAAGTCGCCATCAATCTCGGCCACCGAAATGATGGATGCAACGAAGATCAACGTGTCACCGCAAGCTCGCCAAATTAACAAAGCCAAAGAAATCGCGTCACAGGATTCGGTGGATGAAGCCAAGGTGGCGCGTCTGCAAAAGTTAATTGATTCAGGCGATTACAAAATGGATGCCGAAGCGATCGCTGACAAGCTCGTTAACGAACATTTACTTCTTCCCTCTTAGGAGCGCAGTGAATGAAAGATCAACTCTTTTTGGAACTTGAAAAAAACCTCCACCACCTGGTGCGGGTTTACCGTTTACTTTTCGAAACCGTGCGAACGGAAAAGGCAGTACTGCTTGGCGCCGACCTGCATGTGCTTTCAAGCCTCAATGAAAAAAAAGAGCTTTTGCTAAAAAAAATAAACGAACTGGAAACAAAGTGGATGCATGTGGCCACAGAAATGCAGACTCAGTTCGCGTTGCCGGCGCAAACTCCGCGGCTCTTAGACATTGCCTCCGCTTTTGACGGTGTAAAAAAGGACAAGCTTTTGCGTTTTCGGACGGTGCTCAATTTATTAATCGAAAGAACATCGAAAATAAATAAACAAAACGATCAACTCGCTCAATCGGCGCTGTTGCACATTACTGGAGCTATGCAATCTTTTACTGAAACATTAAATAAAAAATCCACATACGAAAAGAAAGGCAAGCGCAGCGATAGCTCGAAGGAAACTTCGGGGCGCCTTGTGAGCAAAGAAGTGTAAGCGTGGTGAAGTCCAAGATGGACTTCACGGAAGGACAGGATGTCGTCGAGAATCGGAACCGCCATGAATATTGGGCAGAGAGCCATGATGAATAGTCAGACGGCGCTGCATACGGTTTCGCACAACATCGCTAACAAAAATACCGAAGGCTACAGTCGGCAACAAGTTGAAACTTTTAGTAACTTTCCAAACGGTGCTGGAAAGATGCGAATGGGCACCGGGGCTCGTGCAGCTACAGTTCAGCGGGTCAACAACCCCTATCTTGAGCGGCAATTAACTCAAGAAAGATCGCAACTGGGTTTTTTAAGCGGACAAAACACGGCGTTGATGCGCCTAGAACAAGTCTACAACGAACAACAAACAGACGGTCTAAATACTTCTATTGGCAAATTTTTTAATTCCTTTCGCGAACTTTCAACCAACCCAGAAAGTATGCCCAAGCGAATCGCCGTGAAAGAGAGCGCAGATCTTTTAACCCGTGATTTAAATCGTGTCGGCGAGCAACTCGCAGATATTCGCAAAGAGTCCGACAGCCAAGTTCTTATTCAAGTGAACGAGATCAACTCGGTGACACAGGAAATTGCTTCACTGAACATGCAAGTTCAAAAAGTAGAAATTGGTGGGGGATTTGCAAACGATGAACGTGACCGTCGAGATGCTCTTCTAAAACAACTGGGAGAATTTGTTGATATCAAATGGGCCGAGGGCAAAGATTCCACGTTAACAATTAGCACCGCAGATGATGCAATTTTAGTTGTAGGTAACGAAGCTCGTAAGCTGGAGGCCGTATCAACTCCCGGGCGAGAGGGTAAAGCGGAAGGCGATTTAGATATCCAGTATTACCATCACGAGTTTGCTGAGCCGATGATTTTGACTGATCGGATTAGAGGTGGAAAACTCGGCGGACTGATTTCGGTGCGCGATGGTGACGTTATGGAGTTTGAGCGTAAAATTGACATGCTTGCATTCGAAATTGCGAATCGTGTAAACGACATCCATCGGCAAGGGCACAACGCTTACAACCAACGCGGTGAAGATTTTTTTACCCATGTTGGCGAGCAAAGAGGAACAGCTGGTACAATCAAAATCAATCCTACCCTCTTGGGTGACGTTGGTCGCATTGTTGCGGGAGCCGATCCGAACAGTCCAGGTGATAACAGAATTGCAAATATGATTAGCGATTTACAACATAGCAAATCGCTTCTCGATGGAGCCACCTCTGTGGATGAATATTATAACGGAATGGTAGCAGAGCTAGGTCTTCGTGCGCAAAATATAAATGGATTAGTAGAGACACAAGAGGGCGTTGTTCGACAACTAGAAAACTTGCGCGAAAGTTATAGCGGCGTTAACATGGACCAAGAAGTGGCCAGCATGATTGAATGGCAAAAGCAATTCGATGCTTCGGCTCGCGTAATTCGTACCGCGGATGAAATGCTTGAAACCGTTCTCAATATACGGAGATATTAATGCGCGTCGCTGATAAAATGAATTACAACCAGTCATTGAATGCGATCAATAAAAATCGCAGTGATATGATGGTTTATCAACATCAGGCGGCTTCACAAAAACGCATAAATAAACCTTCAGATGATCCAATGGGTGCTGTTCGCATCTTAGAGAAAAAAACCGAGATGCAGGGATTTGAGCAGTACAAACGCAATATTCTATCGGCCAAGGAATTTGTTGAATATTCAGAGCAGTCATTGTCCCAGGCTAGCGAAATGCTTATTCGCGCCAAAGAACTTGCCATCGATCAAGCCGACGATGCGGCTAACGGGGCTGAGTCGCGCTCCATTGTGGCCTCGGAGATAAAACAAATTTACGAGCAGATGGTAAACATTGGAAATCGAAAATTTGGCGATCGATTCCTGTTTGGTGGCTACAAAAGTATGACCACGCCATTTGATATGACGGGCACCTACTTTGGTGACGATGCTGAGGTGGATGTTCAGATCGAAAAAGATTCTTACATCACCATGAACATTCCCGGCAGCGTTGTTTTTATGGGTAAAAAATTAAATCAACCACTTCCTCCCATTGAAACTATGCAGGATGAAAAGACACAAGTTGAAACTCGCGGGCCGAGTTCCGCAGACCCACTTTCACCTAAAGCACAAACGCTGGCGAACAGTTCAGAGGGTCACTGGGGAATGGCGTCGACGAATATTTTTGAAGTTTTAAGAGATTTAGAAGTGGGCTTACGGGCAAACGATAAACACGTTGTGCAAAACTCTCTCGATTCTCTGGATAACTCCATCTCGCAAATAAATATGGCGAGGGGAGAATTGGGATCGCGTGTAACTAGTCTCAATTCGGGACTAGAAACCTTACAAAAATTGAACGTTGATGCAAAAATAGTCCAATCTGAAATCGAGGACGTCGACATGTATGACCTCGTCAACAATTTGAGCAAAACCCAAACTCAGCTTGAGGCTTCTTTAGCCACATCCGGAAAAATGTTGAAGACAACACTCCTTGACTTTCTAAGGTAGTAAGAATAGCTAAGACATTCGGTTTTATAACCTGATTGTTTTAGTGGTTTGTCTTATTTGATAGTTTGCTGGGCAGAAGCGTAATCACTACGCAAGCTGAGCTTTGACCAGGATGTTGAAGGAGCTTTATGTTAGTTCTCACAAGAAAAATTGGCGAAAGCATAGCAATCGACGACCACATTAAAATCCGCGTGGTTCAGATTAAAGGCAAACAAGTCCGACTCGGCATCGAAGCTCCAAAAGATACAAAAATTCACCGCGAAGAAGTTTACCTTTCAATTCAAGAGCAAAATAAGCAGTCTATTTCGACTACCTCAGACAAAGCCAAAGACGTAGCAAAAATGCTAAAAGATCCCCAGCAATCTTAGAATCGCTGGATCCTTCGTTACTTCGTCGGTCGGCTTGTGCGGCGTGCGTAAAGCACGCCTCCGCGCCTCTCTCCTTGCGCCTCGGCTGCAGCGATTCTAAGATTGCTGGGCCCGTTTGATTATTCCCGCTTGTTTGGTTTGTCTGCCTTGGTATCTCCCAAAATTAAAAAAAGCGTAGGCGGTTGGAATATGCGTGGATGGATGTTCTCGCCGGCCATGTTGTCCTATCTTTCGTTAGTCGATCTAACCTCTTGTGCAGTTTGTTTCCCTTGTGAGTTGATCGTTGCACGGGCTTTTTTGGGTGCTGGAAAATCTAGCGCGGGTTGTCGAGAATCTGTTATGATCTGTCACGCTGTAGAAAAGTCTTGAATTATTTTCATAGAAACGACTACTATTTGATTAACCGATCGGCGCTTTGTGTTGTCCGTATTGTTAGAGCACGGGGCTTGTTTTAGGGGACCGAGAAGGTTTTTTGGAGGGGAAATGCAGATCCAAACATCGCGTTTTGGGAATATTACCGTCACGACTGATGACGTGCTAACTTTTCCCGAGGGTTTGTTAGGTTTTTCTGATCTTGATCGTTTTGTTTTGCTCGATGATCCCAGCGACGAAATTTTTGCTTGGCTTCAAAGTTGTGACGAACCCAGCATTGCCTTTCCAGTCTTAGAACCTGAATTATTTTCTGATAATTTCGATTTAAGCATCAGCAAGAGCGATATGAAATTGCTCAACAGCGAAGACAAAAAAGGGTTGCGCTCTTTTTGCATCATTACAATTCCCGAAGATCCAACCATGATGACAGCAAACTTAAAAGCACCCATTGTGGTGAACATCACCGACAAAACGGGTCGCCAGTGTGTTCTTCAAGATAACAAACTCGAAATTCGTGAACCGATTTTTACCCGCCTTCAGCAGCGCGTGGTTCAAAACAATGCGAGTGCCATCAAAAGCAAAGCTATTGAGTCTGGCGTGGCCATAAAATTACCAGTAGATAAAACAGTCTAATCAGAAGTGGGCTAGCGTCTTTTGTCTTAACACCGTCCTGAGCGGAGCGAAGGACCTCCCCCCCATCAACCTGAGCGGAGCGAAGGACCTCCCACCCGTCAACCTGAGCGCAGCGAAGGATCTCGCCTTTATATTGTTCGTTGCTTTTTATAATAGCTAGATTCATTCAAACGGTTTCGCTATCTCTGTAAACTAGTACGGATCAATTAGCGTTAGGCTGTTTTCGGCGGGATTAAAAATAACATTGTCTGATTTAATTAAAATTGATGGGTTTCCGTTGATTCGTAACATCATCAGCCCGTCGATTTTATGGTCTTGAAAATATTTATCAGTTTCAACACGAACCTCATCCACTAGGCCCAGCCGTTGCGCGTCTCTGTGCAACTCGGAGATCATCTGGTTGTATAAATCCACCGCAACCTGCCGCAGCGGATTTGTTTCTGCGGTTTCAACAAGAAACTTGTGCAAGTTGACGCCAGGGACAAATGGCATTTTGAGCGCGAACGTGCCGTTATCCAGTTTTACGATTTGCGAGGCTACAACCTGAAGTTGCGGCGAGTGCTGCTTGTCCATTATAAAAAAATCCTGCACCGCTTGTAATCCCTCGTGATCCCTTTTGAGAGAGACGAGATGAGCTGGTTTGTATATCTTGATAACCACGTACTCGCCGTCAGCTTCGCGCGATAAGTAACTGATGGCCGAATTTCCTTCTCCTATTTTCATCAGAGGATGCTGCTCAGTTCGAGATAAAAGTTCGTATTGGGCACGGACGTCATCAAAAAGAGCGAGTGGAGGCGGATGCGGGGATGACGGTGATGCAGCCGGTGATGCTTTGATTGGCGTCGAGAGTGGTGTCGCAAAAGGAATTATCAGTGGAGAAACCTGAAACAGACTATGGCAGATGAGTTCTGCGTCGGCGTTGTTTACAAAGCCAATTAGGATTAACACTGGTAAAAAAAATACTTTCGAATTGATCAAATCCCACCCCGTCTGTCATAGCTCGAACCTTGCGGTTCGGGCTCAAATTCCAGCTTCCCAACTTTGCAGTTCGAGTTCGATTTATAGTCCAAACTTTGCGGTTTGGACTTAATTTCCAAAGCCCAAATGTTTTTAATCGAGCTCGATACTCAAGCCTTATTTTTTTATGGAGATTTCTGTAACGCCCATAAGGACTGCGTTACCCGCGATTTCCAAAGAAGACTCGGACCATCGTATCTTTCCAGTAACGCTGACTCTCCTGTCCACTTTAGCCAGAGCCGGAGAAACCAAATCCCTTTGCTGTATATTAAGCTCAAGAGTCACGCCAGGGGCTTGGCAGGCAAGGACGTCGACGGTGTCGCTCCACTGTTCGAGAAGAACAGATTGGTTTGGCTTGAGTAAAAACATCACGCTCTTTTGATCTTCCGTCATACTGGAAATATCTTCGGGCGACGAAAACATTGGGTTGAGGTCCAATGTACCTTCAAGGGTGACCTCCGATTCGAGCAGCATGATGTTGTTAACCGGATTAACAATGCACGTCGAATTTTCGGCCAAAGCGATATCTGCAACCAAAGAGCATGAAAGAATAAAAACTGAGAGTAAAATAAATTTCATAAAAGTTCCTTTATCAATTGAATCGTAAAAAAGCCTCAAATTTAATGAATTGCACCACGAATGGCTTCTTGGTTTTGATTGACCCACTTGCCAAGATCGTTCGTTTCGGGGAGCCGATTTTCACGCAGAGTTCGCTGTAATAGCAGTTTTTCATTCCCGTTGTTATACAAAGTTGCTGTGAGGCCGGGGTTCTGCGAAATATCATAACCACCTGAGCGATAAACTGCCATTGAGTAAGCAATAGTGGCTGCTACATAGTACACAACACTGTTCGGATCCAAAATTCGCACGTAGATACGTGAAACTTCTCCGGTCTTTAAAAAATTGATTCGCTCCAAGCCCGATTGAGCGACGAGATCATCCACCATCAAAGCACGAACGGGGCTCATTTGCCCGACGCCAAAGGTAAGTCCAATGTCGGCGTGTTGATTGGGGTTGAAAAAATGCGAAGAGAATCTTCTAAAAAACTCTTTTTGGCCCATGAGAACGTTGATTGCATTGCTGCGATTCCATTTATCAACGATGCACATCCAAAGATCGTAATCACGACCGTTTTGAAAGCACTCGCGGTACTGGTCACCGGTTATGACGGCGCTCAAATTTTTGTCTGGCATTTGTGAATTGGTTTGCGACCAAATATCCGCATTGGTCCATGACCGAGCTAACAAATTCTGTGCAGAATCCTGCAGCGAAACATTGAGCGCGTGTTCACCTGCAATGGCTCCAGCAACGTGAATAGGATCGAGTCCAAAGGCACGTGCGGCATTAGTGATGGGACCCTTTAATTCGCTGATAACAGAAAGAACCCGGCTAAGATCGTTTCGGGCAGAAATGTTTGTGGTCAAATCTCCGTCTGCCACCGGCACCACGGTCTGAGCGTGCGAAAAAGAACAAAGGAATTGAACTACAACTAACAAAGAAAGCATTGCTTTCATAAAACCCTCCGAAATCGAATGAGGTGGCAAGATAGCAGTGTGTGGTGGCCGATGCCATACAACCGAATGGGGTATGAAAAAAAGTAAGAAGTGCTCTAATTCCCAACACTTCTTTAGACGTTGGTCCAGTTAAAATCATCTCATTTTGAGCCGATAAGCTGAATAACAAGGACGTGTTATGAAAAGACTCCACCTGCCACTATTGTTTCTGCTTTTTTCGGTGATCGAAGTTCAGGTTCAGGCCGCTGACGGAGAGGCCGTCGTCATCGAAGTAAAAAAGAATATTCAATTAAGCAAAAGCGAAAAGGTCTACAGGAACTTTTTTATAAATGGCGGGGAGAACTTAGGTTTAAAAAAAGGCGTGATTGTGGACGTGCTTCGACGGGTTCCATTTCACGATCCCCTTAAAAATATCTCGGTGGGTGATATTCGCGTAAAAGTTGCAGAGATCGAAATAATTCATGCCGATGGCTTACTGAGCGTGGCTCGACAGATCACTTTGGAAAATCCCGAAAACAGACCAGTGCTGGATTACGATGCGGTGATGGTGGGAGATCGTTTGGATTTGGCTACGGCGCGCGCTCCTAAAAAACCTGCCACTCCAGACCTCAATGCTCCCGTTATGGGCCCGACTGGCGAAAAAGTGGCTTTACTGAGTCCTTCGATTGAGGCACAACAGCTCATGAAGGAAAGCGAACAGACTTTGCAAATGCTTGTAGCCTCTACAGGGACGCGGAAGATTGCTAGCGTTAAACCGGTTACGAGCAAAAAACAAAAATTACGTAAGAAGTTTGTTTCGCAAAAGAAGAAGTGAGCGAAATCCAGCCAGCACAATACCTCGAAGTTTTTATTTCGCAGCTCCATCGCAAAGTGGAAGACGAAATCAGTGGACAGCTTTTCCACTGGGGCGCCATGGGGGTTTGCGAAAACCTCCAGTTCGTGCAAGAAGACCTTCGCTTTAATCCGCTGGTTAAGGCATCGGACAGCCTCCGCCTGATCGCTTACTTTTCTACCGATGTGGCCATCCAACCCTTGATTGAACGAATCAAATCGCACCACCCAACAGCTTCGGTCACCGTCGTAAAGGCCGATAGCAAAGATTGGTTAGAAGAGTGGAAAAAGGGCTACGAGGCGTTCGCCCTCACCGGCGATATCTGGGTGGTACCGAGCTGGAAGCCAGTGCCTGACCAGGCAAAGATGCCCATTTTTATTGATCCCGGCATGGCGTTTGGGACCGGCACTCACGAAACCACTCAGATATGCAGCCATTTGATTTTTGAGTTTATAAAACAGAACCCGTGTCAGACGGCGTTTGATGTGGGAACTGGTACAGGCATTTTAGGAATTTTGTTATCAAAACTGGGTGTTCCTGAAGTGTATTGCAGCGATATCGATGCCGAATGCAAACGTGTTACATTGGAAAATTTTGAAAAGAATGAAACCGATCAGATTATTTGGAGCGATGATTTTTCACGCCACGAAGGACAGTGGGATTTAATCGTAGCAAATATTATTGATGGTGTGCTGTGTGATTTGAAATCTGATTTCCAAAATCATTCCAAACCAGGCACCCACTTTATTTTTAGTGGAATCTTGTTGGAGCGCGAAAAAGGGTTTGTTGAGCAAATATTAAAAGACTGGCCATTGAAACTACAAAAACGCTACGCCATGAAGGAATGGGTAGGTTTTTGGTTTTCTCGAGCCTAAAGGAGTTGGATTTTGCGTCGTTACCGTTTGGAAAAGGCGTCCGAAAAGGATGAAATCGTAGCCATTTCTGGCGACGATTTTCATCATATCGTAGATGTGTGCAGGCAAGGCGAAGGGGCGCGCTTTGAGGTGCTTACTCCTTCGGGTTTTGCCTTGCTCGTCGAAATCGAAAGCATTGGCAAAAAATCAGCCCAGGCTCGAGTCGTAGAAATTCGTCAAATTCCGCCGCTTAAAAAACCATGGATTCATCTGGCGATGTCAGTACCAAAAATTGCAACCTTCGAAGCGGTGATGGAAAAAGCGGTGGAACTTGGAGTTTACAAAATTCATCCGTTTTTTTCTGACTACAGTTTTGTAAAAACCCAAAAAAGCGTTTTGCAAAATAAGCGTCCGCGATTTGAAAAAATCATTCAGTCCGCAACCCAGCAATCGGGGCGGGGCGATTGGATGGGGCTCGAAGAGCCCTGCGATCTAAAAGAAATCTTACAGCGTTTTCAGAGCAGCCCCCAAGCGAAAGGAATTTTCGCGTACGAGGGGGCGGGTGGCATAAGTCTAAAAGAGGCTGCCAGCGGTGATGTAAATAACGAAAATGTATGGATTTTTGTTGGTAGCGAGGGAGGATTTTCGACTCAAGAGGTTGAAATCTTTAAAAAAGCTAACCTTTTTCCCATTTCCTTGGGTCAACAGGTGTTGCGGGTTGAAACGGCTTGCGTCACACTTCTGGGCATCATAAAGTATCAGCTGAATCTATTTTAGGAGCGCTTGATGGATATGGATGATTTTGATTTTAAGCCGATCACCAAAGGCCTTGGGTTTGATAAAAAAGCCGAAGAGTCAAAGCCTACGCCAAGCCCGATCCCGCCGTCGTTGAGTTTTAACGAAAAAATTGAAGCGTCGGTCAAACCTGAAGTGTTCGAAAAATCCATCGATTGGAACATGAACCCTCCCAAAACAAGTCGCATGATCAGCGACATGTTAAGTTCGCTTCCACCAGCCATGGATTTCGCGCCGGAGCTGCCGTCAAAACAAAACGAGTCCAGGGTGCAAATGCCAATTGGGCGCGCGGATTATATGCCCACATCCGCACCAGCATCTGGATATACAAAGCCATTGGAAATTCCATCCATCAATCCAAACGATCCTGATCTCCTCAAAGAGGGACGAACCGACGTCAGTTTAAATAACACTTTGGAAAAAGCCTTTCCAAAAGTGGGATTTCGCCGTCCATTTTTTCATCAAACTGTGGAAGTGCAGCCGCAGTACACTCCAGTCACTTCGAGCTTTACTTCAGCAATCTTAGATCTTTTAGTGATCTCTGGGATGACGGCCTTGATGCTAGTGGGAATTATTTTACTTACCAAAGTGGATTTGATCGCTGTGATCTTGCACACCCAGGCGCCGATGAGCGTGTGGCTTGAATTTGGCGCCATCTTTTTTGGTGTGTATACACTTTACTACATGTGCACGCGCGGGTTATGGGGCAACACGCTTGGTGATTGGGCCTTCGATATTCAACTTGGTCTCGAAGAAGAACGGTTGCAGTGGTACTACCCCGCGCAAGTTGTGTTTCGTATGACAGTGATTGCACTAACAGGATTTGTGATCTTTCCGTTGATATCCTTTTTGTTCAAAAAAGATCTAGGGTATTGGATTTCTGGTCTTCGTTTGTACTCACGTAATTATTAAGTGAGCGCGTAGATGAAAAACGTTCTCGAAAAAATTAAACCACTTCAAAATCAGAACAAAAAAATCGTTTTCACAAATGGCTGTTTTGATCTTCTGCATGTTGGCCACGTTCGCTATTTGGCCGAAGCAAAAAAGCTGGGCGATTTTTTAATTGTCGGCGTTAACTCCGACGATAGCGTGAAACGCCTCAAGGGCCCCACGCGTCCCATTCAAAACGAACTAGATCGCGCCGAAATTCTAAAAGCCCTTCAATCGGTGGACGAAACGGTGATCTTCACCGAAGACACTCCAGAAAATCTAATCAAAAGCATTCGTCCCGACATTCTTGTCAAAGGCGGCGACTGGTCGGTGGACCAAATCGTCGGCGGCCCCTTCGTCCAATCCTACGGCGGCCAAGTTTGCTCGCTGACGTTCATCGACGGCAAGTCGACAACAAAAATCATCGAAAAAGCCGGTTTGAAGAAGTAAAGTCTCCGCCGCCATCCCTGGAGATTCGTCGCCGTCATGAGTTTAGCGAAGGATCTCCCCTTTGTAAGGTGGCTAGAACAGCGCGACGGCGTATTCAGGTTGATTATAGAAAATTCGTCTATCGCATCCCGTATAGACAGTCATTTTTTCGCATGCTGGGTCGACAGTGGTGTTTTTATTACTTGAGCGATGTTTTTCGGAGGACTTAAACGTGTAGATCGTCTAAAAATACTTTATTTAAAGGAGTTAACGCATGTTCAAAATACCCGCTCTAGTCTTTATCTTTGTTTTATTATCTGGCATTGGATCTTTTGCGAGTGATCACATTGATGGAGCTGCTACTATCGAAGATGGGCAGGCAGATCTAACAGACCTCTATGCTTTTAAAACTCCTAATAAAACCGAAAGCCTTACGGTGATTTTGAATATGTACCCTGGCGTCAGTCCTGACGGGCATTATTCAAGTAAAGTGAGTTATGACATCTTTATTCGATTGGCTGAAGCAAACAAGACGCCGTTGAAACCTGGATTTCAAACCTACGTAATGGACGAACTGAACATAAAATGCAAATTTAAAGATCCGGGTCACCACGACAAAAGAAATTCCTCGGATCATGCAGAGTTTACTTGTGTATTGAACAAAGAAGAAACCGTAATCTCTTCGCTTACCGGTCATGTTGGAGATATCCTAGAAAACGAAACCATGAAAGTTTTTGCTGGTCCTCGATCTGACTCTTTTTTTATTTCTGCGAAAACTTTTCTGGACGTAACCAATCGTAAGAAATTTAACTCGCAATCTCCCGGCTCTGGTGACAACGCGATGGAGACCATCAATGTCATGAGCATCGCTGTTGAGCTGGATCTCAAACGTTTGGGACTGCAAAATGGAATGCTGGCGCTAGGCGCGCAAAGCTATACGGAACGCGGAGGAGTTTACGAAGCCTTAGATCGAGTGGGGCGGCCTGAAATTACAAACCTCAGCTTGCATGATTTTTCGGGCAACAATCCTTTGAAGAGAGAATATAATCTATTACGTCCCTTTGAATTTCCGTCCATTATGTCGAAAAAATTTAAACAAAGGCTTGTTGAAAATATATCTGCTTACGACGCCCTTGATCCGAACCAATCCTGGACCACAGACGGTTTAGATGTTTTGACGGATATTTTGGTGGATGATTTCTTGTTGATCAACTTGGACTCACAATGTGTTGGAATAGGAAATCAATATCTCAACATCGAGAAAGAATTGCTTTTAGGTCAAGAAATAAAAAGTTGCGGTGGTCGAAAATTGACCGACGATATTATGATGACCCTGTACGCCCTGTACATGAACGGCTACCAGGCAAATCTGTTAAGTTTCGAAACAGGGGTCTCTGATCCTTATCAGGGAGATTCGACAAAAAGTCTTAAAAGTAATTTTCCTTACTTGGATCAGTCTGATGAATCTTCTTGGACGCAATGGTTTTTGTTCAACGCTGCTAAAGCACTTCAAGAATAAATGATTCGGGTTTGCTATCGTTGTCCTGATCGCAGCGAAGGATCTCGCGTATTTCTAGCTAACATTAGATCTCCGTTGTGCTCGGGACGACCGGGACGCTAAACTCAGAACTGCGGCAACGATGCGCTGAGCATGGCGAGTCAATTGGCGCGCCCCAAGACAGGTATTTTTGCTGGACTTAGATCCAAAAAAACTTCAAAAATCTTTATGCAAGAAAAACTACTGTTATACTTAAAATATTCTTGCTAGGAAAAATTTGTCTTCAGCCATTTTAAGCGTAAATAAATAACGTATCAAAGTGCGGAGATTTTGAATGATAAGAACAAATTCTGTTTTAATAATTTTGTGTCTTTTTACCAATTATGCGAATGGAGTTACTTGTCCGGGGTCTACACGCACCGATGACGATACCAACTGCTACCATGCATCGTCTCTTAACAGGTACACAGATAAGAATGGCTATCCGGAGTTGTTACTTCCAACGAGAGAGCTGAGCTGGTTACAGAGAATGTCAGGCGAAAGAATAGGAAGAGTATGCGCAGACTATAAAGTTGAAGCTCGCAATAAATTTTTAGAGTGGGCTAACCAAAATTGCATTGGGGGTTCTACAGCTGCAAGACTCGATATCAATGAAGGGCGTGATGGGGAGCGTGTTGTTGCAGGTTGCAGTGTTAGCGAGGGTCGCTTAAGTGTATACGTTGGAGTTTTCTGTTTGAATGGAACTATACCCCACAGTTTCACGGCAGAACACTGTCGCACTTATTTTAATGAGCGAGTAAATATTGAATGGGAAACTGGACGTATAGAAGATAGTAATTCGTGGGGTGGCAGATATTATTTCCAAAACACCGGTAACACCAGACTTTGCGCAGCGAGATTGGAAACACTTGCAGCTCGGGTCAGGAGCCTAATGTCTTCGGCAGATGAGGCAAGAGAACGCGTGGCCAAATTAATGGTAGAAACCCGATTGGATAGAGGCTGGGGCCCCACTGAAAATGCCGTTTATGACCTGCAAGCAAGAGTTTTAGAGCTAGAAAATTTGCTATTACGCAGCGTCGGCGAGGCCAGCAAAATAGAAGTATTGCGTCAATTTTCTGCAAGACGGCTTGCTGATGCAAAAGCTGAGATAGTCCGTATCCGGAATTCAATAACTCAGATGGAGGCCACCGAAGAGAGCTTAAAAAATCAAGCGGTGACTCCAGAATGCCCATATGTTTCTGATCGTATTAACCAGGATGGCTTCCAGTGTGTTTGTACGTCTCCAACTCGGTGCTCGGCGAGAGAGAATAGTTTTTCAAATACATCATCGGGCCCTCACCCAACTCCACCAGCAGCAGAGCCAGTTGCTCAGTGAGCAACGATGTATAAGAAATTCGCGACTGATTTAAGGCTTACCTTTTGGTAAAGCAGTTGGGCGGGGAGCAACGCGGCCATTCCGCATGGGCTGCCCAACGTTTTCCTGAGTGCAGCGAAGTTCGTTCGCTGCTGGCGCTTTATTCTATATCTAAAGGTGTAAGGACTTTATTTAGTGCCGGAGAGCTAACTCCTTGAGTTGCAGTGATCGATAGTACAATGCTCTTAAATAATTTAGATTTGTAGTAATCGGATGAAACAAGATATTTCCAACTGCATATTCCGTTAGTGCAATTCCCGCCAACAAAGATGGAACCAACCTCTCCTGATGGTTTCAATCCCAACTTTGTGTGGTCTTCAACTTGGTATTTAATGCTTTAATTCAGCTAAACGATGTGTAAACATTAGTTGTTGACTAGTTTAGTGTCCGGTTGATGGTTTGGAAACTAGCGGCGATTTTTTGAATACGAAAAAGAAGGAGTGGTGATGGTAAAAGTATGCGTGATCTTGTTGTTTTCAGTTTTAGGATGCTCAACCGTTCCGAAGAATACTACAAAAAATACTACTGATCAGCAGCGCCATCCGGCTCAGGAATGTAAGTCTGATTCTACGATCTATCAAAAAACCGCAGCTGCGTGCAATGAGATTTCAAAAAATCCATTACAATGTCGCACACAGCTTCGTGACTTGAAATATTCACTACTTAGAGGCCAGGAGCGCGGGGCTATTTTGTCACAGCTCTTCGATGCCCCAGGTAATACCTCATTAAATCTACGATTAACATTTTGGCAGTACGTTACCGGGAGACCAATTAAGCCTCCATTCAGTGAGCAGGACAAAACTCTCGCAGGTGAAATTCTAGCTGCTTTACAATCCCAGTTACCAGCAACCCTACCTGCTGAATCGGAAAGTGCACCTCCGCCTGCACGACAATGATTTAGAATTGCAAATGCACGGTACAGTCCCGGCGAAGAGCTATCGCAACAAAGTTATACTCGCTGACAACAGGGTAGGGTTAAAAATAGTATTTAAAATTTAGGCTGGCTTCGGCGAAGTCGTTCCAGGCTTCGAAGTCTGCCATCACGGCCATGTCGGCGCTGGTGAAATAGTACTGGGCTTGCACGCGTGCCAGGAAAAGTTCTTCCCACTTCGACGTGAACTGGTAGTCAAACAGATATTTGAGGTCGAATGTTATTTTGAAATTATCAGTGATGCTCGTGAGTGTGCCAAATACTGGCCCCGTGCGAAGAGCAAAATTGTGATTGAGGGAAGAGAGCTGATTTGCTTCGGAGTGGAGTAAAAAATACGTAATACTTTTTTGTTGCGTGAATGGCGTGTACACCGACAGACCTGGTGCAACTGCAAAAAATAAACTGCTGCTACGACGGGAAGACTTTTGTGCAAAGGGCTGCAAGCCGGTGTTGAATCTCCATGCTGGTTTCATGTCGATTTGATCCATGGGCGTCAGAACGCTAAAACGTATGAGATCGAGCTTGTGTAAACGCAAGGACCAATCGTCGTTATCCTTTTGATAAATCCGCGCCTCTGAATCAAAAAAGTTGATCTCCGAAGAAAAATCGAAACCTTGATGAGGATCAATCAAATCGTGCAGCGCGGGCCTAAACCTGAGAACAGTGTACGGCTTATCGTTGGCCTGAACTCCTCCACCCAAACCAAACATCGCTGAAGGATGAAATTTGTGCGGAGGTATTTCGTTGTCGAAATCAAGTTCGTGGGGTGGACCATGAGCGAGACTTCGATGAATAAGTAATAAACGTTTTTTAGCTTCAAACTCCTGTTCATTTCGTGCCGCGACTTTGGCATTTTTATAATCGTAATAATCAAGAGCCGCGTCGATTTGAAGTGTGTTCTTTAAATCTGCGAGCTCATTCTTATCAAAACTAGAATCAGTCATTCGATGGACGACTTTTTTGACTTTGCTTAATTCATCATTAGATAAAAGTTTAAATCTCTTGGAGACCTTTTTCCTCAACGAGGGGCGTAACAGAATACTTTCTACAAAATTTTCTTGTCGATAGAGCGCGCGAATGGAATCGATTGGGATAACATGAGTAGAGGGTAAATGATTTTTAAGATTCAAACGAAGGCTAGCGGCTTCGAGCACACGTAAAACCCAATAGGAACAGTTCTCGTCAAAATAAAAATAGGGAGCCCAAAGATGCCCTAACTCCCAGATGTGATATATGAGTAATTCTTTTTCTTCATCAGTCAGATTGAGTTGGTAAGACCATAGATCCCGTGATTCGTAATCGTTGTACTCGCGGACTTTGTAATAGTAAGGGACTGCAGTAAATACACCATGGAATAGTCCAGCAAAACCCTTTATGCCGTACATGATTGGATTGGACGTATCGACATTGGCAGCAAAGCCAATGCCGTAGTTCATCAAGTCGTTGTCATTAGTTTTACGATTGATTTTTAGTAATGAATGACCGAAAGCAGACGAGGGATTGTAAAGATAGTATGAAGAAAATACGACTGAAACAGAATTTATTGAAGCCCTTACGACGAATTCGGAAAGCTCGTTACAAGCACTAAAGTTAGGTTTTAGCGTCGGTGCGAGTTGCTGATAAATAAAAAGCGTGCGGGCCGGAAAGCGACACATCACGTGGTCATCATTTACCGGTGTAAACTGTAAGGCTGACCAAAACGCAACTAGCTCGGCTGCAGAATCAGATTTGATATTTTTACTCGCAAAAAATTCTGGATTAATGACTTTGCTGCGCTTAGGTTGATCGAAATGAAGCAAACGTAGCCAGAGTGGATGCTTCGCAAGTTCAATTAGTTTTTGATTGGTAACTGGGTTTGCGATAAGTGCAGAATTATCGATGTGCTGGGCAGTTGTTTGCTTGTTGGCAGTCGCTTTAGTTATGGATTTGGTTTCGAGAGAAAAACTAAAGACAGAATAAAGAAAAAAAAAGAGGTAAGCCATGGCCTACCTCTGTGGTTAACTTATTAAATGTTAGCTTGGCAACTGTTTAGAGCAACAGCTTGCATTTTAAGAGCTAATTTATCAGAAGACTCATTTTCAGAGAAAATTTCTGCATACTGGCTTTGAAGAGCAGCAGCAAACGACTCAGTTGCTTGGCAGTTATAGATGCCAGCAAGAGCGTTGATAGTTTCGCCTTGTCCACGAGCAACGTCGTTTGAAATTTCGTTTTTGTTAGCTTCGATGAATACTTTTGCTTTTTCCATTTGTCCAAAAAGCGCGTTGGCATCGCACTCAGATGTACCTGTAGTGATTCCGAAAGTTTGCACTCCAGTTCCGTTTGTCGTAGCTGCAAAAGTTTGAGCCCACCACTCATTGTTATTTTTAAAAACGAGAGCGCCTAGACCGCAACCAGCAGCTTTGTAGCCTGCAGATGCGCTTAGTGAAAATAGAGCAAAAAATAAACCGATTACAAGATGTTTCATATATCTCCTTAGTGTTGTTTGGTTCAAAAGATATTATTAATGTCTTTTTTTGCTTTGTCGATAGTATTTATTCGATCCCATACAATCCCTGACTCTATGGTAATTTCTTAAAAGGCCATACTTATTTTTGCTGAATAAATAGGCTGCACATAATGATCCACAGAAATCGTTGCATTCCACAATGGCCACTCATAAGTCATTCCGACTGCACTGTGAAAAGCTTGAGCATCTTCAGATTCAGCTACTAACGAGTCGGTGATTCCATTTGCTCCGCCAACAAACTTGCCGTAAGCGCCAGCCCATCCGAGAGTGGTAAAAATAGAAAATGCACTTCGCTGATAGCCAAGCATGGCGTCCACTCCGACGTTACGGCTGACCAGCTGGTTGTTAAAGTTCGCACTGTTCGCATGCAAAATGGCGGTGGCATAGAAATTCTTTGCATCGTTCTGATAAAAATTAAGTCTTATTTGGCTGCCAAATTCCGAAAGTCCAAACGTGGCCGTGTAGGGAATAAAATGGAAAAACAAATCCATTCGGTCGTAGATACCCTTTCCGATAATTATTTTGGGATAATGGAGAACGCTTTTTGCTTGTTCATCATCAATTAGATTTTTGATGGGATTTGTATCGATAAACTCAAATGCGATACCCACTTCCAAGCCGCTGTCAGTGCCTAGGGGTCGTAGCGTGGATAAATTTTTACTGCTCGAGCCCAAACCAAGCACTTCGAGGACTTCGATACGGTTCGCCTTGTTTAGCCCTGCAGCCAAATCAAATTCGGCATTGGAAAAAGATATAAAGAAGTGCAACGCCCATAAAGCCATGTGGAACATCATAGGCGGGTCGTGGAAAGTTGTCTAGAGTTTGCAGAAAATCAAATCGATAAAAATTCGGTGAGGGCTGTTGTTGTTTGTTGTGCCTGCGACTTGATTCGAGCGTCCGTCGATTCGGTAAGGCGCGATTGGTCAATGGCTGAGAGGGCTTGTTCAAAGCGCGGTTCGATAGACGGCGAGCCCGTTCGAACGGGGGAAGCATTTTCGTCAAAAGTTCCGTTTCCAGAGTATTTTACCGTTGCATCTTTTAAAACCACAAGAGCTTCGTAAGTAGCGCGGTTAGAATCTGCCGTGGTTACTTTAAGGGCTGCTACTACATGGGATAATCTTTGTTCTAAATAGTAGTTTGCAACTTCACGGCTTGCAGCTGTGCGCAAGTCGGCGTCAGGGTCCGTATGTTTCATTGCTGATAGCTCAGAAAAGCTTTGTACGCTGGGAGTTGATGTCAAAGCCAGAAGACCAAATTCGCGTACAACGATACGCTCGTCCTGGCGCATTTCGGTAACCAAATCATAAAAAACGTGATTCGAAACTTTGCGCCCTTGAAACGACTCAATTAATTTCGAAACCATTCCCACATTCTCATCGACAAAGATAGGCTTTTCCCAATACGTGACGCTGTTAATATTTTCTTCTTCTTCCTGATTTTTATCTTTGGTTGAAACTTCAGTTTGTGGCCTTTGCTGAATAAATTGTGTGGTCGCTCTTGAAGAAAGCGTGTCGAGGCTAGTATCTTCATCTTCATCAAATCCAAAGCGTCGTTTGCTTTTGCTTTCGTCTTTTTTAGCGTTCAGCGTGCTTTTTTTACTGTTCTTTTTCTTCTTCTTTTGATCTTTCTTACTAATAAATTTTGTCGAAGCCACTAAGGGATGCTGGTACTCAGTGGCTGGAGTGTAAGAATTCACATAACCGCCGGCAGGCTGATAGGTATTTTCCGAAATTTTATTGTTTTTCGCACGAACCACAGGGCGAGCTCCAAAGCGTGAGCGTCCAGCAAGATAAGATAAAGTCACTTCGGGTGAACCTTCAACATCGTTATCTATAGAAGCGAATGGCGAGCCGCTGCTTGGTTTTTGCAAAAGCGTAGGTGTGTTCCAGAAGACCAACAGTAATACAACTGCGATGGCCGAGCTGATATAGAATAAGGTGCGACTTTGACGATTCCCCATACCTCAAGCTATTGCATTCAGAGTGCCAACCCTCAGCGGCTAAATGCCTTGATTTCAACGAAAATAGAGGGGTCTGAGCAAAAGAGCTGTCTAAACTTTTTACGCCTCGGTGACCATTTTGCGACAGTCTCAGTTTGAGACAAATAGCTTCACTCCTCAAACCCATTAGTAAAGATCGATTTTAGCAGCTCGCCAATCACCGAATCGGTTAATTCAAAAATGGACGAACCTGCTGCATTCGTTGTAACGAAAACCCCTACATTGTCCGCAGGCAAAAGCCAAACATTGGCAAAATTCATGGTGTTGCTGCCAGTGTGTTGCAGAGCCATGCGGTTTCTAAAAGCAAAACTCAGCCAGGCGCCAGGAGTGTATTCCTGTCCGGGATAGGGCGTATGCAGTTTTTGGTAGCTTGAGGCTCGAAGGATGGGAGTGTCTCTGCGATTAAACCCGTTCAGATGGGCCTGGAGAAACTTGCCCCAATCTTGAAGTGAGCAGTGCACGGTTCCCGCGGGGCCCAGGCTTTTTGGGTTGTCTAACGCGCTCGTCGGGGACACAGGCGTAAAGACACCATTCAAAGAGGTGTGCGGCCATGGCTGATCTGGCGTTGTGGCTTCGGTATTTCCTGCCGCACCAAATCCACATGAAGGCATTCCCAGTGGTTCGAAAAGTTTTTTCCGCATTAAAATTTCCCACGACTGATTGGAAAGTTTTTCGAGAATGGCTCCGATGATAATGTAATTCCAATTGCTGTAAAGAAACGTGGTGCCGGGTGTATGCTGTGCAGGAAAAACCAGCAAGCGTCGCGCGATTTCTAAGCGCTGGAAATTTGTTTTCGTACTATTATTTTGCCACATCCAACTCCACAATTCGCCTGACTCGATGGCGCCCATGTCACCTGTAATTCCCGAACGGTGAGCCGCGAGCATTTCTACCGAAACGTTTAGAAACTCAACGCGCATTGAAAGCTCGGGAAAAATTTCTTGCAAAGTGCTTTGCCAGCTAAGAGTGCCGGCCTCGATGAGTTGGGCTAGTAGGGTTGCGGTCATGGCTTTGGTGTTCGAACCTAAATGAAATTTATCAGTGTCGCTAATTTTAACGTCGGAGCCGATCTTGCGAAGACCCGTCACCCAAACGTCGATGGATTGAGGTTTGACCACACTGGCGGCAAGCCCAGGTGCGCCGTATTTGCGCCTTAAAGCCTCAAGTTCGGTGACCGAAAATGCGTGGGCCATAACTACAAATAGGTTTAAAAGCAAAATAATGCAAACACGCACAAAAACGTCCCGGGTTAAGTCCGTAGACTTAGCAGGGGTCGTGCCACCTTTCATTCACCTATGGCGTAGTTTTTGCTCCAGGTTCGGCGATGATAAAACTTTGTCTATCTCTTATTTTTGTTGTAGGTGAGGTGCCCGAAACGCAAGCCGCACTTCAATGTCAGGACTTATTCAAGAAAGAAGTCTCAAACGACGAAATTTGGAATCTGGCTTTGCCTATTTCTCCGCCGCCCGTGCTCCATTCTAATCAGGTTTCTAGGAGTTTTTTACGTGCAGCTTTGAGTGGATTTCCCGACGCTGTTCGTTTGGATACCAACCGTATTCTGGAATTTTTTAATCGAAAAAAAGAAAATACAAATGATAGCGAATTGCCCATTTTGCGAAACCAGTTACAAACCCGAGTGCAGGCGTTGCAACATGCCGAAGCGTGGGCTCTCGCTAATGGTTGGAATCCTTCGCACGCGAGAAGCGTGGAAATTTTGAGTGAGGATTTTGTGAGAGGTGCAAATGACTCTTGGCTTGCACAAAAAGATCATTCCATTCCGCCGAGTCTTATTTTTCAGAATCCTTTTTTTGCTTATCGGCAAGGTTGGTTTAATGTTGTTGTGCACGGCTCGGGGAGTGCATTCGTGGTGAATAGCCGAATAGTAACGACGGATGCTATGGCGCAAGAAATTAAAAAGCGGAACCACAACAATGAACCTATTAGTTTACTTTCGTGTCGTGCCGGAACATGCACCTTGGCGCAGGACCTCGCCAACACATTAAACGTTCCGGTTGTTGGCAGTTCGCAAACCATCGAGACTACTTACAGCAGCTTTCAGCTGATTCACGGAGCAGAGCCCAATTACCATCAATTAGATGGCCAGTGGGATGTTTATCTTCCACAGCGTGCTTCAGCTACACGGGCTCAGTGACAGAAACGATCTGAGTTTGGCCGCAGCAGACAATGTCTCAAAATAAAACAAACTCAACGGTCAAGGCCTGGGTCCGTTTTGCCGATAGTTAGAATGGTGAAAAACAGCCTTCATAGCCAACTTAAAAAAGTTTTTTTTGTTTTTGGTGTACTCCTTTTGTTTTTATTTATTTTCCAGAATTGTGCCAAGCATCAGTCTGAGGATGGGGTGAGTGATTTGAGTGTGATTGAAGGCTCGTGTCAGCTTTCATCTGTTGAGTCCGTAAAGCTGTTTTTGTCTCCCGACGGAGATGACTCAAACACCGGGCTTTCCCTGGAATCACCACTTCTCACTCTTCAGGCCGCAGAAACCATCATAAAAAATTTGATCTCGCAAAAACTGAGCCCGTCCGATGCCGACTGTAAACTGAAAATTCGGGTGCTCATCGCTCCGGGACGTTATCCGAATCAAACCGTAGCTTGGACAACCGTTGATCGAAGAGCGCAAATTATATTCGAAGGAGCCATAGACAACGATGGCAACGGCCCTGTTTTTTTGGGGAGCACCATGAACCACTCTTCAACTCAAAGAAGTGGAAATGATTTTTTTAGCATTGCGGGAAATGGCTTCGCGCCGATCGTTATACGAAATTTAGTGATCAATGGTTACCAAAATGGCATATCTTTGTATGGACGTAATGGGAGAACCATACATGGTATTCATATTGTTCAAAACCAATTCCAAAATATCGGTAATGGTGGGAACAACCCTTCGTATTGGTGCCCCGGATTTGCAGCAATCAAATTTAGACGATCTTTCGGGAACGAGATAAGTAAAAATACCTTTGAAAACATCGAAAATCGCCCGTGGAACACCTCCATGGGATTGAACTGCATAGGTTCTAAATTCAGCGTTGATCCGAATCATGATCTATTATTAGTCCATCATCTATATTTTTATGACTCTTCTTCCAGCAATGTTGTTAGTGGCAATCGTTTTGAAAGTGCAAGTGGACATCTTATTAAGTTCCGTCACGCTTCTAACGACAACGTGATCGAGAAAAATACTTTTGCATCAAACACCTATAACCAACCACTCTTTCAAGATTACTACGACCACCTCCAACAAGAGTGCGAAAACTACGGGAATCGCGCCAAAGGAAATTCGCTTTTAGCAGCTTTCACTTTGCTTAGCGAAATTAAAATCTGGAAACTAAATCCAGCTTGTATCGCGTCACGAATGCAAAACTCGAATAGCTTAGATCGAGGCGTGGTGTTTGCAGACTAACCTAGTTATTTATACGCAGGAATTCCTGTGATGTATTCGCCCAGAATCAGGCGGTGGATGTCTTCAGTGCCTTCGTAGGTGTTAACGCTCTCTAAATTCATTAAATGGCGACCGCACTGATATTCTAACGTTATACCTGAAGCGCCTAAAATATCACGAGTCATGCGCGCGATTTCCAGAGCTTTCGAAACATTGTTCATCTTAGCTAATGAAATTTGCTGAGGAATAGCTAAGCCCTGTTCTTTCAGGCGACCCAAATGGTACGATAGCAGCTGACCCTTGGTGATTTCGGAAAGCATGTGGGCGAGCTTACTTTGCACAAGCTGAAACGAGGCGATGGGTTTATCAAACTGAATGCGCGTAAGAGAGTACTGTTTGGCTTCGTCAAAACACGCCATGGCAGCTCCCATGGCGCCCCACGAAATTCCGTAGCGCGCATGATTCAAACAGCTAAACGGACCCTTGAGTCCTAATACGTTTAACTTATTTTTTGCAGGAACCACACACTGATCAAGAATCAATTCGGAAGTGACAGAGGCATTGAGGCTGAATTTTTTTTCGATGTTGCGAACTTTAAAACCAGAAGTTTTGATAGGCACTACAAAGCCACCGATTTTGTCGTTCTCCTTTGTATCGTTTTCGTCGACGAGCTTTGCCCAAATAATTGCAATATCGGCCAAGCCGCCGTTTGTGATCCACATTTTGTTACCCGTGATGAGATAATCATCACCCTTGCGAGTGGCGCGGGTCTGCATGCCGCTGGGGTTTGAACCAAAATCTGGTTCGGTTAAACCAAAGCAACCAATCACGTTGCCTTTTGCCATCTCGGGCAAATACTGATTTTTGAGTTCCTCGCTCGCGTAGGCCCAAATCGGAAACATGCAAAGTGCGCCCTGCACACTGATGGCACTTCGAATTCCGCTGTCGGCGCGTTCGAGTTCCTGCATGATCAAACCATAAGCCACTTCGCCAAGACCGGGACATCCATAACCTTTTAAGTTTGCTCCCAGTGCGCCTAAATTTCCCAATTCTTTAAAGATTTGCACAGGAAAAGTTTGTTTCAGATAATGATCGGCAATTTCGGGCATGATATTTTGCGAAACATAGTTTCGTAAGGTTTGTTGGATAGACTTTTCTTCATCCGTCAGGAGCACTGAAATATTGTAAAAATCTAAAGCTTCATAAGGTTTCATTTCTTATTTCCTTGTCAAACAGCTTCCCATTGGTAATATCCGGCCATCAAGGAGATCATATGCGAGTTTTAGTCGTAGGCCAAGGAGGACGTGAGCACTCTCTGGTGCGAGCGCTTTATTTTTCACCATCGGTGACCGAGGTTCATGCCGTTCCTGGAAGCGATGGAATGACAGAAGCAATTTGCCATAAAGTTGATACCGGGAACATTGCGGCCGTCCTTGAACTTTGTCAAAAATTCCAATTTGATTTGGTTGTTATTGGTCCAGAGCAAGCCCTAGTAGATGGCTTGTCTAATACTTTGCGAGCTGCCGGTATTGCGGTATTTGGTCCTAGCCAAGACGCCGCTCGGCTTGAAGGAAGTAAAATATTTAACAAACAGTTTCTTGTCGAAGGAAACATTCCCACGGCTCCCGCAGTCGTGGTGCAAACAGTGGCCGAGACTTTGAAAGCCGCAGAAAGTTTTACTCCTCCCTACGTGCTCAAAGCCGATGGCTTAGCCGGCGGGAAAGGCGTATATATTTGTCAGACTTTAGAGAACCTACGCGAGGCGGCCGCGGAACTTTTCGAGCAAAAGATTTTGGGAGTTGCTGGCGAAAAAGCGCTCCTTGAAAAATTCCAAAAGGGTTACGAGCTCAGCTATTTTATTCTTACAAACGGCGAATCCTATGTTTCGTTGCCCATGGCCCAAGACCATAAAAAAATCGGCGAAGGGGAGACGGGGCCCAACACCGGAGGTATGGGAACCGTAGCGCCCATTTCTATTTTGCCCGAAGAACACGATATTATTTTGCAAAGAGTGGTGGAACCCACCGTACGACATTTGCGTGAAAAGAAGATGGTTTATCGTGGCGTTATTTTTATCGGTCTAATGATGACGGCAGATGGCCCATCGGTGCTCGAGTACAACGTTCGATTTGGTGATCCAGAAACTCAGGTCCTGATGCCGTTATTAAATGGAGACTGGGGAAAAGTTTTTCTGTCAGTAGCAAAAGGCGAAATTCCAAAACTGCAATGGAAAGATATTTATGCAGCCTGTGTTGTCATGGCTGCCGAGGGCTACCCACAGACTGTGGTTAAAGGCTCGGTGATCAGTGGTGATTTAAATACCCAAACATCATCCAGCTACTTTTTGCATGCTGGAACGCAAAAAAACGAAAATGGTTGGGTGGTCAATGGAGGTCGTGTGCTCAATTCAGTGGGGCTCGGATCCAGTCATCGCGAAGCACTTAAGAAAGCTTACGACCTTTGCGAACAAGCCCGGTGGCAGGGCATTCAATATCGCCGAGATATCGGTAAAAAGTATTTATAGGACGAGATTTATGCATCATTGTGACGTTTGTTGGCGTGATCTACCAAACGTATTGAAGATTGAGCATTTGCAATTGATTTTCACCAATCAATGAGGATTCGATTCCAATGCTGCTTGTTGGGCTCAGATCGTGTTGAAAGATGATGGCGAGCTGGTTATTGCGACTCATGTCGTAGCGCAGTTGTGCTTTAGTAAATCCGCTATACTGAATAAAAGCCTGCCCTTGGAAGGCGGCGAGTTTAAAATCGAAATTATGGGTGATGTTTTTTTCATCTTTAAATTCTAAATTGGTTTCCATTTTTTCTTTAACGGTGTTTGCCGTTTTTCCCAATTGTGACTTTTTCAAAAATTCTGATTTAAAAAGTCGTGCGGTTGTTCGATCGAGAATTCTCTGCAGAACCACGGTGTCTTTTTCCATCAACGTAGGGTTTGCTGGCATGTACTCAGTCCATATTTTTTGAGCACGGTCACGTCGTTCGGCAAACGACACCAGATCCTGTTGCAGGGACGCCTCAAGTAAAGGGGCGAGCTCCTGCTCGGCATATTTTGGGTAGTAGGGATTAAGATAAAGATGAGCAGTCTGCTCTGCTTGTGCAGTGACAGAAATAAGCCCTAAAAGTAAAAATAGAATCCCCAAACGCATATGTCTTAGTTAAATAGCAAAGGCTGCGCCATGGACCCGAAGTGCAGTTAATTGGATGGTTTAAACTTGAACCGCTGTAGTTGCTCGGTTGCCCCGGTTAAATTACAGATGGCGGACAACTGGTTTGAAGTCAGCTCAGCGAGGTGTCTATGCTTTAGACACTCGCTACAAAGGAAAAAGAACTTAAATATTGATGTCGTCACGCTCGCCGCCGGGAGGACGTAAACCTTTTTTCTTAATCTTTTCCACCAGGGTGGTACGATTGAGTTTTAACAAAAGCGCAGCTTGATTTCTGTTCCAGCCGGTCTTGTTGAGCGCATTCATAATTAGCTGGTTTTCAAATGCATCAACCGCGCCGTTAAAATCGATGCCGTCGGCCGGAATTTCCCCCACAATGTTTGTGCTGGCGGGGTTTGTGCCAATCAAATGGAAATGCTCCGGTAGATCTTCGGTGTGGATGATCCCTTCGCGCTTTAAAATACTCGCGCGCTCAATAAAATTTTCCAACTCACGAATATTTCCCGGCCAGTCGTAGCCTAACAAAAGTTCCATGGTGTCTTCGGCAACGCCGGTAATTCGCGAGCCTTTCTTTTCATTAAACACCGTAATAAAATGCGCTATCAGAAGTGGGATATCAGAGCGGCGCTCGCGAAGCGCAGGAATGTAAATTGGAATCACGTTTAAACGATAAAAAAGATCTTCGCGAAATTTTCCATCTTTTACAGCTTCTTTGAGATTTACATTTGTCGCTGCAACGATGCGCACATTGGCGTCGACGGTTTTTGCACTTCCCACCGCTTCGTACTTGCGTTCCTGGAGAACCCGAAGAAGTTTAACTTGCAAGTTGGTGCTCAGATCACCAATTTCATCGAGGAAGATAGATCCATGATTGGCCAGTTCGAAACGACCCGCACGATTGTTAATTGCACCTGTGAACGCCCCTTTGATGTGGCCAAAAAGTTCGCTCTCTAAAAGCTCAGCGGGAATGGCGCCGCAATTGATGGGAACAAAAGGTTTGTTGGAGCGTGGGGAATTGTAATGAATAGCTTTTGCGATCAGTTCTTTTCCAGTTCCACTTTCCCCTGTAATGAGGATGGTGGAATCAGAGTCGGCCACTTTTTCGACGAGGTTGAGAACTTTTTTTATACTGTCACTTTGGCCAATAATATTATCAAAACGGTATTTGCTGTAGAGCTGATTTTTGAGACGTTCATTTTCGGTGATAAGACGAGTGTGCGACAATGATTTGTCAGATAACAGGGTGAGCTCTTCGATATTAAACGGTTTAGTCATGAAGTGATAAGCGCCAAGTTTCGTCGCTTCAACTGCAAGATCCACCGAGCCAAATCCAGTGAGAACAATGACGGGTGTTTGGTCGTACTTCTTTTTGACCAAGCGGAGAATTTCTATACCATCACCATCTGGTAACTTGATATCGAGGAGTACTAGGTCGATAGATGTTTCGCTAGAGATGACCTGTTCGGCCTCTTTAGCGGAGGCAGTAGTGATAACATGGAAGCCTTTTCGACTGTAAATTCTAAAAAGTGCCGCACGAAGTGTTTGGTCATCATCAACTACGAGAACTTTAATTGGATTCATGGACTGGAGTTCCTTCCTTGGAAAGCCGTTGTTACGACCCGACCAGTGCTTCCTGCACGATCACTTTCAGGCTAAGAGAATCTTTTGACTGTGTCAATTTCACGACGTCATAAAATAGACTAAGATTCGTGAGAGGAAAGTCGAGGAAACTGAATTTCGGCACAGGTTTTACCGTCTTTTTGAGACGTTAGCTGTATATGAGCTGAATGTTCGATCAGAATTTGTCGAGCTAGAGTAAGGCCCAGCCCCGAGTGTTTTTTAGGATCTTTGGTCGTGAACAGTGGGTCAAAAAAATGGTGTTCACGCGTGTTAGGCAATCCATTCCCATCGTCAATAATTTGTAAAATCAAGTGGTCTGGCATCGGTTTTAGCAGAATTTGGATGCGTCCCTGAAATCCAGGCTGGTGTTTCCTCTTTTCGAGAATGCTTTCGTAAGCATTCTGAAGAAGGTTGCAAAAAACCTGTGCAAGAGTATTAAACCGCCCGTGCACAAAAATAGGAACGGCGCTTGATGGGGCATCAATGCGCACGCCCTGTGACCGGGTTTTTAGTTCTGTGATCATAATAGCACGATGGATGACGTCATTGAGCAGAACATCGCGAAACTCGCTCTCGCCCGACGTCCGAGAAAAACTAAGAAGATTTTTGACGATGTCTTTGCAGCGTTGGGCGGCAATTTCCATTTCCTCGATATCAGAGGTGATCGGATCTGCGCTTGGTAAATCCATTTTAAGAAGTTGAATAAAGTTAATCATCCCGCCTAAGGGATTGTTGAGTTCGTGCGCAATGCTACTACTAATCGTTCCGATTTCGGCAAGCTTTGCAGATTCTACAAGCTGGCGCTCCAAACTTAGCTGCTGTGAGATATCTCGGTACAGATGAAAATAACTTTTCTGATAGTCGACCGTCATCGACTGGCTGAAGACGTCGTATATTTGTGTATTTTGCCGGTGCTCTCGTAAGCGGAATGGATTTCCGCGCTGACAGTCGGGGCACGGTGAACTTCTCTGAAAAAGAGCGGAGTAGCATTTGCGGCCTACGCTGTGGTCGTTTGTTTGCTGATTAGTAAGCCGCAAATTGTAGTCTTCGTCGATCAGACAAACAAGATCGGAAATGGCATCAAACGTCGACTGCCATTGAGTTTGTAAATCTCGGTTGCGTTCGATTTGCAACATACGTTCGACACTTAATGCAATGGCTTGCCCTAGTTGTTCTAAAAAATCACGCTCCTCACGGCGAAAGACACCGCTCAGTTTGCGCGAAAAAATTAATTGGCCAAATTCCTGATTGGCGTTGATCAGCGGGATTCGGTGATAGTGGGAGTCGCCTTCTTTGTGAGGTGGCGCCTGAGAGAATGATTGAGCCAAAGACGTGGGACCAAGCGAGATGCGGAACCAATCGAGCAGGTACGGCTCTTTGAGCAATTCGGTGACATTCTTTTCGAGATCGGTGAAATGAATCGAGTTGTGAATTGCAAAGAGACACTTCTGCAAAAAAAGATTTTTTTCGTTTGTAGCAGATAGTTTTGTGCGCGCCTCTTCGAGATGGGCCTGGCGCTTTTCGATGCGCTCTTCAAGAGTTTGCGAAATTTTTTGCAGCTCTTTATTTTGTTCTTTAAAAAGTTCGAGCAAAACTTGCTCTTGTTTATTGAGTTGCGCGCACTCAAGGGCTTCTTCGATGGCTCTCTGCAGAGCAACTGGGTTATTGGTATTTAAAAGACGAAATGGACGTTTCAGGTTGAAGAAGTTGAGAATTTCGTTTTCGGGAGCTTCTAGGGAAAAAAATATGACCTGCGTTTGTAATTTTAAACTCTGTATTTCGCATAAAAGAGAGCGAAACTGTTGTAAAAAAGGCGCAGCAAGATCAATAACAACGACTAAAGGCTCTGAGTTGAAAAAAGGAAATTGCAGCAAACTCGGCTTGTAATGCGTGGCACCCCATAACGGTGGGGGAGTCATGTGCTCGGAGATGAAAAACAGGCTTGTCCCATTGGGCAGAGAGGGCTGCTTAAACTGTTGCGGCGCCATGTTTTAATGATTGCTTTGTTTTTCATGAATAGCAATGCTAATTTACCCGCATGGAAAATTCTGAATACACTGCAATTATTTTAGCTGCTGGCCAAGGCACCCGAATGAAATCACCGCTACCAAAGGTCTTGCATCCGGTGGCCGGCCAACCAATGATTCAATATGTTTTAAATGCGATTGCAAAAAACAAATTTAAAGAAGTTCGCGTGGTTGTTGGTGTCGGAGAAAATCTCATTCGCCCGCTGATCGAAGCGCAAGGATATACGTGCCATCGCCAGGTGCAACAACTGGGCACCGCCGATGCCGTTCGCCAGGCCCATCCGGAATCCATCGAAGGAAACGTCATCATCATCAACGGCGATCATCCGCTGATCCGTGCGGAAGATATCCAGGCAATATTGAAACAATTTGAAGCCTCGAAAGCCGATGTGGCCGTCATTTCGGCGGTGGTTAAAAAACCTGGTTCCTATGGACGAATTGTTCGACACTACGAGCAAGTGAAGGCTATCGTCGAAGCAAAAGATGCGTCACAGGAAACTCTCAAGATCTGCGAAGTAAACACAGGGATGTATGTGGTAAAGGCAGATGTTTTAAATGCATTTCTTCCAAAAATTCAAAATAACAATAAACAAAATGAGTTTTATCTCACAGATCTCATTGCTGCATCTGTTGATAGCAAAAAGAAAGTCGTTGCGATTTCGGCTCCAATTAACGTCGCTTTTGGTGTCAACACGCAAGCTGAGCTTGCGCTTGCCAGTAAAAAAGTGATGCGCCGAAAAGTGAAGCAGTTATTGGATGACGGTGTAATCGTGATAGATCCGTCGCACACCTATGTGGAACCCTTTGTCCAAGTGGGTCCAGGCTCAGTGTTATATCCCGGATGCTACTTGAAAGGACAAACCGTGATCGAGGCATTTTGCGTGATCGAACCCAATGTTTTTATGGTGGACTCTACCGTCCAGCAAAGTGCGCAGATTCGTGCAGGATCGTATTTGGAAAAAGCGATTGTTGGAAAAAAAGCCACTGTAGGTCCCTATGCGCGGTTACGACCAGGTGCTGTTCTGGGAGAGGAAGTGCATATCGGAAATTTCGTAGAGTTAAAAAATACGCAAATGGGCGCACGATCCAAGGCAGGTCATTTAACATATCTGGGCGATGCCGAAGTTGGCGAGGATACAAACATCGGCTGCGGTACGATCACCTGTAACTACGCGGTCGATAAGAAAAAGTATAAAACAAAAATTGGCAAAAATGTTTTCGTCGGCAGTGACACACAGTTTGTGGCACCAATTGAAGTTGGTGATAATGCAATCATAGGTTCCGGATCTACGATAACAAAGAACGTTCCCGAGCAGGCGCTGGCCGTTGCCCGCGGCAGACAATTTATCAAAGAAGGCTATGTGAAAAAAGGAGACTCGTAACGTGTGCGGAATTGTTGGGTACCTAGGGGAAAAAAGCACGGTTGATGTTTTGATTAACGGACTTAAAAAATTAGAGTACCGCGGCTACGACAGCTCGGGTATTGCGGTATTTGAAAAAAATGAATTCAAAGTGGTACGGGCGCAGGGAAAGCTTGTTCAACTCGAAGAAAAAATTAAAGGCAAAAAACCTGTTGGACCTGTGGGTATTGCGCACACGCGTTGGGCCACGCATGGTGTTCCTTCGGAAAAAAATGCCCACCCTCATAAAGTGGATGGCGTGTGCCTAGTGCACAATGGAATTATCGAAAATTACAATGAATTAAAAAATGAACTTTTGTCGCTCGGTGCAGAATTCAAATCCGACACAGACAGTGAAGTTGTTGCCCATTTGATCGCGCGAGAACTTAAAAAAACGCCACAACTTCGACAGGCCGTTTATCAAGTTTTAAAAAAAATCCAGGGAGCCTACGCCATTTTAGTTGTATGGGATCAACAGCCACAAACGATGCTGGCATTTAAGAACGGCCCGCCGCTGATCGTAGGCATGGGCCAGGGTGAGATGTTTGTAGGAAGCGATGTGCAGGCCATGCTCCAGTACACCAAGTCGGTGATCTATCTGGATGATAACGAAGTAGCCGAGATGACACAAAATGGTGTGCAGTTTTATGGAGCTGAGGGCGAAGTTTTGCAAAAGTCCACATCCCATATTGAGTGGAGTTCTGCACAGGCCGAAAAGATGGGCTTTAAACATTATATGCTTAAAGAAATATTCGAGCAGCCCAAAGCGGTGTCTTCGGTTCTAGAGAATTATGTGGATCTTGCGACACTGTCTGTAAATTTTGATAAAATGAGTGAGGCACCTTTAAAAACAGCGGTGGATGCTTTAAGTCCTGCTGAACTCAAAGATCTGGACCGTATTTTTATCATCGCTTGTGGAACAAGTTTTTATGCCTCGATGTACGCTGAATATTTGATTGAAAAATTAGCTGGCATACCGGTAGAGGTAGACGTGGCCTCTGAATTTCGCTACCGTGAGCCGGTGATTCCAACAAACTCCTTGGTGATGGTGATTTCGCAAAGTGGAGAGACGGCCGACACTCTTGCAGTTTTACGCATGGCTAAAGAGCGCGGAGCAAAAACGCTGAGTCTAACGAATACAAAGGGCTCAACAATCGATCGCGAAGCTCGCGGGCATTTGTACATGCACGCTGGCATTGAGATCGGCGTGGCAAGCACCAAAGCCTTTATCAGTACACTCACTGTTGTAAACTTACTCGCAATCTTATTAGCTCGCCTGCGAGGCTCCATGACTCACGAGCAGGAGCAGGGTTATGTGCAGAATCTCCTAGCGCTTCCCAGCCAAATGGAAGCCGTGCTGTCATATGATAAGTTTTTTGCCAAAGCATCGAGCGTGTTTAAAGCCTACCGTGGTTTTTTATATCTAGGGCGCGGGATCAACTACCCCATCGCCATGGAAGGAGCTCTTAAGCTCAAAGAGCTAGCTTACATGCATGCAGAGGGATATGCCGCGGGTGAAATGAAACACGGTCCACTGGCTTTGATTGACTCAACAATGCTCGTGGTTGTGATTTGCCCGAAAGATGCCCACTACGAAAAAACGCTGAGCAATTTGCAAGAGGCCAAAGCACGCGGCGGGATTATTGTGTCTATCGGTACCGGCGAGGATAGAAATCTTAAAGAGATGAGCCGTGAGTATTTATCGCTTCCAAAAAGCGATTGGATGGCGTCGGGGATACTTTCTGTGATTCCTGTGCAACTGCTGGCTTATCATGTGGCGAATATTATGGGCTATGATGTAGATCAGCCGCGAAATCTCGCGAAATCTGTGACTGTGGAATAGCGTTTTAGATTATTTGATATTTTGGGGGGATTCTCTTTTTAAAACGCGGACTCCTGTCCTCGCTCGTTTCGGCTCAACCCCCATCACGAGCTTCGCTCGTAAACGAGAGCTAAAGCTCTCTGGGGGTCCGCCGATCGCGTCCCGCTAACGAGAGGTTTCAAAAAGAGAATCCCCCCAAAATATCAAATAATCTAAAAGAGAGACTTCACACAGGAATCTATTTCTTTGATTTCTTTTTCGCAACTTGAACCTTTGGTGCGGCTTTGAGAGTGGGTTTGACTACGACAGTTGCGGCTTTAAGAACAGGTTTGGTTGATTTTGTGGCTATCTTTGATTGTATCTTTAAAGTTTCTTTTGCCGTGCCTAAAAGCTTTTCGGAGGCCGTTTTAACTACTTTTGGGCGAGATTCGATTTTGCTCGCGGTTTTTATTTTTTCGATCTCGACAGCTGGCTTGGTTGTAGGGCGTTCGTAGATGTGGAAATGTTCTGTGAAGAGATTGTTGGCGCGGTTTACTGAATTTGAAATCCACGACTTTGTGGCTTGTGAAGATGAGTAGGCCATTCCGGAAAATTCGTTTCCTCCGAAGAATGACTGAATAATTTTTAATGCTTGTGTGTTGGCACTTTTGATTGTCAGCACAGAGTAATATTTGATGCTATGTGCAGCCTTCTTAAGAAATGTGTGGAGGTCTTTGAGTTCGAAGAATTCAGCAATCAGGCCTGTCATTAGTTTGAAAGCAAGAAGCAGGACGATGGATCCATAGATACCAGCTACGGAGTAAAGGCCCTTAGCGATGAATGAACCAACCATTCCACCAGCTCCATATGGAAGACTGACGGACGTAGGAATTTCGAGAGCGAACTGAATGACTGATAGAAGATTCGAGAACAAAGTAAGTAAGATGATGTGGGCGAGGGCGGAGTAGGCTAAAATTGGATAATCTCTTTTAAGGTCGTTGAAGTTAAAGATATGAAAATTTGCAATGGAACCCATGTGGAGTGCGGCGAAAGCCAAATAAAAGAATCCGTAACCGAAGGCGGAAAAGAATCCGCGATCTATAGAGGCTCCAAACGAGCCGATGACCAACTCAAGGCCTGAGCTGCCAAGCACCAGATAAGAGAGGCCGCTGATGAAAACCGAAAATGCCAGCAGCAAACTCGAAAAGAAAATGATCTCTTGAATTTGTCCTTCAATTTGATTTTTCAATTTGTACATGTTGTATCCTTATTTTAATTATGTCCAATGTGTTGCTTTGCAATTCGAAGGCCTAATTCTCGTAGCCATTTGAGTGAACCGCCACAAGCGAAGCGCGAAAATGCGCTCTGCCGCTTAAAAATAGTGACGATTTTTGTCTCTCACTGATCTTTGCTAGAAGTCGTTTGCTTTTGTATTACTGGCCGATAAAAATTGTGCGATTCTCACGATCGACGGTGATGGGTACAAAAAATTCGACGCCAGACTTACTAGGACCATCGTGATTGATTGTGTGGGCAAGACCGATGATTTGATCGTTGCGGACGATGTCTCCGGTTTGGTAAACGATCGACACACCCGTCATATTTGAAGCAGTCACATCATCGTCAAAAAACCAAGGAACTAAAGGATCGTAAGAATCGGCTTTTCCCTCGTAAAAACTTGTAAAATGACAAACTTCGGCGCCTCTACGACATACGATGTGTGTGTACACGGAAGGTCCACCTTTTTCGGTAGTTGCAATGGCACCCGTTGCGATAACATTGAAGCCCGCTTGAATAGGATTGGCCAAAGCAGTTTTACCAATAAGAATTGAGAAGATTAAAAGAATTATTTTGTTTTTAGGCATAGGCGTCCTTTGAAAAGCGGGTTGGTTCATCCGAACCCTACAAACCGCTATTCAAGAACTGAGCCAGCCCGGTGGGGCCTAATCTTCGTGGGCGCGAACGTGGTCTGCCGCTTTTAGGCGAAGTTCTTCAAGTTCCGCATCGCTGAGTTCAGGCAGTGCGCGAAATCGCAAAGCGCGCGGGCTTTTATCAAAGTCGCCCGCTTGAAACGAAGCAACTGAAGACTGGTTGTTTTCTAAAAATTCGACGAGCTCTTTGTAAACCACGCAGCGCACTTCGGGTTGCGAGCAAACGCTTTTTGTAAAGCGCATCATGGCTTTCCAGTAAGCGCCTCCATTCCATTTCGAAAAATGGTGACCAATATGGAGGGGAGCTCTGTTGCCGTTATAGTTGTTGTTAAAGTAGCCAATATAAGTATCGTACATCTGCTGCTCATACAGAGCGTGTTTTGATTGGGGGCCAGCTTCGCCACCTGATTGTCCGTAGTAAAAATTGTAGTCCATACTAAGAGTTTTTTTGCCCGTACCGGCGATGGTAAGCCCAGCTAACGGAAAATTCCACAAATTATTTAGTTTTTGCGGCCAGTAATTCATGCGATCGACACGGCTTGCATCGTAAACGTAATTGTTATTTTGCAGAGATGCCCAGAGGCCTTTGCCGGTTCCTAAGAGCGGCGCACGAAAGCCCCAAATTTCTTGTCGAAAGTACTCATCCCATCCGCTAGGTTTTTGATTTGGAATTCCGCTATGGCTCCACGCATTTGTCATAATGTTTGTAAATTGCGAAAACTCACTGTCCCACATGGTTTCCGAGTAAGCAGCGCCGTCGTAGTGGGCGTTTGCGTGTGAGGCCATTTCGTTGCCTTCGTTCATCGCCAGCACCATTTGCTGCAATCGTGGCTGGATGTCCTCTTTTTTACCGCCAAATCCGATGGCACTCTTGCCTGCTCCGTAACGTGGCTCTTTGTAAGTGCTCTTACTAGAGTCGGCTAAAAAATAAACGCCGCTCGTAAAATAGGTAAAATTGATATTGTTGTTAATTGCGAAATCGCGCGACTCTTTCCAAAAGGAAACACTTTTTGAACCGTCAAAAGAGAGCATCACAAACTGGGGAGGCCTTGCCACTTTTGCCTGAGCTGTTTGATTTGAAAATACAATGCAAATTAACGCTGCGAAAAAAACAATACGATTCATGATTTCCCCCTGAGAAAAGTAACAAGCAAGAGGTTTACCTGAAGAGGCGGGCGGAATGAACTAAAAAATCGAAAATCTACGCAAAAAGATAATTTTTATGGTTCGTCGCCTCGCGCGCCCATTCGTCAGCTTTAGTGCCAGGGCAAATGTGCCGACATGCAAATGCATTGGGAGGCAATCATGAAATCGATCATAATTCTACTCGTCTGTGTTTTCGGGACTAAAGTGCATGCTGAGAATCCAGACCGCGAAAGTTGGTCCAAAATCAATTTTATGCAAGAAAAGATCGCACACGAATTCACGGTTGTCCCGGAACCAGATCAGCTATTGGAATTAAAAGCCAGTCGTGCGCTTGCGGGATACGGACACTTAGATCCTCTCCGTTTGGTGCCGTCGAACCTGTTAGCTAGTGCTGTTTTATTTTTTGATCAAAACAAATCCAGATTTAGAAATCAAAATTATATTTCGGTGGTGGATTTCGCACCTCGCTCTAACAATCACCGGTTATTTATCATCAATCTTAAAACTGGTTCAATTCAGCGTTACCGCACATCACATGGCGAGGGGAGCGACACCAATCGCGATGGGTACGCCGAATCTTTTGGCAACGTGCCGGGATCGCGTAAAAGCTCATTAGGCTATGCGCGAACCGCTGAAGTTTATAATGGTTCCTTTGGCCGCTCGCTACGCCTCGATGGTCTGTCATCGACAAATACAAAAATTCGCGAACGCGCCATCGTATTTCATGGTTGGACCAAAGGAGTCGAAGCCAATCAAATACAAGCGCTGTCTTGGGGGTGTGTGACGATCGATGACGATTACCGCGATGTGGTGATTGATCAAATTAAAAATGGCAGTTTGATGCTCGTACATCTGTCCAACTAGCCGAGGTAAAGGCCGACAGAAAAAGGCGGTAGCTAGATTCGCGGAGGCGAAGGCCGACAGCAAAAGGCGGTAGCTAGATTACTTGTGGATCAACTGAATTCTCTGAACCCAATTGGTGCCTTGGTGCTGATTCACTTTGGTTCGAATATCATCCAACAGAAAACGAATTTCATTAAGCCACACGCTGTTAGTCACTTCGACAATCAAAGTTCCACGATCAAACTGAACTGGGCGAGAGTGCTTTGCGAGAGTGTCGCCGACCACAAGCTGCCACTGGCTTTCCAGCTTCCAGCGCAAAAATCCATCGGCCAGCGGAGACTTGCTATTTTCGAAAAGTCTTTGTAGGACATCAACCACTGCAGACGGTTTTTGTGAGGGTCGTTTTTTGGATTTTTCCATGACTCAAAAGGTATAATACATGTTCAAAAAAAGTAAAACTATTCATGTCGTCGGAGCTGGACTTGCGGGCTCAGAATGCGCCTACCAACTCGCCGAGCGCGGATATGACGTGGTTATTTACGAAATGCGTCCCGGCACGATGACGCCAGCGCATAAGACTCATAAAGCTGCAGAATTAGTTTGCTCGAACTCTTTTGGCAGCTACGCGATGGCATCGGCCCCGGGTCAGCTCAAGTGGGAGGCTGAACAGCTGGGATCGTTGATTTTAAAAAGCGGATGGCAATCGCAAGTCCCGGCAGGTCAGGCGCTGGGAATGGATCGCGAAAAGTTTTCGCAAATTGTAACGGACATTCTCGACAAGCATCCGCGCATCGAACGCAAATCCGAAACCGTATCGTGTATCGATCAAATTCCGCGCCCTTGCGTGCTTGCAACGGGTCCGCTTACGCACGAGCCCCTTGCCCAATCATTGCTTGCGCATTTTGGCGATCAGTTTTTATATTTTTACGATGCCATTGCGCCGATTATTTCCACCGACTCCATCGACATGAAAAAAGCTTGGAAAGCCAGTCGTTGGGATAAAGGAACAAGCGATTACATCAATTGCCCGATGAGCAAAGAGCAGTATGATTTGTTCATCTCCGAAATTAACAAAGCTGAAAAAGTAGAACCTAAAGAGTTCGAAAAAGACACGCCATTTTTTGAAGGCTGTATGCCCATCGAAGAAATGGTTCGCCGAGGACCCGAGACTTTGCGCTTTGGCCCTATGAAGCCCATTGGTCTTACAAATCCGCACACAGGAGTTTGGGCGCATGCGGTGGTTCAGCTTCGACAAGATAACACCGAAGGCACGGCCTATAACATGGTGGGTTTTCAAACGAAGATGAAGTACCCAGAGCAGAAACGAATTTTCAAAATGATTCCAGGTTTAGAAAATGCTGAGTTTTTAAAACTGGGAAGTATCCATCGCAATATGTACGTCAATTCTCCAAAAAGACTCAATACCGACCTTTCCAGTCGTAATGACAATGAACTTTACCTTGCCGGTCAGATAACGGGAGTTGAAGGGTATTTTGAATCGGCGTGCATCGGTTTGCTCGTGGCGCATTTTATAGATCAAAAAATGCAAGATCGTCCGTTCAACCCTCCACCGCGCGAATCCGCGCTGGGATCCATTCTTCACGCCATCACTCTTGAAGAGAAAGATAACTTTCAGCCCACCAATATCAACTTTGGACTCTTTCCAGCTGCAGGGAAGATGAAGAAAGATCTTAAAAAGGAATTTATTCTCAATCGCGCCAAGCAAGCGTTTCAACAATGGCTAGTTCACGAGCCCGCATTTGTTTCGGTGATTGAGTCTATCCTCGAGAGCAAATCCCAACAGCTTTAAAAAAACCTCCGCTGTCCTGAGCTCGAGCCCTGTCACACCAAGCGCCGCACCTGTCGATCTGAGCGGAGCCAAGAATCGCGCATTCCTAGATCCTTCGCTTCGCTCAAGATGACGAGTGCGGCTTCGCTCATAGCGACCAGCTCATGCATCACCGCCATCCCCGCACATCACCGTCATCCTGAGTGCAGCGAAGGATCTCGCACATCCAGATCCTTCGCGCAACTCAGGATGACGGGTCATGTTCCCGGGTTGATAAGCACTTTCCTAAAAGTTGCGGACGCCTGGATGAGCGCCAAAGACCTAGGTCTAGTGTCTCAGACTGAGACGAAAGAATGAGATTTAAGCCCAGCACACATTTTTTTTATCAAGCTGAGACACTCTTTGCTACACTATCTATGTTTGCGAAGCCTTCCATGATGGATGCTTTTAAGAACTAGACCCATTTCGTCTATATTTATTGAAGTGATCGGTCGATAGTAGGGATAAGGGCTAAAAGGAGACACTATGTTCAATCCTGTTAAAATGTTTCGATTGCTTTTAATTTCAATTCTTTTCCTGCAGATTCCACTTTTTGCGGAAGCAAAAAGCGCGAAGGCTTCGGGTGTTGCTTCGAAAAGCAAAAAGCAAAAAGCAAATTTGGTAAAAATAGATGCGAAGAAGCTGAAAGTGAGCTTCGACGCAAACTACTATTACCAACTCAATTTTAAAAACAGAAAAGCTTATCTTCAAGAGATCCAAGAACTCGCAGAAAATCTTTCTAAAAAATCCAAAGGCAAAAAAAGTTCGACCGCTTGGTTAGATCAAATATTATTTGACGATGCTCACGCCGATCAGGCTTGCTTTAGTGGCGGTATTCCCTATCGCGCTGCCACCTGCGGAACTCTTCCAGACACTTTTGCCATTTCAGATACTTCCATCTACGGCTGCGCAGCCGATCAACAGCGTTGCTCTTTGGCTTTTGGTTTAGACACGGGTGGTAAAACACTTTGCTATTCAAGAACAAACGAAAATGAAGCAACTTCAAAATGTATCGAACTGAGTGACGCGACGACCAGTGGAAAAACTGCTATCGACAGATTGAATGAACAACTTACTCGTTGCGAGTTTATTCGCTCGTCGGAAGCTCGTTGCGCTACACTTGTTGCATCAGTAGAACGCGATACGCGGGCCCTTGATGGCGAATGCGCCATATACAGAGGTGTTTGCAATTCCTCGAAGGAGCGAATCGCCCGCTTACATCCAAGTATTGCAAGAGGAGCAGCGGCGGCAGCTGCAACTCCTGCGGCAGCGGCAGCGGTTGCTGGAGTCGATGACGGTTGTGGCGCTGCTGAACAGCGTTTAGCAGAACAAATGCTGTCCGAGCAGTTTGATACTTCTAACGTTAATAAAAAATGGTTAAAGCTTGTTTCTTTATCTGCACAAAGTTGCGGCACCAATCTCGATTTAGAGTCACAATTGAGAAAATTTGGCGCGTGTACGCTACCAAGCAGCAGTGCGGACGTTGAAGCTGATATTCGAAATGACCAATTTCTTCAATCTGCGGTTTTGGCCGTTGGAAGTCGCGGTGCTGCCGTTCCATCCGGAAGTGCGTCGGATGCTTTTAAAAATTACTTTGGGATTGGTACCTCCGAGTTTACTTCGCTTTTCTGCGGAACCGCAGCGGCACCATCAACCACACAGTCATTCTACGTTGGCGGCAGAGCTCTTACCACACCAAGGGTGGCAGGAACTGCGCCTCTTGACGATCCACGCACTGCTACGAATGAAGCTGCTACTTACGAAACCGAACTGAATCGTCGTGTGAGAAACAGTTTGTTTTCAGGACCTTCATTCGAATCAGTGCGAGCTGGTATGCCGGCATCGGATGCAAAAAGTTTATTGCAAGATTATCATCGTCTTCGTACTGAAAGAGAAATGCTTCAGGAGCGGATGAGCAATTGTAACGGTTGTTCGGATCGTGTGGCGAGAGAAGACGCTCTCAGAACACATTCAGGTGATTATAATTTGCAAGAGCTTCGTGCACGAGTGGAAAGAGATTTTCCGAGCACAAGAGATGGCCTAGAACGAACTTTAGGTGCCGCAAATTATCAAGCACTTAGGCAAAGTGCTGGTGACCGCGAAATTGGCGTGAATGCGACGTCTCCTAATCTTGCAAGAGATAGAGAGCAATTCAAAAGCTGTGTTGAAAACGCAATCGCTCGAACCGAAGACTCTGCCGGTAATAACATTTATACTGCTAACTTTGCAAACCGTTCACCACGAGTGGGTGACCGCAGAAATCGCAATTGCACTCGTCAATTGGTGGATGATCTTTCAAATCCGCCACGTGACAGTCGCAATTTTCTCATCAGAATTGCTACAAGTCCTACGGACAACATGAATTACGCCTGTCATAGCACGAATGGAAATTGGGTTGGCCCAAACGTCAGTCGTTTATCATGTTCAAAGGCAGTACAGCTTGAGGGCTCTGGAAGATACGCTTGTATCGACAACAGAGATTCGTACATCGCCTACACGTATAGCTGTAGAAATGCGACTGGCTCCGATTTAGATCAAACAGATGCAGAGCGCGCAGACGCCATTGCCCACTAAAAAAGTCGTCTCAAAATGAGAAACCTTGTTTTTGTTTTCGTAAAACAAGGTCTTATTTTGGTACGATAAAGTATGCTTGGGGTATTATGATTCGGTTCATTATTTTTTCCATCACAGTCCTTGATGTTTCGCGTGCTTCCGCGTCCTTCGCATCAAATGCATTTACTGAACGCTGTGGAAACCCATACCTCTATGCTAGTCAATCTTGTAGTAGGACTCCCGCAGCGGGAGATTGCACCGCTTTAGCGTCCACTTGCGCCACAGGCTGTGCTGATATGGCAGGATTCAATCGTTTCGAAAGAGAGCCAAGCGGAGCGCCACGAAGACTACAACAATGTGTTACATGGGGTGGTACTGTCACTCCAGCAGGAGTTACTCCGCCCGGCACAGCTCCCAGTGCCGCAGGAGCGGCAGCCCGATGTGATACTGCTGCCGCACTACTAACTGCAACGGGTACCCAGGATCAATCCGTCTGGGAAGCATGTGTCGCCGATTGCGATGCCGCACTTGCAGAAATACCAGCGCCAACCGAAACTCTTCGACAACGTTACACCACCACCGCCAATAGCTGCGGGGATAAAATTACAACGACGACACCGCAAGATCCAATCACTGACGACGGTGGCACCGTCGCAGAAGAATCTACTGACACCGGTGGAAGCGACACGGCCGGAACTACAACAGGCGCTTTACCAGTTGCTGACACAGGATCACCAAACACTCCTGCGCTCAACGCCGCACTTTCGGGTCTTGGCGGAAATTCTTCTCCAGGTCGGATTGATGCCGGTAAAAGTGTAAACTTTCGTGGAAGCGGCAAAGGAAGCGAAGGATATGGTGCTGTATCTCGAGGCGTTGGCAACATAGGTCATCAAGGTAGCGATGTAATGGCTCCTCAACGATACGACGACGTTGTTGGTGGCGGTGGAGCTGCACCCAAAGCCGATCAAGCAAACTTCGGTGGCGGGTCGGGTGGCGGCGGAGGCGGCGGTGCAGGTGGAGGTCCAAGTGGTGGAGGATCTCGCCCTGGTGGCGGAGCAGCCCCACGCACGTCGGCTGCAGCAGCGCAATTAGCTAAAGGTACCAACCAATTTTGGGCCGGTGGCTCGGGTGGTGCACCGCCAGCTAAAGCAGCGGCGCGCACAACTGCAGCGGCACTCAAAGTCCCGCTGGTGGAAAAACCAAAATTTGGCCCTGAGTATCTAAATAAAGGAACCGGCAGCGATGGTCTTTTAAGACTTTGGGGCGCCGGCATGAATCGACTTCCCGTGGATCGCGGTTCGCAAAGCTGTCGCGATCAAACAATATTCTGCAATCTCGAAAACTTCGATTTCGAATTCAAGCCCTAATATCCTCAAAATCAGAGTATTTCTGGATGTTTATATAAGTTAGTAGACACGGTACTAATTTTCATGAATATTAGTAGTATATGTATGAGCGTCTATTAGACCTAAAAAAAGCGTCCAAAACATTCTTTTTGTGGGGACAAAGGCAAACTGGCAAAAGTAGTCTGATGCACAAAGCTTTTCCTCAGGTTTTGTGGATTGATCTTCTTAAATCAGATGAGTTTTTTGCCTATTCGCAAAGTCCCGCTCTGTTGCGCGAACGAACAGCCCATTTAAAGGCGAATGACTTGATTGTCATCGATGAAGTTCAAAAAATTCCCCAACTTTTAGACGAAGTTCATTACTTGATTGAAAAGAAAAAATTACGTTTTGGATTGTGTGGATCCAGTGCAAGAAAAATAAAAAGAGGTTTTGCAAATCTTCTTGGTGGGCGGGCAAGGCGGTTTGAGCTCCGCGGTCTTTCGGCGCTGGAGTTGGGCTCTGATTTTGACCTAACAAAACTTTTAAACCATGGTTATTTACCATCTTTTTATTTAGATGTGGAGCCTCACCTTGCACACCAAAGTTATGTGACAGATTATTTAAAAGAGGAAATACTTTCCGAGGGACTTAGTCGTAATTTACCAATCTTTCACCGATTTTTAGAAGTCTGCGCATTGGCAGACACAGAGGTGCTTAATTTTTCAAACATAGGAAGAGAAACTGGAGTCACGGCCAAAACAGCGCAAGCGTATTATGAAATTTTAGTGGATACCTTGGTGGGTTCATTTTTGCCGGCGTATACAAAAAAAATGAAACGTCGAACCATACAAAGTCCAAAATTTTATTCGCACGACGTGGGAATTGTAAATTTTTTGAGTCATCGAAAAAACTTGGAGTTTGGTAGCGAAGCTTTTGGTAAAGCCTTCGAAAACTGGATATTTCATGAACTCAGTTGTTTTCGTCTTTACAAAGATCCCACAAGTTTTTTATCCTATTGGAAACTAACTACGCAGGCGGAAGTGGATTTTGTGATTAACGATATGGAAATCGCAATAGAAGCGAAGTCTTCTAAAAAAATTACATCTGAGCATCTTCGCGGTTTAAGACAACTAAAATTGGATTTTCCAAAAATCAAAAAAAGACTCGTTGTATGTAACGAGCCTTATATTCGAATGACAGATGATGGAATTCAAATTTTTCCCTTTAAAGAGTTTATCTCATGGTTATGGAGCCACAAGGATACTGCCGAACTTAGTCAATTTTAAGCTCACGCTGAAATGAGCATTCATCGATTTAACTGCAGTCTCTATTAAAACTCGACGCCAAACTGACGAATATGTTCCACCAAAGCTGGATTATCAATCTGGTGCAGAAGCGATAGGTCTACCTTGTAGGGCAGTAAAAGATCGTCGATTTCATTTTCAATTTTTAATAACGCAGTGAGATCGAGTTTTGGTGCATCAAGTGTGATGTCGATATCTGACCCCGGCTTATAAGTTCCTTTTGCGCGTGAGCCATAGATCGTAATTTTTTTATCTCGATATTTTTCGAAAAAACAGTTTTTAGCGAAAAAATTACTTTTTCAGTAAGTCCAAATCGATGTGCGTCGCTCATGGCTGTTCGAGTTTGCGCATTGTCTGCAGAAATTCAGAAAACAGAAGATAATAATTGAGCCGTATTTTATCTACGATCTGATTGGCGATTCCCTTATTATAGGTATGGGAGGTTTGATTTCGGCTTTTGATCATCTCCATCTATTCGTCACCGTCCTTGATAAGGCTTTTATTAAAAGCTTCTCTCGTAGCGTCGCGAGAGCCAGTAATCAAATTGCCGCCTTGATGATCAAAATAATCTTTGAGAACTTTCCATGCGAGCTCATGAGTAAACTCAAAAGTTTGTATCAGACCTTGTTTTTCGAGATCGCTTAAAGTGCGTTGTTGGGAAATCGTAACAGCTACTTCGAGCTGTTGAAATGCTGACTGGAAGTTTTCAAGCCGTTGCTGCCAACGAATCTCTTTTTTCATGAATTAAGAGTCTAGTGGGGCAGGAAAAAAGTCAATATTCCTTGAAATTAGATACTGGTTCTAAAAAATTACCTTAAACTTATTTTCGTTCGAACAAGCAAAACGAATATTTGATCTCACCATCAGTGCGTTCCACTTTTTCTTTCAGCTCGAATTCTTCTTCCCAATCGGGATAAAAGGCATCGCCTTCCACTTCCATGTCGATGAGCGTGAGATAGAGCCTTTGCGCTAAAAATAAAGTCTGCGAATAGATTTCAGCCCCGCCAACGATCATAATTTCATCACCAAACGAAGGCGACTGTTTTTGGCAATCGCGAATGGCTTCGAGAACGTTGTGAAAAACCTCAACGCCCGGGCGCGACCATTCCTTATCGCGCGTTACAACTATGTTTCGGCGATCAGCTAGTGGCTTGCCGATGCTATCAAACGTTTTACGGCCCATAATGATGGATTTATTCAGCGTTCGAGCTTTGAAGTATTTTAAATCCTCGGAGAGTTTCCACGGAAGTTCGCCCTCACGGCCAATGACACGGTTTTTGCTGACGGCGGCAATATGGCTGATCAAATTGAAACCTCTGCAGCGATGCGCGGATGTGGATTGTAATCGATCAGCGTAAAATCCTCGAAGGCAAAATCGGAAATATTCTTAATTTTAGGATTCATGATGAGCTTTGGTGCGCGCTTCGGCTCTCGCGAAAGTTGAAGTCGGGCTTGGTCTAAATGGTTCGAGTACAAATGTGCATCACCAAGAGTGTGAATAAACTCGTGGGGACGTAGTCCACAAACCTGAGCCACCATCATGGTAAGGAGCGCGTAGCTTGCTATATTGAACGGAACTCCCAAAAACACGTCGGCACTGCGCTGATACAGCTGGCACGACAAACCTTTTTCAGACACATAAAACTGAAAAAATGCATGGCAGGGGGGAAGCGCCACCGATTCCACGTCCCCAGGATTGTAAGCGACTACTAAATGTCTTCGCGAGTAGGGATTGGTTTTGATTTGCTCAATCACATTTGCAATCTGATCTATCGTGCGTCCGTCTGGAGTTTTCCACGAGCGCCACTGGGAGCCGTACACGGGGCCAAGCTCGCCTTCTTCGTCCGCCCACTCGTCCCAAATAGTAATTCCATGGTCTTGCAAATACTTAACGTTGGTATCGCCACGCAAAAACCATAAAAGTTCGTACACCACAGATTTTAAGTGGACTTTCTTGGTGGTCAAAAGTGGAAATCCATCTTGCAAATTGAAGCGCATTTGATGGCCAAACAGACTGAGAGTCCCGGTGCCTGTGCGGTCTTCTTTTTTTTCACCCTTGGTCAGGATTAGGTTCATCAAATCAAGATATGTTTGCTCAAGAGTCGCTGCCATGGTGGTCTCCCTCGTTCTAGGCTGATTTTATGCACTGGTTTCAGCTTGTCAAAGAACGCAACGCATCTTATAGCTTTATTCCATGGAAATTAAAGATCCGGTCCACGGAACTATAAGTTTGGTGCGCGACGAGGTGTCAGTTGTTGACAGCGCCGAATTTCAGCGTCTGCGGCTGATCAAGCAATTAGGCTTCTCTGAATTCAGTTTTCCAGGTGCCACTCACAGCCGCTACTTGCACTCCCTCGGGGTTTGCCATGTGGCGGGCATCGCGTTTGATTATATCTTTAAAAATTACGAATTCTCTTCGCCGCAGGTTCGCAACCGCTTTCGTCAGACTGTTCGTCTGGCTGCACTTCTGCATGATATCGGCCACGGCCCCCTCAGTCACGCCACCGAAGAAGTTATGCCTCTGCGCTCAGCCTTGAATATCCAAACCTACACTCATCGCAAAAACCCAGGAGTGTTGGACGGAAAGGCGTCGCACGAAGACTATACGGTCAAATACATTACCGATTCCCCACTGACCGATGTTTTGAAAACATCGTTTCCCGATATAACCCCGTACCACATTGTCTGTTTAATCGATAAAACTTTAGATCTCAAAGATGATTTCTTTACCGATAACGGACTGAACTTTCGCACGATCTTAAGCCAAATGGTAAGTTCCGAAATCGATGTAGACCGCATGGATTATTTGGGCCGCGACGCCTACTTTTGTGGAACCAATTACGGACACGTGGAAACAAATTGGTTACTATCGAATTTTACTTTTCATGTCGTGGAAAAGGAAGTTTATTTGGCGCTCAATAAACGCGCGCTCTACACATTTGACGATTTTCTAATCTCACGGCACCACATGTATTTGATGATTTACTTTCATCACAAAAGCATTATTTACGAAGAAATGCTGTATCGTTATCTAACATCCAGCGATTGCAGCTACCAGCTCCCGGCCGACATCAATCAGTACACGCGATGTACGGATTATTCTTTGTACGAACATCTCGCAAACTCCTCAAACTACTGGGCGCAAAAAATCACCCAGCGCCAGCCCTTTAAAGTGCTTTTCGAAAATCATGTCACTCACGAAGATCCAAAAATGAACCTTCTTGCGGACGAGCTGAGATCCTCGGGGATTGATTTTATCACCGCGAGCTCTCAAGCGCGACTTTCAAAGTATCACGGCGGTTCGCAGGAAGATAAATCGTTCGATATTTTTGTGATCGACGAATACGCTCCGCGCGAAACACCTATCACCATCGACAAGTGCACGCAGATTTTCGAGATGTACGAAAAAACCCGCCGTATCGAGCGGATTTATGTTCCAAGCGAAGTTTTAGATCGCGCGAAGAAGATCCGCGAGTCGTTGTAGACGAAGCGACTTACTCTGTTGTTTTGTCGGTAGTTTGATCTGCCGAAAAAGGCAAACCCAAAAAAGTATGTCCCAAATAATCGTTCATTGAGTTGGACTGGCCAGATGGCATTGCCAAGCCTTGTAATTTCCACAGGGTTGTCTAAATCATAACAGCTGAAATCGCATTTCGTTTCAGGTATCTTTCTATCTCCCAAATTATGCAAAACCGTCTGATGTTTCTCCTCATTTTTGTAAGTTTCTTGGCTGTGGCTCCCGCGACTTACGCTGGTGAACTTCCCACTGAACAAGAGATGAATGACTTAAAGCCGACCTCGGGATTGCGGCTGCAGTGGTATGACAAAGCCTTTCCGGCAGTCGCCCAATCCGCCGATGCAGCTCACCTGTCCTTTTCGGACCCCTCGGTGTTAGCAGACGTAGAAGCGCGGCTCGAGCGCGTTCGACAAACGGGGCAGGTGGAGACAATTCTTACCGTTGAAGAGCGAATGCAATTTGCCGAAAATCTGGAAAAATTACGTCACCTCGAAAACGCATTTTTCGATCGATGGTATTTGCGAGCTCCGATGGATGCTGCAATCAATTTCCAGCGATGGCTAACAAGCAGAAACAGTCCTGAGCCAAAGTGGGTGGAACGTGCTGTAATTGCTTTGCGATTGCAGGATGAGCAAAACAAAAATCCACTTTACGGCGCCTGGTTTAAGAGTTTGCCGGAGAACTTGAAACAGCCAGGTGGGCCGGAAACGTGGGGAGAACTTTTGCTTCGATTTAACAAGGATGTTGGCTTTCGAAATGAGTGGGTGCTCGAACGACCGGAAAGTCTGCCGCGCTTGTTGCAACTCTCGCGTATTTGGGCTTGGGAAGACAGTTCTGTGCGGGCAGTCACTGTGAACGACATCGGAACGCCGACGGAATACTGGGTCTTGCTTCGTCGTCCACGGTTAGACGTTCCTAATCGATTTTTAATTAATCATGCGGGAGATGTGAACGCACTTATCCGGCTCGAATACGCTCCCACAGTTTTTTTTAATCGAGTTTCGCGAATTGCAAAGAACGGTGAAACCATTATCTACTATTTTGAAGCTGTCGAAAAAGGTCGGACCATGGAGATCTCGAAATCTCATAACGAAAATGGCGTGAACAAAAAAACTTTTCCTGGAGCAAGTTTTTTACGTAAAACAAAATCTGATGAGTTGTTGCAAAGAGGCTATGTTCAACGTGGCACTTTGAATTTATTTTTGGGTTTGCGAACCTTGCAACTGGATCAGATCCAAGAATTAATGCGCATCTCTCCCGAACTTATGCTCGCGGTGGGGCAATTTGGCTTTAGTATATCGGGCGGTCGAGCACAAACAGTTTCAAACCGTACTGATTCTCCAAAAGATCAACTCAGCAAACTCACGGCAACAATGATCGACATCATTGAATTTGCGAATACTAAAGACGTGGACGCATGGTTTCGGGACAACACCAAACATGTCCTTCGAACGATGATTGCTGGTGTTGGCGCTGGGGGAACAAGCGCATTAAAAAATCCCGTCACGATTGCACTTCCGTCAGGACAAATGTGCCGCGCCCTTTTCGTGCTTTCTCGAAGTTCTCGTTAAATCTCAAAATATTAACAAATTTGAAACGTATAAGAGTTAAACGTTTTGCCGTTGTTTTCCTGCAACACCCTTATATATCTGGATAATTTTTTGTCTCCATTTGCGACTGGACTAAAGTTCTGTCTCAACCCGCCGATAGTCTAGGTATGCAATCAGTTTACAAGGATGTGACAGCAGAACGTCTGATGTCTAGAGGATGGGGATTGCTAAGGAGGAACGTGTATGAGTTTAAGGATTAATACCAATATGGCGTCCATTAATGCGCAAAGAAATTTGGATGTCCAACAGCAAAGGAATACGAAGGCGATGAAGGCGTTGTCTTCGGGGAGTCGGATCAACTCAGCAGCAGACGATGCAGCTGGCTTAGCGATTTCTGAAAAACTAAAAGCGGATATACGCGGCATGGGTATGGCGCGACAAAATGCTGAAAATGCGGTTTCCTTTATCCAGGTGGGTGAGGGCGGATTAAACGAAGTAAACAACATATTAGTGCGCTTGCGCGAACTCGGTATTCAAAGCGCCAGTGACACCATTGGTGACGAGGAGCGAGGATTCCTTAATATGGAAGCTCAGCACTTGATGGAAGAAGTCGATCGTATTGCCGAAACAACCAAGTTTGGTCAAAAGAGTCTCCTCAACGGATCTCAGGAAGAGCTAGAATTCCAAGTTGGTATCGGAAGTGATGAAAACAGCACGATCCGCTTTAAAATGGATGCAGATGCTACGTCTTCAAGTCTTGGAGTAAGTGGGTTGGATTTCGCTGATAAATCAGGAGCGAGAGACGCACTAGATTCCATAGATGAAGCACTCGTCAAAGTGGGCGGGATGCGCGCTAACTTCGGCGCCATTCAAAATCGCATGGATTCTGCAGTTCGCAATATTGATGTTCAAAAAGAAAGTTTATCCACTGCGAACTCACGAATTCGCGATGCCGATATAGCTCACGAAACTGCCGAGCTAACGTCTTCGCAAATACTGCAACAGGCGTCGATTGGCATGTTGGCACAAGCCAATAGCGCTCCTTCGGCTGCGCTCAGATTGCTAGGATAAACAGCTTTTGCCCCAAGACCTTAGTACAAATGAGTAGAAGCCCGAAGAGATTCGGGCTTTTTTCGTCGAACTTTTGTACGCTCTTCCGTTTTGCTGTTTCAATAAAATAAATCAAAATTTCAACTAAGCTTGTAATCTTGTTTTCGAATTCCAATTTTTAATCCTTTAGACCAGGAAAAATTCTTAGCTCCACCATCGTCTAGTTTGTTGGGGACCTTGGTCCAGTTCGACTAGACGCGACTTCAGACTCGTCCAGATCCGCCGAAAGTACTGCTGTGTGCAAGACACACAACAACTTAACTCGGAGGAAGAATATGAGTTTAAGAATCGCGACGAATGTGCCGTCGATAACAGCACAAAGATCGTTAGACGGAAATCAAAAGATCATGGATAAAGCCATGGGTCAGTTGGCTTCTGGAAGTAGAATAACAAAAGCAGCAGATGATGCTGCGGGCCTCTCCATTTCGGAAGGAATGAAAGGGCAAATTCGAAGCTTTAAGCAAGCTTTGCGCAATACAAATGATGGGGTTTCCCTGTTACAAGTTGCGGAAGGTGGACTTGGAGAAATAAGTAACATATTCACCAGAATGCGAGAGCTTGGGATTCAAGCAGCCTCGGACACAATTGGTGATAACGAAAGACAATTCATCAATCAGGAATTGACTCAATTAATGCAGGAAGTGGATCGCATCGCAATCTCCACAAAATTTGGAAGTAAGAATCTTCTTGATGGAAATGGTGATGTCTTTGATTTCCAAGTGGGCATTAACGGTAACGGAGACAGCGATGTTATATCGTTTGATTCTTCCAATTCCAACGCAACGTCTTCAAACCTCGGTGTATCGGGAATTGATTTTTCCGAAAAAGACGGCGCTAAAGATGCGTTAGCAATGCTTGATGAAGCACAAAATAAAGTAAACGGTTTTAGAGCCAACATTGGAGCTTTACAAAACAGATTGAGTTCAACAACTGAGAACCTAGGAACTCAGATCGAGAATCTCTCTGTCGCCAATTCACGCATCAGAGACACGGATGTTGCAGAGTCGACCGCGGAAATGACAAAAAGTAATATTTTGTTAAACGCGTCGACGGCTGTATTAGCACAGGCGAATGAAGCTCCACAGCAGGCTTTAAGACTCTTAGCTTAAGTGAACGACGATTCTTCCTCTTTTGGGCCCGCATGGGGCGGGCCCAATTTTTGAGATAGGAATTCAGAGGTATCAGATGACACATACATACAGCGTGACCATTAAAGAATCGCATTTAGATACGTTTGGTCACGTTAATAATGCGGTTTATCTGGAACTTTTTGAAGAAGCTCGTTGGGAAGTGATGACACACAATGGGTACGGCTTACAAAAAGTAATGAGTCTTAAAAAAGGCCCAGTGATCCTCGATATTAATTTGCAGTTTTTGTTTGAAATTCATTTGCGAGAAAATATTTTGATCGAAACACGGATCGAAGCTTTCAAAGGTAAAGTCAGTTTGATTTTGCAGACGATGGTAAATGATGAAGGGAAGATTGCTTGTCAGGCGAGATTCACCCACGCATTCTTTGATTTAGAACGAAGACGAATTATCGAACCGTCAGACGAGTGGCTAAGCGCTCTCGGTATGTAAAGCTTCTCAGTAAATTTTGTGACTTCGCGAAAAGGATACAATCTTGGACCTTTTTGCAGTAAAGATCCACCGGTACAAATCCGATATGTTTCAATATGAATATACGGTCTTTAACTCAACTTCCAACGGTGTTATCGCCTACTAAGGTCTCAGAGGCCTCGAATGCGATTAAGCCTCACGATACGGCAGAGAGAGATGCGGATGGCCGTCAACCTTTTGGCGAGGAAAAAAAACGTCTCGTAACACCAGAAGAGCTTGAAAAAATTCTTGAGAATTTAAAAAAACATCCAGGCGTTATTGCAAGCCAGCTAATAATCGAACTTGTCGTTGAGGAATCTCGGCAGATGTTGTTGATCAAAAGCAGCGACGGACAGCTCATACGTCGAGTTCCTGAACACGACTTCTACCAACTCTTAGACAATCTAGACCAAGCGAACGGTCGTATATTTAGTAAAGCCGCCTAACATTCATACTACTCTCGTCTGGTTTTTTCCAAAGCCTCTCCCTTCGCCGAGAGCCATATTAATGGCTCACATTCTTTAGATATTCTCATTGATAATGAATTAAGAAATGGAGAGCTATGCCCGCAATACGAGTACCAGGAATGGGATCAGGTTTAATGTCTGTCGTCGACCAGATCATGGCGGCGGAGCGTGAGCCGTTAAAAATAATGGATTCCAAAAAACAAAAGATCGAAGGCAAGGTTGGATTAGTTTCCGATCTCGAGGGTCGTTTGGGTAAGGTCAAGACAGAACTAAAAAGTATTGTCGGCGGCAGAAAGTTCCAAGATTATTCTTTAAACGTTTCGGATGCAGATGTTATTGCCGGGACAATCGAATCCGAAAAAGTGATGCCGGGTCAGTGGAAGATCGAAGTTGTAAAGCTTGCCGAAAACTCGGGAGCCCTTTCGAACGTGATTCTGGATAAAGACAAAACGAAGATGGGGGTAGGTTATCTCAAGTTTAATACCCCAGACGGTGAAAAAAAAGTTTTTATCAATGACGGTAATAATACTTTGGATGGCATTGCACGAACTATAAATACGTCAGAGTTAGGTATAACTGCTACAGTTGTCCAAGACGGTTCCGAAGGAGACGACGGGTATCGTTTGATCATGTCTTCAGAACACTATGGTAACAACCACGACGTTAACTTTCCGATGATTTATCTTCTAGACGGCGACGAAGATCTTTATTTTGATCAAGAGCGAGACTCGCAAAACGGCTTGATCCGAGTTAATGGTTTTGATGTTCAGGTAGTAAATAACAAACTCAACGAAGTGATTCCAGGAGTCTCTCTGGATTTGAAAAGTGCAAAGCCAGGTAAAGAAGTCAATATTTCGCTTGCTGAAAATTATGACGTTATCGAAACCAAGCTGCGAAGTTTTGTTGATTCGATGAACGGAGTGTTAAGTTTCATCCAACAGCAAAACATGATGGACGAAAAAACGGATACAAGTAAAACTCTCGGGGGAGATTCCTCTTTACGCAGCGTGGAAACACGCGTAAAGCAATTGATCCTCAATCCTACGTATGGAACCCAAGGCTCGATCAGTCGCCTTAGCCAATTGGGTGTGGAATTTAATCGGAGCGGAACTCTGGATTTTAAAGAAGATAAATTCAAAAAATTGATCAAAACAAACGCTAAAGATATCCTCGAATTTTTAAGAGGAGATGGTTCGTTGCAGGCTGGATTTATTGGCAAAACACAGACGGCTATCGATACATTGCTGAATGTCGGCTCGGGAGTCATTAGCAACAAGAAAAAAGGCTTACAAAACCAAATTTCGCAAATGGATCGAAACATTGAGACGAAAGAAAAAAATTTGGCAAATAAAGAAGACCAATTAAGGAAAAAGTTTTCACGACTCGAAGAACAGATGGCAAAAATGCAGGCACAAGGAGCACAGGTGGGAGCTATAGGTGGGGGTGGTAGTTGAGTAACGGGTACAGCAAGTACAAAAAAACATCGATTGAGAGCGCGAGTAAAGAAAAAATTCTTCTCATGCTCTACGAAGGGTCTATTCGTTTTATCAAACAAGCTAAGGAAGCAAATGAACGCAAAGACATAAAAGCGAGGGGTGAGCTGATTGGCCGCGCCTACGATATTGTGATGGAGCTCGCAAGTTCCCTTGATTTTAAAATCAATGGCGGGGTCGCTACGAACCTTGAGCAGCTATACATCTACATCATGGAGGAGCTCACACGAGCAAATATTACCGGACAAGAAAAACATTTGGATAATTCACTAAAGATTTTGAACATTCTTTACGATGGATGGGTGAAGGCAGTTGAATCAATCAAAAAGAAGGAGTCTGAAAGTGCTTAATCATCAAAATAATATGGATTTGATCATTTCCTTGATCCAGGAGAAAAACCATCATCTACAGATGTTTTTGGAAGTGTCGATCAACGAAAGAAGAAGCTTTAAGGCTCGAAATTTTGATAACCTCGAAGAGCTCTACGCGATGCGGGAAAGTATTCTCGAAGGAATCCGAAGTCTAGACCGCCGGATTCACCAATACAGTTCTGAAATCGAGGCAAAGCATATTTCTGCAGATATGAAAGTGAAGTTGAAATCTTTGATGTCGGGCAAACAACATTTAGTAAACCAAATTCTCTCGCAGGACTTAGTCATGTTGAGCTGTGTGGAGAATGAAAAGTCTAACATCATCAAAAAAATGACTTCACTGCGCGACGGTCGTCGCTTACTCAAAGCCTATCGTTTCATGCCGGATATCATTGATTAAAGTTGTATCCTCATTTTGAAATTAAATGAGGATATTTTTACAAGACGCGCCTTTCATCCTGTTCTCATCAAAAAAATGACGGTTTGACAGCAAACCGTCAAAGCCCTCCACGGAAATATCTTTACCTCTTGAATTTCTTAAATTTTATCTTGGCACTCGTATTGCTTAATTAGTCTTCAGTGATTACAGGGGGACTCGTGATACAGCAGAAATTTTTTGACTCGCACCTTTTACAACAATCTTTAGAGCTAGCAGAAGGTTTGGATCGTTTTCATTTTTTTATGAAGGAAAACCATTTAGATCAGGCCCATCAAGAAATTACTAAGATTGCGGAACAGCATCAACGGCCCTTTGTTTATAAAAATATGTACTGGCTGGAATCTAAAAAAGCCTCCGCAGAGGGCAAAGTCTACGCGGCGAGAAAATTAGTCGATATTGAGCCAACCATCGAGAATCAGTTTTTGTTAGCCACGGCGCTGACCAACGCCGACCAGGAACGCGTGGCGCTCGAAATTTTACATCAAATTGTAGATGAGTGTCAGGAACCTTCATGGTTGCTTTACACGGTCTACAAAAATATAGGTAGCCTCTACTTACGTTGTAAAGATTTTGAAGCCGCAGAAGAATACTACAACCGGGCGTATGCAATAAACAAAGACGACCTTAATTTGGAACTTTGTTACGGTTATTTGTACTTACATTCAAACAAACTCGATCATGCTAAATCGAAGTTTGCCGACATTCTCGAACGCGATGCAGATTTTATCGAAGCGTCGATTGGTTTAGCCATTGTGCATGCTTCAGTGGGGGAATATGACTTGGCGTGTGCCAATCTTTCAAATGTTCTCGACAAGAATCCTTCGCACAAGTTAGCCCTTTACCTTCATTTCAACTGGTCTCAGCAAACTCAGTCGTCACACTCATCGATTGATCTAATAAATGGTTTTTTGAAAGAAAATCCGCAGGATGAAGAGGCTCTTACGTTGCGAGTGGGCTGGTATATTAAACAGCAAAATTTTAAAAAAGCTTACGAAGCTTTGCCAATTCTGAAAAAGAATTACCGCGGTGACGTCAAACATATATCGCAATTGGAACAGTACCTGCGAGACTCGTTATGAGCCGCAAACAAGTGGTGTTTATGGATCTTGGCGGCGTGAGTGCCGCGTGCTCGTCTCTGCAGGTGGCTGAGTTGTATGCAGCAGCTTCTGCGCAAGCAGTTTATTTTGTGACATCGACGAGCAACCTTAAAAGGCTACCCTTAAAATTAGGAGTTCGATTTGTTGCGGTCAGTACCATCGAAACACAAATAGACTATTTGAAAGACTCTTTGGTTTTCGATTTTACTCGACCCGGCCAGGGACTGCACAAAACAGCTTTGCTGTTTCAAGAGAGTTATAACTTTTATCTGCAGCAGGATCTTTCGTACAGTCACAATGGCTTCAGCGAAAAAATAGAATATGTAGAGTCCATATCGCATCTGCAAGGCCTTTTGACGCACCTGAAAATTGCCACAAGGGCGCCTGTCCTAACCTACTCAGCCGACTATGCGGCTCTTCTCAATTTGCAGGGCATACCGACAATCGAGCTGTGTTATCGTTTTAAAAATCCGGGATCCTATTTACCTTCAAGTGTGATAATTTTTGGCGATACTTTCAGCCTTCTTCGAAAAGACGAAATTCAACTGATCTTTGAGTTTTACCAAAACGGTAAAATGGAAGACCTCTTTATGGGGAAGAACGTTTTAGAGGTTGATTGGGATGTGCTATACTTTAAAATGGATAAATCGCAAGGGTCTATCGTACCGTTGAAACATCCAGTGAGCACCACCGAAGCGTTTTTGGATCATTTCTTAAAAGCCTTTTTAACTCAACCCGCGATGCGTGTATTCACGATTGATTTAGCCCTCGAGTGCGCCCTCAAGTTGGATGTGATTGATCTTGAAATGACTTTGGAATTTCTGCGCAAGGTTTTAAGCCGCTGTATGGTGGATCTTGAAAAAAAGCAATACCCCTTAACACAGTCGCATTGGAATTGGGTGCGCCCCTATGCGGATTGTTACTCCAAGGACAAGATATCGGAACTGAAGCAGTCTTTAAATCAGGCATTGCTAGGCCTAGATTTGTTTCTCAGCGTGCAAGAGCGGCAGAAAAAAGTCATCGGCATGCACTAAAGGTACGGACACACTTTGTGGGACTCAACGCATAAAAAACATCGTCCGATGCCAAATTCTGTTCGAGTCCGACGTTCGAAATTTGCTCGACCCCAAATACAAACAGGACTTTGCACCGGACGAATTACGTTTTTTATGCGTTGAGTCCCACAAAGTGTGTCCGTACCTTTCAAGCTCTGCCATACTAAACTGCATGCAATCAGACTCCTTGCAACTTATCGAAGTCTATACCACTTACGCGGGCTCGCAGAATAAGCTGAGCCCGTTTGTAAAATCCCATTTGATCAGGCAGCTTGACGACGTCCTCCAGACTCCATTCACCGAGTCCTACTTGTTGATGGTGGTGGGTGGTGAGATTTCGCCGCTCAACCTGCACCAATGGTTGCAAAAAAATCGCAAGCGTTTTGGAAGTCGCCTCAAGGTCATTTACGGTTATGAGTTTTTATCCAAAAGCGAAATCGTACTTTTGAGTGAAACCGAATTGGTTTTTAAAGTGTTAAGCCTCGAGCAACCTATGGAAGTTTGGAAAAATGCCTGGTATGAGGCTACGCAAAGTTTTTCCAACCACTCATCAACCGAAAATATTATGGGTAAGGTGCGCTCGCAAAACAAAGTTCTTTTTGAGCTTAATGAAAACCTCGAAAAGATTATTGAACAAAGAACGCATCATCTAGAAGTTTCGAAAAAAGAAATTGAAATTAAAAATAAAGAAACCCGAGATTTAATCAAATTTATTAAATCTTTATCAAATGTCGATGCGTTTGAAGATCTTCTATTAATTTTAAGACATGAGCTGCTGCGGTACCATAAGGTCGAAGCGCCGCTTTTAGTCTACTCGTTGTATCCGCACTCATACAGATGTATTTCGTTTCAGGGTCCACAAATTCTCGACCGGCAAGTGGATGCGGACGCCATTGTTCACGTTATCGATCAGCCTGCCCAGCTGCGCGAAGCCTTAGCAGATATTCTTGCTCGTCCCATTGCCCCTCTGCTGTGCCTATCAATTCGTAGGCAGCAGCACAGCGGATATTTTATTTTCGAACACAATATGGACCCTGCCGAACAGCAACACTTTCTCACCGCTCTTGCGCGGAAAATAGAATCTCTCACGGTAGCCTTTGATCGATTGGCTTTGAAATGGAAAGCTCATCAAATTTCCCGGCAGTGGTCCCTTACATTCGATAGCCTCTTGGATCCGATTGTCATCATCGACCCGCAGTTTCGCGTAATTCGTTCTAACAAAAGTTTTTCCAAAACAACGCGTAAATTTTGTTTTCAAAGTTTTGCAGATCGCGAGCAAATGTGCGTGGGCTGTCCCGTTTTACAGGCGATCGAGCAAAAGCAAGGTTACAAAGGAAAAGTGACCAAAGGTTCGCAAATGTTCGAAGTTCATGCCTATCCTATTCGACTCAACCCCGAAGAAGAAAGCCAGCACATGATTGTGCATTACACCGATATTACGCAGGCAACGAAGCTTCAAGGGCAGATCATTCAAAGCGAGAAAATGGCAGCACTAGGTCTTCTGGCTGGAAATATAGCCCATGAGCTCAATAATCCTCTCACGGGCATTAAATCGCTGGCGCAAATTTTAATTTCTGAAGTCGGCGAAAAGCATGTTTCGTATTCAGACTTGGGTGAAATTGAACAAGCAGCGCTTCGCTCCGAACAGGTGATTCGAAACCTACTTGATTTTTCGTCTCTGCACGAGCCTAAAAAAGAAGTTATTTCACTTCGCGAGGTCGTACACAAGACATTGCCGTTTTTAAAAACTACCATGCGCTATCACAGCACCGAAATCGAACTCGAAGAGGGTGACGATTTTATTGAGGTGGAACCTCAGCTTTTACAGCAGGTAATTTTCAATTTGGTAAACAACGCTTGTCAGGCCATGGGCGAAACCGGATCTTTAAATTTATCCTCTCGCATTGACAAAGAGAGTCTTGAATTTCGAGTTCGCGATACTGGCCCTGGAGTGCCAACTGAGATACGCGAAGCTATTTTTAGCGCCTTTTTTACTACCAAAGAAGAGGGACAGGGCACAGGCTTAGGCTTGAGCATGAGTCGTTCGATTGTTGAAAAGTTTGGTGGGCGTCTGTTTCTTGATGAGGCCACCACTCAAGGAAGCGAATTTGTCATCCGACTTCCGCTGACGAGGAGAGCATGAAAATTTTAATTGTCGATGATGAATCGTTGATTCGCATGTCCTTAGCCAGAGTGTTTAAAAGTCAGGGTCATGAGGTAGTTATTGCTGAAGATGGTATCGATGGAGAAAAAAAGTGGTTACAGATGCAACCCGACGTTGTTGTGCTCGACGTGCTTATGCCGGGTCTTTCAGGCCCGCAGCTCATTGAACGGGTTAAATCACAAACCCAGGCAAAAATTGTGTTGATCTCGGCCTATGCTGCGGATTATGACGTAGCCTCAATCAAACAACTGGGAGCCGACCTCTTTATCGCTAAACCGTTTGATAATATTTTTTCTGTGGCGGCACAAATTACGAAAATTGTGACGGAGACCTAATGCGGGTGATCGCAGGAAAATTTGGCAGCCGACGGTTGGTGTCCTTTCAAGCCAACCATGTGCGACCGACAACCGACCGAATAAAAGAAGTTATTTTCAACAAACTTCAAAGCGATATCGAAAATGCAAGGGTGCTGGATTTATTTGCCGGCACGGGAAGCCTTGGAATTGAAGCTATTTCGCGCGGAGCTCGAGAGGTTGTCGCAGTCGAAAAACATCCGCAGTCTTTGCAAATCATTCAAAAAAATTGCGCACTTTTACAAATTTCCAAAGACGAATTTAAATTGATAAAAAAAGATGTCTTACGTTTTTTAAAGGAACCGTTCTCCGAAGGGTTTGATATCGTTTTGATTGATCCTCCTTTTACGGAGGCCATGGCCGACGAGGTTCTTACAGCCTACAGTCATTCCGAGCTCTCTCGATTCAAGGCAAGAATCTTCATAGAGGCTGGCGGCAAAGAGGTTTTAAAGGATCAATATGGCGCTCTTTTTCTTGAAGAACGTAAAAACTATGGTGATAAATTTCTTAGCATGTACTATGTTGACCCCAAATAATTCCTTTCTCATTTGAAGGAATAAGGAGTCACTATGACAATGCCGTCGACATCTCTGCTATCGCAAAAAGCCAAAAACTTCCAACCCTCCCCTACACTCATGCTGGCGGCGAAAGCAAAAGAAATGAAAGACCGCGGTGAAGACGTGCTTTCACTCACTGTTGGCGAACCTGATTGGCAAACTTATCCCAAAGCCTGCGAAGCGGGTATCCAGGCAATTCGCGACGGGAAAACAAAGTACACGGCCTCACAAGGTATTCCCGCTCTTCGCAAAGCCATCTCTCAACAAATGAAAATGCTCACAGGTCAGGATTATAACCCGGCAAACGAAGTGGCAGTCACATCGGGTGCAAAGTTCGTCGTGTTCTCAGCATTTATAGCCTTGTTAGACCCGCAAGAAGAAGTGATTATACCTGCGCCGTTTTGGGCAAGCTATAGCGAAATGGTCGATCTTGCTGGCGGTGTTCCCAACATCGTTAAAACAAAATTCGAAAACGGTCTAAAAATAACACCTGCCGAGCTCGAAAAAGCAATCAATCCAAAAACAAAAATATTTCTTCTCACGTCACCGAGCAATCCCACGGGAGTTGAATACACGGCTGAAGATCTTAAAGCCTTGGCCGATGTATTACGTAAACATCCAAAAGTGGCCATTGTTTCCGACGACATCTACAATCAGCTTTCGTTTTCTAGCAGTGGAATCAGTCCACACTTGTTGCACGTAGCTCCCGATCTCCGCGATCGCGTGATTTGCGTAAACGGCGCCTCGAAGGCCTATTCAATGACAGGCTGGCGCATGGGCTGGGCGGCTGGCGAAAAATCCATCATTCACGCCATGATCAGTTATCAAAGCCAAACCATGGGCGCCCCAAATTCCATGGCACAAGAAGCAGCGCTCGCAGGGATTCTTCATTGCGATTCAGACCTAATCGAAACTCGCAAAGTACTCAAAGAACGTTGCGCCCATGCCTACGAGGCGTTTTCTAGTATTCCGGGAATGAAGATTGCGAAACCTGATGGCGCTTTTTATCTGTGGATTGATGTGTCGGTCATTCTCAAAAAATTAGGTTTAAAAACTGGCAAAGAGTTTTCGCAAATGCTGCTCGAAAAACAAAAAGTAGTATTAGTTCCCGGCGACGATTTTGGTGACGATCAGTGTATCCGAATCAGTTTCGTAGTGGCCCGCGATATTGTGGATGGGGCAGTGGCGCGCATCAAAACCGCCATCGGCTAACGCGCGTCGAAAATCGCTCAACTCTTCGTTGCTCGGTCGCCTCGCTCGATCGCTGTACAGGAAGTACAGCTCCTCACTCGGCTCGGTCGCGCCTCGATTTGAGCGATTTTGGACGCGCTATTGATGGTCTCGGCGTGTGGGGTATTCAAATCTTACATCTTCGTCTTCGTAATTTCACGTCTCCGTCATCCTGAGCGAAGTGAAGGATCTCGTCTTTCTCGCATAGCGCGCTTTGAAAATCGCTCAACTCTTCGTTGCTCGGTCGCCTCGCTCGATCGCGCCTCGATCCCAACGATTTGGGACACACTCTTACGCGCGTCGAAAATCGCTCAACTCTTCGTTGCTCGGTCGCCTCGCTCGATCGCTGTACAGGAAGTACAGCTCCTCACTCGGCTCGATCGCGCCTCGATTTGAGCGATTTTGGACGCGCTCTTGGGGCCTTGGCACGCAGGCTGTTTCATTCTCACGGTTTTCATACAGCCGTCGTCCTGAGTGGAGCGAAGGATCTCGTCGGAATTAGTACGTAAGCTTTTACAAACTGGCAGGTCGGTTTAGATTGTCGTGACCGTAATGAAAGCAAAAGAATTATTTTAGAAATACTCTGGGGTTTGTGGCGGAGCAGTGAAAGTTTCAATGCTGTTTTTTTGCACCATGCAGGTTGTGGTTTCGTACCGTTGGGCGGATCGCGGGACTTGTCGAAAGTCAAAACGCTCGTAAAATGCGGGATCGATATCGGAATATAGAAAAACTGCTGCGTTGGGTGAGTTACATTTAATTTGTTGAAGCACTCGGGAAATCAAGTTGGATGCATAACCTTGTTTGCGCAGTTCCTTAGGGGTCGCGATGGAGCCAAAGCCGAACTCATTTGCTCCGAATGTATAAACAATAAGAGAGCTAACAAGGGTTCCATCTTCGGCTTTTAAAACAAACCATTGTCCACTTTTATACTTTGATGATGATCGACATTCTTCAAGATACTTAGTCGCAGAACCATTTCCCCACACATCAAATCCCATCATGAAAATCGTAGTGAAATCATCTTCGGTGGCTTTTCGAAAAGTCATATTAGTCATTGGACCAGTCTAACCACCCTCCTGACGAAGAGCAATCTTCCCAAGGAGGTGTAAAGTTGTCCTTACGCTGACAAATGAAAAAAATTTTGCAAGCCTGTAATATTTGCGTAAACGAGAGCTGATTCTCCGGTTGGATTAACAATTTGATATGGTTCCGCTCTAACAGTCCAAGGAGATTTTATGCGACGTTTGAATTTTATAGGTTTTTTTGCAATTTTATTAGTTTCTTCAAGCGCGTTGGCCAATGTGCTTGCGATGCCGATGCTAAGTTGTAAGTTAGTTTCCACATCAGCAACTGGCGGTGAATCTTCAACTGCGGTGGTTACCGATTCGGAAAAAGAGATTGAATTGGCTGGCGACACTTACCAAGGAAAAACTACTTTTAGTGGTAAAATTTTGTTAGAGAATGACGGAATCGAAGGCTCTATTAACGTTAACGGTGATTCAGCGTTTATCTCTTTAATGGCGCCTACTGGAGAATTGTTGATCACAAGCGTGGCAACCGCGGGACTTACCGGAACCACCGGTGGAAAATTTTTCCTAAGCACAGCAAACTTTGATGATCGTACCGAGCCGTACATTATCGCCCAGCTCCAATGCTATATTAAATAGAGTTGTTTCATCGCAAGCGCCACCCTGCTTAGCATACGCGACTATCAGGTTTCGGGAGTCCTACGCCAGCAGGACAATCATTCTGAAAAGCTTACGTAGTAATATTTTAATTTGCACCAAAAGCCCATTTAAGATTGGGCTTTTTTTTTATCTTCCTTCTGAACCAAGTTTTCTTTCGATCGTTGCCTAAGCGGTGCGACGGATCTCACCTTTGTTGCCTCCCTAATAGATGAGGTAAGGCGCATCATTAGACTGGTAAAGGCTCGACTAACGCCAAGTTTTTTATTTGATGCCTATTTGAGTTCTTTTGTTGCTGATAGGTCATGTTAACCTGTGGCTGATTTAACTTGAAAGGACATTATGAAATATAATTTTTTACTTATTAGCATTCTAATTACGAGTTTCCAGGCAATGGCGCAAACGCCAACTTGTGAGTCGTCTTACAAATCTGCTTCGCAATCTGCATCGACTGGTGACGTGATGGCGGCCATAGATGTTTGTAAGAAAGATCTGGATTTTTCTTGCACAGAATACGTTACAGCAAATTCTGATGGAGCCAACACAGGTGACGGTAGATTTGTAGCAGCGGCTTGTCGTCTACTTGCTGCGCACGGTGCTAATAAAAAAGTTCGTAATGGGAGCGCTTTAAAAAGATGTGAGGATGCAAAGATCAAAGCTCTGAAGCAGTCCTCAGTGGCCGAAGTGGCGGCGGCAGCGGATCTTTGCGAAAAGGACACGACAAAGACCTGTGCGAAGAACTCCGACGGAACAGGTGATGGCCGACTCGTGACTGCAGTGTGTATGCTAAATGCTGCTTACGGTGCATATAAAGTGGTTTCTTCGCAGCCACTTTCTGTTGATCATTCAAGACCAGCTGATTTCGGAGCTCCTACGCCAGCAGGACAGTAATTCTATAATTTCTTAAGAAGCAGTATTCTGATTTGTACCAAAAGCCCAATCAAATTGGGCTTTTGTTTTTGTACAATTGGCATCGCCCCATACTTTCTATTCACTGTTGGTACGAGCGCGCGATTCTCCAAGAGCGCAGCCGCGAATCTTATTGGCGCAAGATCCTTCGCGCCGCTCAGGACGACTGAAATAATCAAACTAACAAGCGTGAGATTCATTCTCGCCCGGCCCATCAAGAGCGCTTCGAAGATTGTATAAATCAAGACGCGACCGAGACGAATGAGGAGCTGTACTTCCTGTACATCGATCGAACGAGGTGACCGAGTAACGAAGAGTTAAGCATGAAACACCAAACCCGCCGAGATAACCATAGGCGAGTCGAAAATGGTTTAAATCGAGGCGCGACCAAGCGGAGTAAGGAGCTGTACTTCCTGTACAGCGATCGAACGAGGCGACCAAGCAACGAAGAGTTAAGCCATTTGCGGCTCGCCGTTAGGCTAGTCCTGTTGTGGGTCGTGTGTTTCGCGCATACGATAGTAGGTGATGACCATCTTAGGTATTGTTCAGGTCGCATTGAATGTTTTGTTTGTAGCGGGGATTGCTCTTTGCTTTTTTAAGCTTAAAGGGCGTCGCGAGGAAGATCCACGTCTAAGTTACGGCCTTAAACTTTTGCAAAATAAAATCGCTGTGCTCGAAGACCTTTCTGACAAAACAGAGCTTCAGGTAAAACAGCTAGTGATTCTTCTCGAAACAAAAATTCGTGATCTTCAGCATAAAGTCACAGCAGCTGACACTCAGATGGCCCGTATTGATCACGCAATGAATAAAACCATGGAAGTGGCTAGTATTTTCCAAGATCAAGTGCCGCACGAACAGATCATGGAACGCAAAACAAGCAACAAGTATATCAGTGCGGCTCGCATGGCTCACCAAGGGCAGTCGTTTCAGGATATTCAAAAGCAGGTGGATCTGCCCCATGCAGAATTGGATTTGATCGTAAAACTAAACCGCGAGCAGTTGATGTTCAGCGAAGATCATTTGCCGGCGTGGGTGGAAAAACATCCAGTAGAGGCGAACCAGAATATTTTTGTACCACCGCAAGTGGATATCGCTTCGCTTGAAAAGCTTGGACAGGATTTTAAACAAGCCTGTAAAGACTTCGAGCAAAAAATGAACCCAGCCAAAGCCGAGCCTGAGATCGTACCCTATCAATTTAAAAATATAAACGGTCGCTACTAAACGGACACCACTAAACGGACACCGCTAAAGCCAGCATGCGCATGCATTCAAGCCAAAAACTCAAATTGCATTACCAGGCGGGCGATCAGCTCACCGTCAAAATTATAGAGCGTGTGGAAAACAACGCGTGGATTGTGAGTTTGGACGGGTTGCTGATCCAAGTTTACAACTCCACCTCGCAGTCGATTAAAGAAGGCGACATTGTTAAGGTACGCCTGGTATCGCTCGATCCCCCAAAGTTAAATTGGATTTAAACGTCCGTCCGTCTTTGAATCCATAATTCGGTAAGCGTTAATTCATAATCTACCAATCAGACGTGGCCTGGGTTGCGGATTGCAAACAGATTCCAATTTGACTGTAAATTCAGCGGAAAAATCAGCGGATCTGCGCCTTGACGCACTTTGGAGAAATTATGTCCCGCCCTGTCGACAAGTCTTTACTTTCGGTATATACTGAAAATAGTGAAATACGTTTTGATTGGGATACCATAAAAGCGGCGAGCAATTACCGTAAACATAAGATCTCATTTGTGGAGGCCATCACGGTATTTGATGATCCAAATGCATTGTTGGCAAAGGACGATCGGCACACCACAGCCGGCGAGTTAAGGGAATGGATAATAGGTTTATCTGATCGGTTTGTAGTTGTAGTAACCTTCACAAGAAGAATGAGTGGAAAACAGTATCGCCTGATTAGTGCTCGGCGCGCAAATCGCAAAGAAAGGACACTGTATGAAGAATTTAAAAAATTTTCCCTTTGAAAAATCCCGCCGGATCTCGGCGAAGGAAGTTGAGGCGGGCCGTAAGGCCATCGAGGAAAGAACGGGAAAAAAAAGAGAGGTTCGCGGCCGACCGGCAAAGTCTGAGGAAGAAAAATACATTCCGACCTCAATTCGCCTTCACCCCAAGGTATTAGAATGGGCGAAGCGCGAGGCAAAGAAAAAAGGTGTGGGTTATCAAACTATAATTAACGAATTCTTACTAACGAAGGCAGTTTGATGATTTGAAGAGGAGATGCTCCACATCTCCTCAATTGACTGAAGGAGATGCTTCGCATCTCCTTTCCAAATTATTTCGCGCTTTCTTTGATAAAGCGGGACATGTAATAACGAACCAGAAAATCAATTTTTAAAGACTGATCGTTGTAGGTCCACACTAAGTCCCCAAATGGGCCCCATTTGGCTAAAAGCTGATCTTCAGATGGGTCAACTTCCTTATCATTGCTTGGGGCTCCAGGTACAAACGTAGCGCCCACATACAAAAAGCGGATAGAAATTACGCCAGGTCTTTTTAATGCAAAAATCAATTTAAAGCCGTTTCTAAAGAGCATAAAGTCCGCTTCGGTGTTCGAAATTCCATAGACTTTAATTCGGCCGAGCGGAGAACTTTTGAGCTGATTAAACGTGGTTACGGTGTCCACAAAGCTCACTTTTAGATCATTCAAAAATTGCAAAGACTCTTCAGCAAGTAGCTTTTGCGGATCAAACCCAGCATTGAAGTCGATCATGCCAGACTCTTCCATGTCTTGCTCTGCACGAACTAAATCTTTTATCCAAGTTATTTTATCCATGAACTCTCCCCAAAGCTCTATTGCCACAGAGCGCTATTTCTAGTGTATCCAAGGGAGGAATCTTGTCAAGAGAGGTGTCAGACGAGACTCGATAAGTTTCGCAATTTTGCCGCTACAAGAGGAGGCGAACCCCTCTCAATTCGATTCTAGCTGAAAACCGCCGGGTCGGCCTGTTCCCAGCTCCGATCTGCCTGGTTGGACTCGCCGGAGGGTGCAACTCCGACATCATCCGATGTGCGCACCCCCAGGAAATGCACGTCCATGGCGATCACCATGGTTTTTTCGTTCTGCCCGTTTTCCAAAAAGCCCTCCACCGCAAGCGGCGTGCCTTTCTCTAAAAACCGTTCGCACATCTCCGCTTTTCGTCCCCACACGAGCACCGAGTGCCAGTCGGTTTTTTTGTCCCAATTACCTTCTTTGTAAGAGTAGCGATTCGTCGCGATCTTTAAAAACGAAAAGATTTTACCGTTTTTGTTTTTATGTAAAACTGGTTTTTTAACCAAATTGCCTGCCAAAAATATTTTATTGATACCGTTCATACGTTTGCTCCTCTTGCGCAATTGTTTAGGGCGCCAAAAACTCAATGCAAAGGTCGTCGCCTATTAAAAACAAATAGCGGTGGTATCGTGTTGCAAAATTCGCTTTACGAATTCGGAAGGTTTGAAATAGCTGCTATTGGAAATCCTTATTTTATAAAAAAAATACAACCTACTTCCTTTTTTAGAGCACCCATTTTTCGAAGTGGTAACCTCTTACGGTTTGCAAGAGGGGGGAAGTATGTTCATAGGTCTCTTATTATTTTTTCAGGTGATTATCGCGCAGGCATTGCAAGTCGATGTGGAGGAAAACCAGGCCTACACGGTGGATGCGGAGCAAGTCATCTTTTTCGGTCACTCCACCGCTACGTGGGACCCCAGCCTGAAAACCAAACCTGCCCACACAAAACTTCTCAAGCTGCGTAAAAAACATCAAGTCTACACGGTGGCAACTGTATATCCGTACTTTTTAACAGACCCGCAGCAGGCTGCAGCTCATTATTTCACTAATCAAGATGTGGATTTAGTCGTTTCGTCGGTGGCAGGGCAACACTCTGGCGAGTTCCCAAATTTAAAAAAGATTTTTGTCACTGGCGGAAACATCGGAAAATGTTTATGCGAGGGCGTGCGCGACATTGTTCGCGCGAATGCAAACAAGCAAAGTATTGATATTTATCTGATCCGCGACGGAATTTACGACATCTATCAGCCGTTTTCTCCGATGCAGAAGGAGCAAGCGGTCAATTTTGTTGAGCGATTTTATATTTCGTCATTTAATTGTCGCCAGAATTGGTATCTCAAGCCGCGCCTTCTGTTGCCAGACACAAAGATTTCGATCTTTTTTGACGAAGAAAAGTTAAAAGACATCAAGGCTGAAGAAAAAAGCAAAACGCCCATCGAGGGGTTTACAAAAACAATAAACTTGCGATTCATCGACAGCAAAGACATTGAGAAATATCTTTATTAAAAACACTCAAGAACGCAAAGATACTACAGCTTGAACACAAAAAAGTAGCTGACGTCGTCAACGGCTACATCGCGGTTGTCGCCGCGATACACACCAAAGCTCAACGTGACTGGAACATAATAGCCCAACGTACATTCCACGTTCAGTTCGGCGCCATAACCCAAATACCAGTCATCCCCGAATCGGTCAGGCCGATAGCCACCAAAACTGTTCGAGAAACGAAGTCCATCCAAGCTCACCACATCGGAAACCAGCGCGCCATGGACACGCTTGATAAAAAACGGAATGGTATCCCAGCCGCGATATACACGCGCCAGCGGAAACCGGTACTCAAGGTTTGCGGCCATCATGTTATAGCCAAGTAGGGTGCCCGAATTGTAACCGCGAACCAAAAATGGCGGAATGAGCAAGTTATTAAAAAAGTTACCGTTAAGAGTGCTGGTGTAAAAATCGATGGGACGTATGCCGCCAACCCTTTCGAGCTCCGGTGCATAAGTTCCATTCAGCTGGAAAAACAAAACGTTATGCTCGGGCAACCAGCGCGAGAAATAAGTTTTAAAGCTGACGTTTGTTTTATCGTAGCCAATGTTTCCAAGGCTCTCAATATAAGATTGATGACTCAACGTTGCGCCCACGCCCGATTCTGGCGAAATTTCAAAGCCCCGTTGAATGGCGTTATTAAAACCCAATGTCACAAGTGGTCCACTTCGTCGATAAGTGGCGTATGAGAGTTCGGTTTCGCTGTTGCGCCAGCTGAGGCCCAAGTTCCATGTGCGGAACATAAATGGAATATTATACGACCCGCTCACCATTCCCGAAGTGTCGCGCAGCGCAGACTCCGTGGTGTAGTTGTAGCGATACACTTGGCTCCCACTCACGCCGAGTGTAATGGGAGTGGAGTTGTTCACGTAGCCAGCGGAGATCCCCGTTTTTTCGGTCAACGTGTCCCACTCGGCCATGAGGCTGTAGGCATGTTTTCCAAGGGGATCGGCAGAGCCAGTGCTTGCGGTAAAACTGATACCGCCATCGAGCACGTTGGCAAACGGCATCCAGTAGCGCGGCCAAAGATACGGCCACGCCGAAAAATCCTCTTCGCTTTGCTCAAACTTCATAGGCTCATTTGTGGTCGCTAAAGTATTTGGTTTAAGATCGGGAATAGTGAGAATAGGCGAAACTTTTGGAGCCTGAGTTATCTGTTGCCAGCTTTCTGTTTTTTGCAAAAAAACAAAATGGCCATCTGATTTTTGCTCCGAAAAATACAGTGATCCGTCTTTTGGATCGATATCGCCATCGAGGATGCGGGTGAGAGAGTTTGTAATTGGACGAGACAGCTGAACTTTTTCTGGTGTATTGAGCGAGTCCACCAAGTACAAGTTGTCCACTCCGGATTGCGAAGACGTCACCAAAAAACCGCGCGACGTTTTGTGCAGCGATGAGATCAAAATATTCTCTTGCACGGTAGTCACAGCTTTTGTGTTGAGATTCAAAGATTTTAAACTTCGTTTTTCTGCATGCTGTTCGACAAAGAATAATTGATCTCCCTCGACAACAACACTGTAAAGGTTTGTGCCGATTTTTTCTGGCGTATAAATACTTGAAATGGTTTTTTGCGCAAGATTCAGGCGCGCCAAGCGTTTTGAACCCGCCGTGTTTTGCACGAAATAGATCATATCGCCCGAGGGAGAAAAAGTCAGATCGCCAACACGTGCGCCCGCAGTGATTTTGGTAGTCTTCTTGCTAAGTAAATCGTAAACACGAATATCACTGTATTCGTAGTAGCGCTTAAAATTTTCTACGCCGTTGTAGGCGATTTTGTTGGAGTCAGGGGACCACGCAAGGCTAAGAATATCCACGCCAAACGCAATTTGTACCGGCGCACTTTGCAAAAACGAATTCTGTGCTCCGCGCTTTCGTAAATGAATGGCAGTTGGAACGTTATGGTCGCGCACGATCACCGCTAAGTGCGAGCCATCCGGCGAAAAAGCAGGGCGTGAATTAAAAAACCCCTGATTTTGCAAAGCTACACCTTTGCTGACCGCAGAGGCTGACAGTGTTTGCACCTGTTCGTCTGTTCGGCTCTGAAGTTTTTTATAGGTAACATCCAACAAATCGGAATAGTCCTTTTGCGTGCGACTCTCCACAGGAGCGTTGATAAAGTATGGCAAGCGCCGCGAGTAGGTTTGATTTAAACCGTCGATTTTTTCAATTCCGTGCGACGTAGCAAGCTCGTGCAACAGAGCTCCGCCTAATAAATAAGCTCTTCGCCCACCAAGCCAGTCAGGTTCAAAATCATTGAGCGTATCGATAGGATACTTACCCCATTGTTTGTCGATGCTGATGGCGCGAACCATTCCTTCGAAGTTTTGCGAGCGCAATCGCCCACCCCGCGGAGTAAAATAGGATTCAGTAAAAACGGCTAAGCCTTCCGTGTACCAGCGCGGAAGGTACCCGTTTGGGCGAACAATGGAGCCAAACATCCAACTGAGGGCGCGCATGCCGCCATGCACGGGATGCAGGTTAAGAATATGCGTATACTCGTGCGCCAATATTTCATAAAGCGAATCGTCGGTTTCGCCAATCGGTGAGTTAGGAAGGGGAATGACCGGGTAAATGGTAATCATGGGGTAAGGGAAGACGGTGGCCGACCCGTTTGGCCGGTCGGTATAATCAGATATCACGAATGTTGTTTTTTCGGGCAGCTCGTGGAACACGCTCTGGATCTCAGGAAGAAGGCGTCGAAAGTTTTTTGCGTACTGTTCAACAAGCGCACGGTTTCGCGCATCGTAGATCCAAATTGCACGGTCGTCCTCTTGAACTTTCCATTCGATCTGGGGATCAACTTGCGCAAATGAGGTGGATAAAAGGAGCACGGCAAATAATTGCTGGAGTAAAAAAGAATATAAATTCATGTATTAATTAGACGCAAATTTGCGAGCGAAATCAAACTCTCTTGACAAGAAAGAGCAAAATTCAGGAGAATACGGATGGAATTACTAAAAAATCAGGAGGAAATCATGATTCGTAAAACTCTAATGGCCGCGTGCGCACTTCTACTTGTAATTGGTTGCTCAAGCAAAAAAAAGGCGGAAGAAACGGCCGATGCTGGTGTTGCAACAGACAGCGCAACGCTTAATGAAGCCGACATTCAAAATCGCGAACTTTCACTTGATCCTTGTGGAAGCGATTGCGGTGCGATTCCGGGATTAAAAACGGTGAATTTTGGCTACGACAGTGCAACTCTTTCAGAAGAAGCAAAATCAGTTCTTGCTGGAAATGCAGAGTGGCTAAAAACAAATAGCACAAGCGTACAAATCGAAGGTCATTGCGATGCAAAGGGATCTGATGAGTACAACCGCTCTTTAGGGGCTCGTCGTGCAGAGGTTGTGAAGTCTTATCTAAAAGGTCTTGGCGTCGATACGGCTCGATTAAATACGATCAGCTGGGGTGAAGAAAAACTTTTAGCTCTCGGTGATGGCGACGGTGACAACGCAAAAAACCGACGTGCAAACTTCGCACCTACAAAGTAATAAGCCTTGGACCTTATGTCTCGTTGGCTGTCACTTTCTCTATTAATTTGCAGCTTGTCCTCTTGCGTAACGGTGCCTCTGCCGGTGCAAGAGTACTCTTTGGCGAAGGCAGCCTACGAGGCTGCTGTCGCCTCTGAATCCGCAAAATATGCTCCGCAGCTATTCTATAAGGCAGAAAAAGCATATAAAAAGGGCGAAAGGCTGTATAAGGAAAGAGACTTCGAAGCCGCTCGGTTACAATTTGTGACATCGCAAAAGCTAGCCGAAAAAGCCGAGGATGAATCTCGCGTCAAACAATTCAATTCGGGAGAAGAAGGTGGTTAATTTTTTAGCCTTGGTAGTCATGGTTTTGGCAACTGGGTGTTTGCAAACACGGTCCAACTTACGGGGTCAAACAGCAGCCGAGCCCACGGTAACTCCACAACAAAAAAAAGCGGCCGACGAAGCTGTGCAAAAAGAAGACTCTAATAAAGAGTTTCGCGAGCTCTATGGTCGCATCGAAAATGTGGAGAAGCAGCTTGGAGACGTTAAAAGTAACGAGCCCGTTAAAGCACTTGAGATGCGCATCGCGCACATGGAGACTGAGCTTTCGTTACTACGTACAACTGTTTCGGAACTGAATGCGAAGGCCAAAAAAGACGCGCAGATGATTTCGAGCGATGAGCGCGCGGGCCATCAGCAGCAACCAAAGGCCCACTTCAAAAGTCCTCTCGCCGATGCAAGCCAACATTTTAATAATAAAAAATGGGAAGACGCGATTTTAGCGTTCGAAGATTATCGAAAAAATAATCCTAAGGGTGCCGAGTATCCAGAGGCCACTCTTAAAATTGGAATGTGTTTTCAAAATATGGGACTCAAAGACGACGCTAAAGTCTTTTACAAGGAAGTCGCGGAAAAGTTTCCCAACTCCAAGGAAGCCTCGGCCGCTAAGTCGAAACTCAAAAAGCTGTAGAGTATGACAACACTTAACACAACGAGCACC
>JAYUQP010000030.1:0-2007 GCA_043757265.1 Bdellovibrionales bacterium | reverse complement strand
TCACTGCTCCCCACCTGATCCATGCAATTCCCGAGTGGTTGGAGGCTTTAGCGGAACACGAGCTTGGCGCTCAGTGGGACCCCACCATGCGCGAGCTCAATAAAACCGCCAAAGTTATTTTACGCTGCAACACCGAAAAAATATCGCGTGAAGCTCTGCAAATCCAGTTGAACGAGGAAGGCATTCAGACCCGTCGCCTGGATGAAGACATTTTTCCCGAAGCTCTTGAGCTTGTAGAGCGCGCCAATGTGTTTCGCACCAAGGCCTTCGAGCAAGGATTCTTCGAAGTGCAAGATGCCTCAAGCCAGCGCGTGGCACTGATGTTAGACCCGCAACCCGGCGAACGAATTATTGACGCCTGCGCAGGCGCTGGCGGCAAGAGTTTGCACCTGGCTGCGCGCATGAAAAACAAAGGCAAAATTATTTCCATGGATATTTTTGAACGAAAATTACTCGAGCTGAAGCGCCGCGTGCGCCGTTCGGGAACATCGCTGATTGAACCCCGTTGGATTGAAAATACAAAAACCATTAAGCGTCTTGAGGCATCCGCCGATGCACTCTTGCTCGACGTCCCCTGCTCAGGCCTCGGTGTATTAAAGCGCAACCCCGACAGCAAGTGGAAACTATCGCCTGAAAAAATCGAAAACCTGCGCCTAACCCAGCAAGAAATTTTGCAAAACTACACTTGCATGGTCAAGCCCGGCGGCCGCTGCGTCTACGCCACGTGCAGCGTACTGCCTTCGGAAAATCAGCACCAGGTGGAGATGTTTTTACAAAACAATCCGACGTGGAAACAAGTCCGCGAGGAAATCATCCTCCCGCAAACTCACGGCTACGACGGATTTTACATCACACTGTTGAAGAATTCGTAAACGCAAAGAAGAGTTGCAAACTTCTATTTTGAGCCAATCGTAGGACGAGATCTTGTTGGACGCGGTTATTTTGGCTCAAGTCTGGTCTGGTTCTTAGTGTTTTTATGGTCACAAGTTGCACTGGTAAATTGTAGTCAGGTAATCTTTAGTCTAGTATATTTTTGATAACGAATTTTTATTTGAGAAAATAAAGAGTAGAATAGAAACAAGAAATATCCCAGTTAGGAGATGACGTGAAATACTTACTATTGCTTTCTACAATATTAGTATCTGGATGCGCTAACAACTCTTTTAGGAAACCAGCGGAAGCCGTCAATGGAGGAAATACTGTAGAGAATCAAAACGTATATCCTTCGCCGTCCAATTATAACTGCAGTGATTTTGAAAATTACATTCACGATATAGATCAAGTTTGTGAGAGCATCGTTGATAGATCTGATTGCAAAAAAGAACTTACCGATGCTCTATTTATCATTGGTACTGACCTTTGGTACCTAGATATGGAAATCCGCGCCGGACGTTTGTGGAATAATGTTACAAGTCAAGTGAGAGAACGAAATCAAATTTTTTTTTCTAAGTTATTAAAAAGCAACTTCTTATTAAACCAAGAACCACCGCCAACGATGAAACAGCTAGAGATCCTACGTCTGAGTATTCGTTGTCGTCTTGAACAATAACCCTGGTCAGCTATCTGTTTAGTGTTCTTAAATACACAGACATCTTCAAGCTCTCGGCAATAACTCCGAGAACTTTCTTAAAAATCTTAATTAAATTTTGGCCACTCTCATCTCCCAACACCGCTAGCGATCAACCCTACTTATTCTGCGACTGCACGTACTGAGTGAGGGCGCGGTAGAAAACATCCGTCATGCGCTTGGCGTTTTCGTCGAGCAGCGTTTCTCTAAAGTAATAGTAAACATTCATCGTGTACGAAAAGTCCGAAACGGGAACAGCATTCAAACGCCCGGTGCGGACGTGTTTGCGAATGCTATGTGCAGGTAAAAATCCCCAACCTAAACCCGATTCAAGAACGCGCTTGAGAGTTCCCACGTTCACAGTTTCAAAAACCGTGTTTAAACTTACCCCTTCTTTAGAAATAGCCTTGTGCAATTCTTTTTCGAAGTTAGGGAACCGC
>JAYUQP010000029.1:0-2014 GCA_043757265.1 Bdellovibrionales bacterium | reverse complement strand
ACTGACTCAATAAATCGCACGAAATACTGTAGCGCGGCATCGTTCGTCGACTGCCGAAGAAACACAGTTCCGTGACGAACTACGCCTTCAGAGGCTTCTGCAGTCGTATGTTTAACCTGTACAGCAATCGGGAAATAAGTTTTATGGTTGAGGTAGACGCGCATCGAAATTTCCTCGTCTATTTTGAAGCTCCCTTGATCCATCTCGAGGTCAAAAGAAATACCCTGGTCAGAAATGTCATAAATGGACACCTTCATGAGGCCTTTTTCTGGAAGCACCACCATGGCGCTAACGAATTCAGATAAAATTGTACGCTTAATCTGGCGTCTTTCGTGAGAGAGCATTTTTTGCTTTTGTTCGTCGTAACTGACGACGTTCGCGTCTTTCTGCACGGTCGGCTCATTTGCACTGCTTTTCAGCCTAGTAGTTAAATCAATTAGTTTTCCCATTAAGACCCCCGCCTTGGATAAAGTATCGGCAAAAAAGTGTTTCAACTTGAGTACAATTTGGTTTAATTAGGCTTGAGACTGTATCAATTTAAGATTAAATTAAGCTCGTGAAACAACTGGGTTTTTTCATAATACTAAGTGTCCTGGTTCACGTGATTTTAAGTGAAGCCACGCTCTATATGGCCCATCACTTTTACAAAAGTCGCGCTCCGTTCGAAACCACAGAAATTGAACTCGCGGAAGAACCCAAGGCTGATCCACTTCAGGAAAAACTGGATAGAGCGCGTAAGCTTGTCAAACAGCTGAACCGCACGGTTGAGGAAATGAAAAAGCCAACTGCACCTGCCCGCTTCGAGTCGGAAAAAACCCAGCGCGTGAAACTCGAAACAAAAGCCAACATCTTTGGACTTTCGCAAAACAACAAGTTTGTTCCTCCCAAAGCGCAGGCGGCTGAGGTGGGGAAAAAACTTTTTGCTAAGGACGGTGAGCTTCCAGAGTTTGCCCGAATGAAAGCGACTTCCGCCGCTACGCCGGTTGCGACCAACTCTGCAATTTCATCTGATCTTCCGAATGATATTGCCCAGTCCGACGCTACAAACCTCAATACTGACGCCAACACGTACTACTCGTTTTACAGCCGCGTCGAAGAACTATTTTATGTTCGCTGGGTTGAGCGCACAAATTATTATTGGGAGCGAATTCCTTTCGACTTCAAGAAAAGCACATTGGCAGGAAAAGTGTGGTCAACAAGCCTGGAAGTGTGGCTTAAATCCAACGGGGAGTACCACTCTGCTTACGTAAGGCAATCGAGCGGATATAAGGAATTCGATGAAGCAGCTGTTTTTGCTTTCAAGGACGCCAAGTTGTTTCCGAATCCTCCCAAGGCCAAGGTCGAGAGCGACGGATTTGTGCGCCTTAGGTACAGATTTAACGTTCACGTGGCTGCGTACTAGACGGAATGGGCTAAAATAACAAACATGAAACCAAGAGCCATCTTGCCCGCACTTCTGCTGTTTTTTGTCGGTTTTAGCGCTAGTGCTATAGTCACTGAACTGGGCCTCTCCTACGGCTACCAGAAAAAAACTTTCAATGCGACGAACAACTATCAGTCCGAAAGCAAAGGCGCGTCGCTTTCTTTTTTTATTTTTGAAAAATTCGCCCTGGAGTTTAGCTACACAAACTCTTTTTACGAAAGTCAGGAGTCTGACGTGAACTCCACACGGACCGTGCAACAAAGCAGTCAAATTATAGACAGCTCTCTCGTTTATATGATGATGGACAAAAAAAGCATGCTGCAGCCCTACCTCAAAGGCGGCGCGGCCAACATCAAAAAAAATCAAACGGTCAAATACTTGAATGCCTCAGCGATTGAAATTCCGGAATCGAGCGGCTGGGCACCGAGCTACGGCGCAGGGTTAAAGATCATGCTGTCGGAACGTTTTTCGGTAAAGATGGCTTATGAAGTTTGGCAAACCCCGCTCAGCGATGGCACTAGTTCTGATGATAATTCCTTTAAAGCAGGGCTCAGTTGGTATTTGTAAGGTTATTTCTATTCACTCTTTTTT
>JAYUQP010000028.1:0-2026 GCA_043757265.1 Bdellovibrionales bacterium | reverse complement strand
TATCCATGAGAGGTCCGCCCGAATTCCCTGGGTTGATGGCCGCATCGGTTTGAATCATTTCGCGGTTCATAATTCCTTGTGCAGGCGATGGAACACTTCGACCCAAGGCTGATACCACACCGGTGGTTAATGTATGCGAAAGCTCGAAGGGGTTTCCAATGGCCACAGTTTTTTGTCCCACTTGCAGTTTTGCTGAATCACCTAAGTAAGAGGCGAATCCCACCGGAAGATTTTTTGTGTCCTTTAGTTTTAAAACGGCTATATCACGGCGCGGTTCAGTTCCGATGATTTTAGCTTCGATGGAGCGACCATCTTTAAGAGTCACTTTCACTGCGTTTGTCGTTGCCGCTTCCACCACATGGTAGTTCGTAACGATATGCCCTTTTTGATCCCAAACAAAACCGGTTCCAGCGCCGGCGGGAACTTCCATAACATCCATAGAGAAAAAATCACGAACCCGGGTAGTTGTGTTTACAAACACCACGAAGTCAGCGGCCTTGGTAAAAACGTCGATGGTATTTTTTTCGTCCTGCAAGAGCCAGGGTTTTTCATTTTCCAGCACCGTTGAATTTTGCGCTATAGCCAATGCGGAAGTCCAAACTAGCAGCGAACCCAAAAAAACTGACATACGTAATACCTCCAACAGTTTTTTAATATGCAGCTAATATGGATCGCTGGCAAAGGTCGTCAAGACAGACCAGCGAAACCGTCGACCGGATGAACTGACGGGGCCATTTGGCAAGATGAGTCGCTTATTTTTTGAGCAGTCGATGGGAAGGAAGTGCATATTAGCGATTTTCAAAAAGCCTTAACAAAAACCTAACAGATCCCAGATTGTAAAAAATACCCACTTTGGTACCGTTGAAGTGTCTTTGAATGGGGGAATTATGGGAATTGCTACACGCATTTTTTTTCTACTGTTTATAAGCCAACAAGTTGCCTTCGCAACTCCCGGTGGAAACGGAATCCCCGTCACTCCAGACGTGGAAAAAACCCCTGGCGAACTCTGCTCCGAAGATGACAAAGATTTTTACGAATTACGCTACGACGAGAAGATGCCGTATTGCGAACGCAAAGTTGCTCAATGGCAACGAGATCGAATTTACAAACAGTACAGCATCCCCGAAAAGTGCCGCCATCGGTACACCGTGGACCACTTAGTTCCTCTTGCAGTGGGGGGAAATAACGCCTTTGAAAATCTTTGGCCAGAGCATGTGCTAGTTAAAAAAACTCGCCAAGAACTCGAACAAGAACTTTTCCACGAAGTGGATAAGGGTATTATGAAGTCGAAGGATGCCCGCGATATCATCTTTAGAGCGAAGATTGAATTGCAACTAGATCTTAGCGACATCGAAGGCTGCGGCTAAAAGCTCACCCCTCGGACAAACCTAAGCAGCCGTATGCTAGAGACCACACTCTGCATTCGTCACAACGGCTTCGCCAGAATTCACCACACGGTCGTTACCGAACATTCCTTTCGCGAGTTTGAGCGAATCAACTTGAGCACTGGACGGATTTTTAATCCAGTTCGACGGCACAACGGAATAAGGCCGACGATTCATGTAAAGCGGCAGGTAACGAACGCCATTGACCCACGATTTTCCATTTTTGCGAGTCAGCCCCAAAAATAGCATCAACCCTGTTTGTTTTTTTGTGGTGCTTTGATTGCTTACGAAATTGCCTGAGGAGTAGAGAATAAACTTTTCCTCGCCAGTGGCAGTTGTGTATTTTTCCCAAGGCTGCGGCACGTGGGGATGGGTGCCGATGACAGCTGCGGCACCTTCCTCCAGCCATTTGCGGGCGAAGGATTTTTGTTGCGAGTTTGGTGACAGCTGGTATTCGTCGCCCCAATGTGGAGTCACGATCACGGCATCAACTTGATTTTTGAGACCGGCGATGAGTTGAGAAACGCGCTTGGTAGAAAAGCAGTCCAAAACCTGGCTGTTTTTGTCGGGTATACCATTTGTGCTGAATGTGCATGCAATCCATCCGATGTTCCACCCCTTTACGCTGGTGATGATGTGAA